>JAPKZX010000074.1 GCA_026393575.1 Actinomycetota bacterium
AATAGGTTCGGAATCAGTCCACGTTTGATAACCAGGAGAGAATTACGAGTGGATGGTCAACTACGACAAGAGTATTTTGCTGCATTACAGCGAATGTGGCCTTCACTTCGGGGGAGCAACGACCCCCACCTTACGGCGGTTATGTGTTTTGACGGAGATTCTCTCGAAGGCAGAATTCTCGGTGATGCAAAAGATTACAAAAAGCATCAATGGACTTCTCGAATGAGAAGCGGGCCTAATGTAAAGTTGGAACGAGTAAATTTTGTTTCAGAACTCGTCGCGAGTCGTCTTGATTCCGTAGTGACTAGACCACTGGTACCTGTTCCAGCATCGGCTTATTCAGATCGTCAGCCAGGTCAGTTTTCCAACCGGATGGTTCGCTATATTGCAGACTTAACGGGCCGTGCGGTTTGGCCAATCGTTAACCGTATTGGTGATGACTATCACGTTAATCCTCAAATGATTTCTGGGTCTTTAAAACCGATGACAGTTGACCTTATTGAGGATCAGGTGACACATGGAGATTCCATAAGTCGATGTCGCGTCGCTCTGGAACAAGCTGGAATCATTGTTGCGGGCGTGTATTGCTATTCAGCCAATAAGAGGGTGCTTTTGGATTTCGATCGGCCGAGCTCGGTGTCCCTGATGTCTCGCATTGAAGAAGCTCATAAAGGCCATTGGGGTTAATGAACCTGGTTGGTGATCCAGCCTGGTACCTATACTCAATCATTAGTTGATAGAGGAAGTCCCATGAAACTTAAGTTAGTTATCACTGGTACCAGCATTTTTCTAAGTGTGGGCCTTGTAGGAGTTCTTCCTGTTGAAGCAGCCTCAAAGGGAACACCACCTAAGCCGATCATTACGGTTATTCGCTCTGCGCCTGCTGCAAAGGGCAAAGTCCATCTCACTTTCGTGATTGCAGCGACAGAGTCAAAGAACAAGCCAACATCAACTGTCATAGCTATTGCGGATTATGCAAGGACATGCACAATTCGTGGTAAATCGAATACGTGCACCATCAAAAACTTCTTGAAGAATTATGAAGTGGGAGTTACTGCGCGCTCGAAGAACGCGAAAGGTTTCGGATCGTGGAGTAAAAGACTCGCGATTGTCTCTGGAAGAGGAACTTACATTCGTGCTGGATACGACTCAAAGGGTGTGAAATTTCCAGCGCCTATTTCAATGACCAATAAGAGTCGTGTGTTAGGCAACTCCACTAAGTGGACAAAGTTTCAGCCATTGAAACGCAAGGGCGTGGGCACAGCTGGGTTACGTCAGGCAAAAGTTCCAGCCGTAGGTGAAAGCACTGTGGTGTTTCAGGTAAGTGGTATCGCCGGTTTGGCGCAAACCTCTAGCAGTTCGACATGCAGCACTGTCACGGTGGGTGCAGCTCCATTGGGAATGTGCACTTTCGGAGTGGGTATGAATGGATCGTCTGCATCCATTTACGCAACTGGTAGCGCTACTCCCGTAGTGCGAGATTTTTACTCTGCACCCAACAACAAGTTCTACGTTGTCTTTTACACTGCAACGCCTCTCGTCAGTGGTGGCGCTAACTGTGTATTGGCTGAGATCAACACAGACACCGGAGTTCCATCGTGTGTTGATAGTGATTTGACGTCAGTAACAATGGGACTTGGTTCGATGGTCGGTTCATTAACCAACGGCAATGCGCCAATTCAGTTTGACGATGCTGGAAATATCTATTACTCAGGTACCAGCACGGGGTACACCTTTACTCTTCGCAAGAATGTAAACGGAGTAGTCACGCCACTCGTGCGCGACAACGTGCAAGTAACTGACTATGTCGTGTTGGGCGACGGATCAGTCATTATGGCTGGACGCACTGTAAGCACTTCAATTTCATGGATACGTAAAGTAAGTGTGGGAACTGGTGCAATTACCAATCTCGTGAATGGGGCAATAGCAACTTTCTTGAGAAAGTTTGTAGATAACAACCTGTACTACGGAGTGAGCAGTTCAGTTAATTCAACTGGCGGCGTTTATAGGTATTCCGTAGACCAAGGGAAAGTCGACACACTTCCATGGATCTCAGGTTCGTATGGAAGGTACGGTTCTGCACAAAATGACACTTCGAGTCTCTGTTCCTATCAAGAAGGTGTAAAGACTTCTGTGTTCTGTTCCATGGGTGGAACTTTGGTGAAGGATATTTTCAACATAGGAACCGAAAGGACTCTGGCGATTGTGGGGGTCACCTACGGATCGGGTGGTACGGATTTGATGCAGTTTTATCCGACCGTCGCGCGCGCCAATACTGTGATTACGACGATCACTGTGTGGCACCAGATGGGGAACAAATTGCTGCTCGCCGGCACAAACAAGGATGACAAAAACATTCTGAGTTTGTACGACCCTTCGACCTCGCAAGAAACGATTTTGTTAGACACATCGAATGAAATCGAGATCTACAACCTGGGTTATGTGGCTTCCACAAACAAGGTGATGTTCAACGGCTTGAGCTTTGCGAACGGTCAATACGTTGTGGGTGACATTTCCCTCTAATCAATTGGGACCTGTAACCGATACCATCGCATTATGTTCGGACGCAAAGCACCAGAGATGATTTCACCAGAGCAGGCATTGGTTGGCCGTACCGACCAAACCATGCCCGTGCCTGAAGCGCATTTTGTAAACAGTGCTTCGCTGACTGGTCCGTGGCCAGAACACATGGACACTCTTGTTGTCGGCATGGGTTGCTTCTGGGGTGCAGAGCGCATCTTTTGGCAAACACCTGGCGTGCATTCCACTTCAGTTGGTTATGCAGGTGGCTACACACCAAACCCAAGTTATGAAGAAGTGTGCTCTGGTTTCACCGGCCACACCGAAGTACTGATGGCAGTGTTCGACACAACTGTTACTTCACTTGAAGAGATGCTGCGTGTGTTTTGGGAAAACCACGACCCCACGCAAGGTATGCGGCAAGGTAACGACATGGGCACGCAGTATCGCAGCGCAATTTATTACACAAGCGAAACGCAACGTGAAGCTGCTGAAGCAACTCGAGATGCATTCCAGCCAAAACTCACTGCAGCCGGATACGGCACGATCACAACCGAGATTGCACCACTCGCGCACTATTACTTTGCAGAGCCGTACCACCAGCAGTACCTAGGCAAGAACCCCAACGGTTATTGCGGTATTGGTGGCACTGGAGTTAGTTGCCCGATAGGCCTTTAGCCTTAGTGACTGGTGTTTGCACTGCCTCCAGTGGCCTATAGAAGATGTGTCATGTCCTCTGGCGGGTACTTAAGACCGGCTATTAAAACCTGGGCTATTGTCCTATCGTGTTCTTCAATCGGTTAAAACAGAAATCTTCAAATGACTGGAGACGAATTCATCGTAGTGTTTTGTTGATTCTTATTCTGTGTGAGTTACTCATATTTCTTGTGTCTGTCCGCGGTTGGAATATTCTTGAAGTACTACCCCAGAAGGGTAGGACAGCTTTTGGTTACTATGTGGCCTCTGAAATTGTGCTCGTAATTGTCCTTGGTTTTGTCGTAAACACTGACAGCGCAATACACAGTGGCGCAAAAACCCGACGCACAATCGGCCACGTCATTTTTGGATTACTCGCAAGTTTGATCATGTTCTTGGTGTATGCGACGACTGTATGGGTGCACCGAACCGGGACTATTAACGGTTTTTGGGCTGGTGAGCTTGTCCAGGGATTCTCAGCAACCTTGGCAGCACTATTGGCTGCCAGCATTGCGATCTTCACAGTCCAACTCAATGCATTTCATGAACGTCACAACAGTTTTATTGCCCAGAACAGGTCAATAAATGACCGAATCAGGTATCTGATTGATGAATTAGACGTGCTCGTCATTGCATTTCACAGGAGTGCTTCGAACCCTTCGATGTCTCTGGCCACCGCTGCAAAGTCCACCCTAAGAAACCAACACCGTGACACTCTTCTGGGAAGTGGAAACGCACTGTGCCCGATTTCGATGATGCTGAAAATTCAGCAAGATGTGAGTGCCGGCTCTACTGGGTACAAGCAGATCTTGGACGTAGTTCACTTGGTCGGTGCGAACAGTGGTAAAGAACTATGGGCGATTTCACAACAGCTTGATGGCGTTGGACAGAAATTACGCGTCGAGTTCTCTTCTATCGGTCTGAATGCCAACCATTTGTTGGCAGACGTAGATTTTATCTGCGGGGTTTTTGATTCAAGAACGATGCAGGCATTGGCTGAACTACAGACTCTTCTAAGTACCGGGACGCGGGGTGCAACTCTCTGGAATCTTGATGAACAACCAAGTCGGCTATCACGACTCATGTGGGCATCCATTTATTTCGCAGGCATTCCCCCGTTTCAACAGACGGATTTACTTCCAGTGACACTTACCAACTGCATCAATGAGTTGGTGGGCTCAACCGAAGGATCAACCCTCTTTCAGGGACGATACTTGGATGAGGAAAAGTTTCAATTGTTGACGCAACACTTCAATCAATTTGTTTCTGCTTCGGAAAGACGGCGTGAACTGATGTCTCACCTTAATGACAACTATCGGTCAATTACTGGGTTTCGTGACCGTGCTACCGAAGACCTATCAACTCTGTACGAGCTCTGGAAACCCATGATTGACCAACAACAGAGCAAGCTCAGCTACTTACATCGTCAAAATTTGGATCGTGCGACTCAGGCCTCGTCAATCATTCTTGTCGAGGATTTGGACAAGAATCGATAGTAGTTAGTCGACGAAGGTAACTTCGTTTGCTTCTGCCATCTGCGCATCGGTTGGTTTACGGAACAACACAATCATCACAATGCCGGCGAACAAATAGATTGCCGCCATTACACGCCATGCGGTGAAATATGACGACAACATGGTTCGGGTCAGTACCTCTTTATTTGTCATAGCGACAACCAAGTTCTTCATTGCAGGCGCTGCCAGTGAACCAGCGAGTGCAGCACCCAATGCTGAACCAATCTGACGCATTGTGGTGTTGAGTGCAGAACCCATAGCAAATCGTGCTGGCGGAAGGAATGCGCTTGCTGCACTAGACAACGTAGACATGCTGCAACCGACGCCGAACCCAGTAAGAATCATCCAGGGCAGTAATCCACCCACGTAGTTCGGTGTTGTGTCGATGGTGAAACTAAACATTGCAGTGCCGAATGCAAGGCACAGAGCGCCCACCATGAGAACTTTCGCGTGGCCCCATTGCACTGCGAGGCGTCCCATTGGCGCAGCAAAAATTGCGGCCGTGATTGGCCCTGGCGCAATTGCAAGACCCGACATTGCTGGGCTGTAGTTCCACACTGCCTGTAACCACTGTGTGTTTAACAACCACATGCCAAGGAAACCAATTGAGAAGAACAATCCAGACAGGTTTGCTGCAACAACAAACGGCATCTTTAAGAGAGATAGATCGAGAAGTGGATCTGTCACGGTGTTGCAACGCTGCACAAAGAGTGCGAGCAAAATGAAACCGATGATGAGTGCTCCCAAGGTTCTGTTATCTCCCCAGCCCCAATCGCTACTTTGCGTAATAGCCAATGTCACGAGTGCAACTCCTGGAAAGCCAAGTGCAGTTCCAATGAGGTCAACGTGCTTCGTTGCATTGAGGTCTTTGCTTTCATGCAAAATCTTTCCGCCAACGATGAGAGTGAAAATACAAAATGGAACGTTGATAAAGAACAGTGCACGCCAGTTCAGCCAATCCACCAACACGCCACCGGCAGATGGACCCACAGCAGCAGCAAGCCCGCCAACAGCACCCCAAATACCAATTGCAACAGTTCGCTTTTCAACAGGGAACTCGGGAAGTACTAATGCAAGAGACGCTGGTGTGAGTTGAGCACCGCCCAAAGCCTGCACGACTCGGGCGAGAACAAGCAGCATGGCGTTTGGAGCAAGACCACACAACACGGATCCAATACTGAACAAGGCAAGACCACGTAAGAAAGAACGTTTGCGACCATTGACGTCGGCGAAACGGCCAGCAGTCAACAAACCGGCGGCGTATGCAATGTTGTATGCCGAGAAAACCCACGTGAGCAATGTTGGGTGTCCGAGGTCTGCCTCGATTGTGCGACGAGCAACAACAACGATGCTGGTATCAAGCGATACCAAGAAAGTAGCCACGGCTGTGAGAGCCAGAACTTTGTACGCACGTGTGAGATCTGGTGCTGGAGTGGTGTTCATGAATTTCCCCTAACGAACAGGTAAACAATAGTCACCAGCTCGGGAAAACAGCGAGATGGAAGGGTCGAAGTGAAACGAGAGATGAACGACTCTCAGTTGCGAGTTATTCGTTCCAACCGTTACGGCGTATGGAATCACCGTCTTCATCTTTTGAACGACCACGCCATTTGATTGCACCCGGTGTCGCGGATAGCCGAGCAACAAGACCTTGCATAGGTGTTCCCTCGATGTTCACCACTGCTTGGCGCGCAACATAATGCGGGTCTGTCTCTATATCTTGCATTGATAACACCGGACCAGCAGCTGCTTCGATCTCTTCAAAAATTGCAAGTGCTTCTGCTTGTGTGCGCGAAGCAAACCAGTTATCCATCTCTTGCTCGATAACTTCGCGATTGGCAATGCGCCCTGCAAATGTTGCAAACCGATCATCGCCATCGAAACCAATCAACTTCACGACACGTGCCGCAATGGAATCGCTTGACGTGGAAATTGCAACAAACTTTCCGTCGGCACACTTGTACACACCGCGCGGCACTGTGTAGGGAAGTAGTGAACCCATGCGTGGTTGTAACTCATTGCGTGTCAGCCACACAGTCATCAGTGGCCCAAGAATTTGAAACAAACTCTCTAACAATGAAACGTCAACAACTTGACCTTGTTCTGACCACAGCGCAACCATGGTGGCAAATGCGGCAACAAGGCCCGTCACTTCATCAGTGAGAGCGAACGGTGGAAGCATTGGGTCGCCACCAGGTACGCCGGTAATTGAAGCAAGACCAGACATTGCCTCGGCAATAGATGCAAACCCCGGGCGATGTGCGTACGGGCCGTCTTGACCAAAACCACTCACGCGGGTGATGACCAGTTGTGGGTTACGCGCATGCAACACGTCTGGCGCAAAACCTAAACGCTCCAAAATTCCGGGGCGAAAGTTTTCTACCAACACATCTGCTTCATCAATGAGTCGAAGAAAGACTTCTCGATCATCTTCGTTTTTCAAATCAAGCGCAACGGTGCGCTTGTTGCGGTTGACGAGTCTCCACCACAGGCCTTCACCATCTGCTGGGTCGCGCCAGCCCATGTTGCGCAAACTGTCGCCACCGTCTGGGCGTTCTATCTTGATGACATCTGCACCGAAGTCGGCGAGATAACGAGCACAGTTAGGCCCAGCAAGAACAGTGGAAAGGTCGACAACGCGTAGACCAGCAAGCGCTGCTGCGGTCATCGCAACTCGATATTGAAACAGCGTTGCTCGAGTGCACCCATTGCATATGTCTCGTAGTGCACACCAAAGTCTTCATACAAGTGACGGCAACGCTCGCTCCACTGCAATGCCTCAGGTGTAGAGATGCGATGAACTATCTGCGTCACTCCGCCTTCATACACGCGGTATTCACCCCACGAACCAGGGAAATCCTTCACGCAACCAATCTCTACTGACGGAATACCTGACTGAGCCATGTTGCGCACACGGTGACGGTGGGTATGACCTGCTGTGTATGCAAGCACGCATGCGTGTCGCACAGCTAGTTCGTCTAACTGATCACTGCTGTCTGGATGCAAGCCGAAGTAGTCATCGCTACGTTGGCCTTCTATCCACTGTTGATGATGACCCATGATGAGAACTGGTGATGTACTTGCAGACAGTTGCGCGTCTAGCCACTCAAATTGTTCGGGGTCTATCCGGCCAGTTGTGATGGTGGGAATAGTTGTGTCGATGAGAGCGATGGTGACACCAGGTAACTGAATCCATTGGTCACCGGTGAATTCATTCTGATTCATGTATGCATCGTGGTTGCCACGAGCCACAAATAATTTGTCTCCGAAGCCATCGACGTAGTGTTCGCGAAATGCTGCAAACTCATCATCTGTTCCGTTGCACGTGAGATCACCTTTTACAAGAACTGCATTGGGTTGGAGTTGTTGTATCTCGGCAATTGCACCCGAGTTCATTGTGATGGGGTACGGCTGTTCGCCAGGAAGTGCACGTTGAATGGGGCCATTGAGGTTGTCGTCAACGCGACCACACTCTGTTTCGCCAAAGTGAACGTCGTTCACAGTTGCAAACACACTGAGCAATTTTCCACTAGGACGAGGAAGGGTGCGGAAATCAATTCCGTGTTCTGTGTACGCGGTGTCGGGCTCTAGGTTCTCGTGGCGGATGACATGTGTGCCGTGATGAAAGACGGCAAGGTCGTCTGCGACTGTGGTGAGTTCAATGCCGCTCGCCGACGACATGTTTATGCTCCTGGTCGAGTGCGACGAGAGATTGCGTCGTTAGCCCACCAACGGCCACTGAAACGCCAAGCCACATTGGGCTTGTTGTCAATAGTGGACGCGACCACAGGTTGTGGCCACATGAGAGTGACTGCAGCAACAATGGCCGCCGCTTCCTCTTCAGTTGGCACTGGTGAAATAGATGCAATTGCGGTATTCATCGATGAACCACCACTGAGCGTGCAACTTTGTCGTGCCATGTTTGCTTCTGAGGATCCCAAATCATCCATAGGTATCCAACAAACAAAGCGACTGCAGAAACCCAACTCATCACAATGCGCTTTGCAGCACGACCCTTACCAATGAACGCGCCGGTCTCGGCGTCGAGCACGTAGATGCCTAACTTACGGCGCAACGGCGAGCCACCTTGCGTGCCCATCCAGTACGACAACACAACTAATGAAAGGGCCATCTGGGCGAGTTGAAAAGGTACTTGCGCATCGTCACTTGCACCGGTTGCAATCACTGCAAGTGGAAGGTTGACCAATGACACCATGATGCCGTCGCAGATGTTTGCCAAAGCGCGAATCCAGAAACCTGCTTTAGGTTCGCTGCTAATTCCAAAACCAACGGACGATGCACCAGCAAAGTTCGAAGCAAATGATTCAGTCATGATTTCCTACAGTGGCATGTTGCCGTGTTTGCGGCGTGGGAGCTCTTCGCGCTTTGTTTGCAACATGCGCAATCCAGCAACAACTTTGCGGCGTGTATCTGCTGGGTCAATAACGTCGTCAATGTAACCACGCTCGGCGGCTGCATATGGGTTCGCGTACTTCTCTGTGTATTCAGCAATGAGTTCTGCACGGCGCGCAACAGGGTCTGCTGCTTGTTGCAGTTCTCGCTTGTACACAATCTCGACTGCACCTTGTGGTCCCATAACTGCAAGTTCTGCAGTAGGCCATGCGTATGCAAGGTCTGCACCGATGGACTTTGAGTTCATCACCACGTACGCACCGCCATAGGCCTTGCGAGTGATGATCTGAATACGTGGAACTGTTGCTTCACAGAATGCGTACAACAACTTTGCGCCATGGCGAATAATGCCTTCGTGCTCTTGGTTCACGCCTGGCAAGAAGCCAGGGACGTCCACAAAAGTAAGCAGTGGAATATTGAATGCGTCACAGGTACGTACAAAACGTGCAGCTTTTTCAGATGATTCAATGTCGAGAACACCAGCAAACGCCATGGGCTGGTTGCCGACAACACCAACAGTTTTTCCTTCAACACGAGAGAAACCGCACACAATGCTCTTCGCCCAATGTGGGAAGTACTCAAAGAATTCACCGTCGTCTACAACTTCACGAATGACTTTCTTCATGTCGTATGGCTGGTTCGGCGATGCAGGAAGAATGTCGCGCAGTGATTCGCAGAGACGATCTGGATCGTCAGCAGTTTCAACAAGCGGTGCTTCTTCAAGGTTGTTCTGTGGAAGGAACGAAAGCAAGAAGCGCACATCATCAAGACATGACTGTTCGTCATTCGAAACAAATGTTGCAACACCAGACTTTGAAGCGTGGCTCATTGCGCCACCAAGTTCTTCCAATGTCACGTCTTCACCAGTAACTGTCTTAACAACGTCTGGACCAGTGATGAACATGTGGCTTGATTCGCGCACCATGAAAATGAAGTCGGTCATTGCTGGTGAATACACAGCACCACCAGCACATGGTCCGAGAATGACAGAAATTTGTGGAACAACACCAGAGGACTGCACGTTGCGATAAAAGATGCCGCCGTATGAAGCAAGCGAAACAACACCTTCTTGAATACGAGCACCGGCGCCGTCATTCAAACCAATAACGGGTGCACCAACTTTGAGTGCAAGGTCCATCAACTTATGAATCTTCTCGGCAAACACTTCACCAAGCGCTCCACCAAACACGGTGAAGTCCTGACTGAAGAGGAAAACTTTGCGACCTTCGATGGTGCCCCAACCGGTGATAACACCATCTGTGTATGGGCGCTCTTCTAGGCCTGCGGCATGAGCACGGTGGCGAGCCAACATGTCGAGTTCGTGGAAAGAGCCTGGGTCGCAGAGGTAGTCAATGCGCTCGCGGGCCAGCAATTTGCCCTTGCCCTTGTGGCGCTCCACGGAGCGCGGGCTTCCGGCGTTGATCGCCTGCTGCTGACGGTCCCGAAGGTCGTCAATTTTGTCCTGCATCGAAGAGCCAGAGGTATCAGTCACCTGCGAAACGCTAGTGCCCATTGAGGGCTTCTGCCTATCTGATGGGCAGAACGGGGTGAAATGCCGTTATCCGGGTGGGAGCGTGGTGACCACCGGGGCCACGGGCACCGTCGGGGCGACAGTGGGCGGCACGGTAGGAGCAATAGTTGGCGCGATTGTAGGAGCCATGGTGGGGGGCACCGTGGCCGGTGGGGTTGTGGTGGTGCCCACCTTCAACCCTTGTTGGGGAAGCGTGGTCACCGTGGTGCCGTCGGCAATCACAAATGTGGTGGTGAGTGGTTCGAGGTCTCCGGTGGTGGTGACACCTGTGATGGTGGCGGTCCACAGCCCTGGTGCTTTGAAGTTCATTCCAGCTTCTTCAGTGGTGAGTGCACCACCTGGACGAGTGATGGGAACAAACAATGTGTACCCAGGGAAGTTTGGATTTTCTGGTGTGAACTTAATGGTGAAGTTTTGAATTCGTTCTGGACCAAAGAGTTCTACAAGAACTTTGTTGGCGCCAACGTTGCCTGGTGTGATGGACAACCGAACGTGAAAGTCATCCTTCCCTTCAAGGTCTTGCACGATGGCGTATTCAACAACTGGCCCGCGGTCACGCAACAAAATATATGGTGGCCGCATTGACAACATCCATGACGACAATGCAAGAACAATGATGCTGATGGAAAGTTCAAGACCAACTGGTCGTTTCAAACGATAGACAACTTTTTCGTTCAGCGAATTTGCTCGTTGCATTCCGCGCATAACGAATTGTCGAATGACTGCGCTTACAAATAGCAGTGCGCCCACGATGAGTATTTTCAAAAGTACAACTCGACCGTGACCGCTGTTTATGAGACTCAAACCATCGAGGCGCCACACTTGTGCAAAGCCAGTGAGCACGATGCCAATGGTGAGTGGCGTGTTGCTGCGACTCCATGTGCGCAATGCGTGCACAAGATCGATGTCGCCTGGACCATGCAAAACAACCCGCCAAATAAGGGCGATTCCACCTACCCATACAGAGATGAGCGCCATGTGTGCAATAGCGAGAACAATGCCGATGATCACGGCACGTCCGGTTGCTCTATCAAATCCGTAAGTCAACATTGTGATACTGAGAGAGCCAATGACAACAGCATTCAGTGATGGAACGAAGATACGTTCTGTAATCCACGTGAGGCTGCCTAACACTGCAATGCATACAAGTCGCAAGATAATTGCGTTGCCTTCTTTTGTGCCGAACAATGGTCCCCACGAAGTAGGTGACAATGAAGATCCGATTCCAGTGGATCCTTCTTGTGCGTTCATTGCTGCGGCAACAAAATATGTAGAGACAAAGGCGAGTATTGAAATCTGTCGGAAGTATTTTTCAGTGATCGGGTACTCAACACCCTCGGGCCACATCAAACGAATGAAAACAATTCCGCCAAACAATGCAGCGACAAAAAAGAAAGCAATCCATCGGAACAATCCGAGTGGGCCACCAACGCGTGGCGTGCTGGTTGCAGTCTCACCATCGGTAGGAATACTGGTGTCTGTTCCGCCAGGCGTTGTGCCTGGCACGGTGGTAGTGGCTTGAGTTTGTGCAGTAAAACTAAATGTGCCGGTGCTGGTGTCGGGCAGCGACCAACTAACAACACATTTTCCATTTGGTGGAGCTTGGGTGAGAGCAGCCGACACGGTGACACCGTCGGCCGACAATGCTGGTGGTCCAAGGTTCACCAATTGTGATTCACAGGAAAGCGAGAGCCCCATTTTCCCTACGGCGTCAGCGCCTCCCACGGGAAGCGTGAACTTCAATTGAATCTGGGTGGGGGCAAGATCGATGACTTCACCAGCCGCTGGGCTGGAACTGGCGAGGGTGTTGTCGCCGGCTGCAGAGGCAGGCCCCGCCCCAATGGCGAGGAACGCGATGAGCGCGAGCAGGAATGTGGGTAGGCGACGCATGAGGTAAGGAAACGGTAGCCAAGGAATGACCGCCGGGGGTGTTTCACCTTCGCACACGCAGGGCGGCGATGCACCTCATTGGTAGGGTCGCTCCGATGGCTACGCAGTCCTTGTATCGACGATTCCGACCTCGGAAGTTCTCCGAGCTGTACGGGCAGGACCACGTGGTGCGTGCATTGCGCAATGCGGTCATTAACGGCCGTGAAGGCCAGGCCTACTTATTCTCAGGCCCGCGTGGAACCGGCAAGACCACCACTGCGCGCATCTTGGCCAAGGTTCTGAACTGTGAAAACCCAGTCGAGGGTGAGCCGTGCTGTGTATGTGATTCATGCAAAGCAGTTGAAGTTGGCACTAGTTACGACGTTCTAGAACTCGACGCTGCGAGCAACAACGGTGTTCAAGAAATTCGCGACATTATCGAGGCGGCTGCTCTCACGAGCCCTGGTCGTCATCGAGTGTTTATTTTGGACGAAGTGCACATGCTTACTCGCGGTGCAGAAGCTGCGTTGCTAAAGACATTGGAAGAGCCACCGGCACAGGTGGTATTCGTTCTTGCAACTACAGACCCACAAAAGATTTCCGAAACTATTCGTAGTCGTGTTCAGCATTTGCAGTTTCATTTACTTCCGGTTAACGAACTGGAAAAGTATGTGCGTTTTGTTATCAAAGAAGCAGAACTCACAGTTGACGATGACGCCATCAATATGGTGTTGCGTCAAGGTGCGGGTAGTGCACGTGACACGTTGTCTGCCTTGGAACTTGTCGTCTCTGGTGGGGGCGAGCCTGAAGAAGCAATGCACACTGAAGGCATTGTGCGCGCCATCATTGAACGTGATCATGCGGCAGCACTTGCCGCAGTTGCTCGCGCCATGCAACAAGGTCGCGACCCACATACGTTTGCAGAAGATGTAGTGCGCACTATGCGCGATTGTTTCTTGTCTCTCATGTCTCCCGAACTAGTGCAGTTACCAGACTCACGCATTGCAGAACTAAATACATATGCACGCGACATGGGTGTACAACGAATTGTTCGTGTGATGGAAACTCTCGGCACCACCATGGTAGAAATGCGCCATGCACCAGATGCACGTTTGTTGTTAGAAGTAGCGGTGGTGCAATTGTCGTCACCCATTCTCGACAACAGCACAGAAAACTTGCTTGCGCGCGTGGGTCAACTTGAAGAAGCTGTCAAAGTGTTGCGTGAAAAAGGTATTGCTGCTGCAGCACCACAAGCACCAGTGAACCCCACAACTGGCCGAGCCAAAATTGGTGGCCATGCAACTGGTGGCACCGAGCGCCCAGCACCCGAGGCTCCCGCACCAGCAGAAGCCGTACCTGTCGAGCCAGTGGCTGCAGGTGAGTCGGCCAATACTTCAGAGATTCCAGTTCCACCTGCTCAGAGTGCACCCGTCGTTGCTGATGCGCCTGCAAGTACTGGCGTTGATCCTGCTCAAGCGTGGCCACAAATTACTGATGCAATGCGCGGTATTGCCAAAGCAATCTTCAAACCAGCAGTCATTGAATCTGTTGAAGGCAACAAGTAGCCACCGTTGTTGCTGCAATTAAGCAAGTGTGTGGCACAACGTATGCAGTCACATTGGTGCAAGCAGACCCCACAAGCCCTGCCGGCATGAAGCGGCCAGTGATTGCTGAAGTCGACGAGACCGAAACAAAGACAATTGATGTTGTCGTTGCTGAAGACCCGTATGCAGAGATTGATCTTTCGGAAACCGTTGCCGTAGATAACGCAATCGATCCAATGCTTGAAGCTCTTACTTCTTCATTTCCGCAAGGTGTCATCATGGATGAAACTCCCGCAGCAGAAACTCCACCTGCGCCGAAGTCACCACGCGGTCGGAAATAACTAATGGCGTCTCCGTACACGCCTCCGGTTCAGTTACTGATTGACGAACTCGGTCGCTTACCCGGCATTGGGCCACGCAGTGCACAGCGTTTGGCGCTTCACATCATTAAGTCTGACGAACACGATGTCACTCGACTTGCACAAGCATTAGTCGACGCAAAGCAGCGAGTGAAGTTTTGTACGGTGTGTTTCAATCTCACCGATTCTGAATTGTGCAACATCTGTTCCGACACCAAGCGCAACTCGTCCATTGTGTGTGTTG
This sequence comes from Actinomycetota bacterium, assembly GCA_026393575.1. GTDB lineage: Bacteria > Actinomycetota > Acidimicrobiia > Acidimicrobiales > Ilumatobacteraceae > UBA2093. Next base: position 14,691 of record JAPKZX010000074.1, read on the forward strand.
TGGAAGATTCGCGCGATGTTGTTGCAATTGAACGAACAGGCGAATTTCGTGGTCGGTATCACGTACTGCTTGGTCTGTTAGATCCGCTACAAGGTGTGAACCCCGAACATCTCAAGGTGCGCGAGTTGTTAACACGTATTAAGCCTGAGGAAATCTCTGAAGTTGTGGTGTGCACAAGTAACAACACTGAAGGTGACATTACGGCGATGTACTTGGCACGGTTGTTGTCGCCTGTTGGCGTAGAAGTGTCACGCTTAGCTAGTGGTCTTCCTGTCGGTGGCGATATTGAATTCGCCGACGAAGTCACGTTGGGTCGTGCATTTGGCAATCGCCAACGCATGGAAGCCTAAGAAGTAACTTCACCCGACTTGTGGGCCGATACTTTTTGAGCATGGTAGATACCGGTGTGGCCACTTGTTGCATACGCCGCAACACATGCAACAGCAAAAAGAATCGCTCCATGACCGCCAAATAACTCAATACCAATAAGGGCGCACGCAAGCGGAGTGTTTGTTGCCCCCGCAAGAACTGCAACCGCGCCAACAATTGCAAAAACGGCAATGTTGCCTCCAACGAGACTGCCAAAAGTTGCGCCGGCCAAAGCACCCGTTGTGAGCAACGGAATTACTTCTCCACCGACGAAACCTGTTCCGATAGTGATGGCAGTAAGTAGAAGTTTCACTTCGAAGTGACCAGATGTTGCGCCGTTCATTGCGCTCAACATGAGTGGGAAGGAAAAGCCTTGGTAATCGCGCCAGCCACATGCTGTGATGAGTACGAGCAAGATGATTCCGCCGATGAGTGGTCGAGCCGGATACCACGCAACGTATTTCTTCATCAGGCCACGAATGAATTGAGTAAGTCGCACGAATGTCAACGCGATGAGTCCGGCAACTAATCCGAACAATGAGATTTGCCACGCGATAGTGGGGGACCATGTCACATCTGGAATTTGTGGGTAGATGGTGTAGTTAACTCCGAGACCACGAACAACTGCGTGACCTACGAAACTTGCGACGAACGCCGGCACTAAGGCTTCGTAGCGAATACGCCCAACGCGTTGAACTTCAAGTGCGAACACTGCGCCTGCAATGGGAACTCCGGCAATGGAACCAAAACCACCAGCGATTGCTGTGATGAGCATGAGTGATCTATCTGCAGGGTTTAGACCAAGTCGCTTGCTGATGGGGTCTGTCGCTCCCGCGGCAATTTGTAATGCAGCGCCTTCGCGACCTGTGGAGCCACCAGCTAGGTGAGAGACAACACTTGTAATGAATACGAGTGGAGCTATTCGAAAGGGAACCCATTCGGAATGAGAGTGGATCTCGTCGATGAGCAAATTGCTGCCGCGTTCAAGACCACGACCCAGATAGTGATACGAGACTCCAACGATGAGGCCCGCTATTGGCAATGTCCAGATGAACCATGAATTGTCCACGCGTGTGTTCGTAGACCACGTCAGAGACTCGATGAACGCTGCTGAGAGAAGGCCGGAAATAACGCCGACCACAATTGCAAAAGCCACCCACCGTGCAACATGAAGTGCACGAGTGAGTGGCTCTTGGAACATGTAGTTCTTAAACGGTGCGAACGATGATTGCGTCGCCTTGTCCGCCGCCGCCGCACAATGCTGCTGCACCTACACCGCCACCACGACGATGAAGTTCGTGCAAGATGGTGAGAGCAAGACGGTTACCGCTCATGCCGATTGGGTGACCCAATGCAATAGCGCCACCGTTTACGTTGACGATGTCGTCGGAGATTCCGAGTTCACGCATAGATGCGATACCAACTGCTGCGAATGCTTCGTTCAATTCGAACAAGTCAACATCGCCAACTTTCATGCCGACACGATCGAGTGCCTTCATGATGGAGCGACTTGGCTGATGAAGAAGAGAAGCATTGTCTGGGCCAGCAACCATGCCGTATGAAACAACTTCGCCGAGTGGCTTGATGCCGCGAGCTTCAGCTGCTTTTTTGCTCATCATGACAACTGCAGAACCACCGTCAGAAATCTGACTTGCGTTTGCAGCAGTAATGGTTCCTTCTTTGTCGAATGCTGGCTTCAATCCACCGAGTGAATCCATGGTTGTATCTGCGCGAACACCTTCGTCGTTCTTCACCATGACAGGGTCACCCTTACGCTGTGGAACTGCGACTTCAACAATTTCATCTGCAAGGCGACCAGCGGCGATAGCTGCTGCTGCGCGAACGTTGCTCTTCATTGCAAGGTCGTCTTGTTCTTGGCGACTGATCTTGCCGTCTGTGTAACGGTCGGTACCAAGGCCCATGAGGCACGCATCGAATGCGCACCACAAACCGTCGCGAACAATCGCGTCTTGAAGTTCTGTGTTGCCGTAACGGAAACCACCACGTGCACCTTGTGCAAGATATGGCGCGTTGGTCATGCTTTCCATGCCACCGGCAATCACGATGTCTGCTTCGCCAGAAGCAATCATTTGGTCTGCAAGATAAATGGAGTTCAAACCTGACAAGCACACCTTGTTGATGTTGATGGAAGGAATGTTCATCGGGATGCCACCCTTTGAAGCTGCTTGACGTGCAGGTACTTGACCCTGACCAGCCATGAGAACTTGACCCATGATGACGTGCTCTACGTCTTCTGGCTTCACGCCTGCGCGCTCGAGGGCTGCCTTGATGGCAAAACCACCGAGGTCTGCTGCGCTGAATGAAGAAAGTGCACCACTCATTTTTCCAATGGGTGTGCGTGCTCCTGCGACGATGTATGAACCGGCCATTTGTATCTCCGTGAAATCGGACACCCTGATGGGTGTTGGTGGAATCAGGCTAGGAGATGAATCACGGAAATTCGCTATCGTCAATTGAATGGAACACATCCTTCAGGCCATTCTCAATGGCGCCACTGGCGAAGAAATCGCCGCCTTGCCATTGCCCGACACCTACCGAGCAGCCATTGTTCGTAAGGAGGACCAAACAATGTGGGAAGGGGTTCCAAGTAATGAGAAGGACCCTCGCAAGAGCATCCACATCAGCCAGGTTCCCATTCCCGAACTTGCCCCTGACGAAGTAGTGGTTGCTGTGATGGCATCGTCTATCAACTTCAACACCGTGTGGACGAGCATCTTTGAACCCATCAGTACATTTGGTGCTCTTGCTCGCCTCGGTCGCGAAAGCACATGGGCGAAGCGTCACGATCTTGATTACCACGTGTTGGGTTCAGATGCATCGGGTGTTGTTCTTCGCGTAGGTAGCGCAGTGCGTAACTGGAAGCCTGGCGACAAGATCACCGTTCATTGCAATCATGTGGACGATCAAGATCCGTCATCGCATAGCGATTCCATGATGGGCTCGAACCAGCGCATCTGGGGATACGAAACAAACTTCGGCGGACTCGCTGATGTTGCGGTTGTCAAAGCAAACCAGCTCATGCCAAAACCTGCGCATCTCACATGGGAAGAAGCAGCAGTTAGCGCGCTATGTAACTCCACTAGTTATCGCATGCTTGTTTCGCCAAACGGCGCAAACATGAAACAAGGCGATGTAGTTCTTATTTGGGGAGCATCTGGTGGCATCGGTTCGTATGCAGTGCAGTATGTCCTCAACGGCGGAGGCATTCCTGTTGCAGTGGTGTCCTCAGAAGAGAAGGAAGCCATTCTTCGTGAAATGGGTTGTGAGCACATCATCAACCGTAAGAAGGCCAACTATCAGTTCTTTAAAGAAGATGGTTCACACAACGAGCAAGAATGGCGTCGCTTTGGTGGAGACATTCGTGGTTTAGTCGGCGAAGATCCAGACATCGTTTTCGAGCACCCAGGTCGCAGCACATTTGCTGCATCTATTTATGTAGTGAAGAAGGGTGGCACCGTTGTTACGTGTGCTGCAACCAGTGGCTTCATGATGGAATTCGACAACCGCCACTTCTGGATGCGTTTGAAGAAACTCGTTGGCTCGCACTTTGCTAACTACAAAGAGGCATACGAAGCAAACCGCCTCATCGATAAGGGCATGATTCACCCTGTTATGTCTCAGGTCTTCACACTTGAGCAAACCGGCGAAGCGTCGTACCAGGTGCACAACAACTTGCACGAAGGAAAACTTGGTGTTTTGTGCCTTTCACCTGAAGAAGGTCTTGGCGTAGACGATCATGAATTGCGGGCAAAGGTGGCAGACAAGCTCACCTGGTTCCGTCGCTAAGAAAGAGCAGAAAATGATTCTTACTGAAATAGATCATGTTGCAATCGCTGTTCGCGATCTAGAAGCAGCAATCAAGTATTACCAAGATGCTTTTGGAGCAACTGTTGACCATCGCGAAGTTGTAGAGAGCGACGGCGTAGAAGAGGCGCTATTGAAAGTGGCCGAGAGCTATGTGCAGTTGTTGACACCAACGAACCCAGATTCTCCAGTAGCAAAAGCTATTGAGAAGCGCGGTGAAGGTTTGCACCACATCGGATACCGCGTGAACAATTGTGCAGAGGCCTTGGCTTCCATGATTGCCGCCGGCGCAACGCCGATTGATAAGGCACCACGACCTGGTAGCCGCGGCACCACAGTTGCTTTCATTCATCCGAAGGGCAGCTTCGGAACTCTTATTGAACTCGTTCAGGAATAAGCCTTTACTTCGCGACTAGCAATTTGATCGCAGAGTGGTTACACACTCTGCGTGCAAATTCTGGCGTGGCCATTAGTTGGTCTTTTTCTCGGGTGCTTTGTCGCACTTTCCGCACGTCGTGAGATTCACCGTTTACGTTCAATAGGTCATACCTACGGTGAGAATCATTTCGCAAGCACATGGTGGGCCATATTCGTTTGCTGCCTGATTTGCGCAGCGTTCTTCAGTTTTGTTGCAGTTCACACTGAGCCTTTCGAAGATCAAGTAATCGTGGCTCTTTTAGTAATCGGCGGATTGTGGTTTGCGATTGTCGACCTTGATACTCATGTCATTCCGTTTCATGCTGTTGTGAAGTTCTCCACAGCAACGTGTGCATTGTTCGCCTTCACCGTTAGAGGCGATACGAACATGTTGCGACAAGTGTGCGTTGGTGCAATCACCATGTGGACCTTGCTCTTTCTTGTACGTGTCTTGTCGGGTGGAGACATGGGTGGTGGCGATGTCTCTTTAGGCGCAAGCTTGGGTTTGTATTTGGGTTGGTCAAGTTCGACTGCTGTGTATGTTGCGTTGGTCGCGTCCTTTATGGCGGGAGGAGGACTGGCAGTCACCTTGTTGCTGTTACGAAAGGCAGACAGGGATACGCATTTCCCATTTGGCCCTTGTCTAATCGTTGGTTCTCTGTTTGCCGTTCTACGATGAGGTGAACTACACGGAGGTACCTCATGTCTGAATTTTCAGGAATGGTTGCAATTGTCACCGGATCATCGAGCGGAATCGGTGAACGCACCGCACAACGTCTGGCCGAACTCGGCGCACATGTTGTGGTGAACTCTGCCAGTTCAGTAGAGGCTGGTCAGAAAGTTGCCGACTCATTGCCAAATGGTGCCATCTATGTGCAAGCAGACATCAGTGATAAAGCACAATGCCAAAAACTCATTGATGCGACAATTGCGAAGTTTGGCAAATTAGATGTATTGGTGAACAACGCCGGATGGACAACATTGGTTCCTCATGTAGATCTTGATGCGTTAACAGATGAGATTTTTGAAAAGACTTTCAATGTGAATGTGATGGGAACTTGGCAACTCACCAAAATGGCGATGCCACACTTGTTGAAATCACAAGATGGAAACGTTGTAAACATCACATCAGTTGCAGGTGTACGCCCCATGGGTTCTTCCATTGCGTACTCCATGACGAAGGCTGCGCTTAATCAGATGACACGTCTTATGGCTAAGAGTCATGGCCCAGTTCGTCATAACGCGGTTGCACCCGGATTAGTAGAAACTCCTTGGACACAAGATTGGGCAACACAGCACGCAGGGGTTGCAGCAATTGCGCCATTGAAGCGTTCTGCTACGCCTGACGATTGTGCAGAAGCAGTACTTGCTTTCTTGCGCAACAAGTACGTGACTGGTCAAATCTTTGTTGTCGACGGTGGATTAACTCAGGTCAGTTAATTACTTGCGTGGGCCACGAAATGGTTGCACGCCACCAGCTGGGACCGTACCAAGACGTCCACGCTGATAATCATCGAATGCTTGTTGCAGTTCTGCGCGTGTATTCATGACGAATGGGCCGTATTGCTCGACAGGTTCACCAATGGGTTGACCGCCGAGCAGAATCACATCGAGTGCTTCGTGCGCTGACGCTTCCAATGTGATGGTGTCGCCAGTGCCGAACACTGCTGTTTGGCCGACAACAAATGAATGATGGTCGATGCCAACAAAGCCAGAACCCTTCACTACATGTGCGAGTGCATTGAACAATGGATTCCATGGCAGCACCATGCGCGAGCTCGGAAGAATTGTTGCGTGTGCCATCACAATTGGTGTGCGAGTGGAACCGGGGCCGGTAATCCCAGCGATGTCACCGGCAATGAGACGGACCAATGTTCCGGCATCAGGTGTTGTAAATAGTTTCACCAAATCTGCATCAAGGTTTTGATACGCGGGTGAAATCATTTTTTGTTTTGCAGGCAAGTTGACCCACAACTGCAGCCCATGAAAGAGACCACCACTCACGACCAATTGTTCGGGAGGAGTTTCAATATGCAGGATGCCGCCACCTGCTGTCATCCACTGTGTTGAACCATCTTGAATAATTCCGCCGCCACCATGTGAGTCTTGGTGAATGAATGCACCGTCCATGATGTACGTGACAGTTTCGAATCCACGGTGTGGGTGCCAGTCTGTGCCGCGCGCTTCATATGGCGGATAGTCAACCGCGCCCATTTGGTCCATCATGATGAACGGGTCGAGAACTTCTTTTGCAATGCCTGCGAAGGCACGACGAACAGGAAACCCTTCGCCTTCAAAACCACTTGGCGCAGTCGTGAGCGAAATCAATGGACGATCATGGGCCTCGATTGTCGGGGCTTCAATACGAGGAAGCGTCAGCGTGTCGGCGGTTACTGCAGGCATGGTGGTCCTTTCGAGACTTCTTCAACTAGTTGCGCCCGCAACTACATCGAATATGCATAAGGGTATTGGCATTTCGGGGCTTTCCCACTGAGTCTGCGATACTGAATCAGCATGATTGTTCACCTCATCGACGGCACCTACGAGTTATATCGGCAGCACTTCGGTCAAGCCGTTCGTCACAGCACACCACCACCGTTAGCGGCCACTCGAGGCGTGGTTCAGTCGACCCTGCAATTGCTTGCTGGTGGTGCAACTCATGTTGCAGTTTCGGTCGATCATGTGATTGAAAGTTTTCGCAACGACTTGTACGACGGATACAAGACATCTGATGGCATGGAAGAAGACATTCTGGAGCAGCTGCCAATCATGGAAGATGCCCTGCGTGCACTAGGTGTAGCGGTATGGCCGATGGTGAAATACGAGGCCGACGATGGTCTTGCTGCTGGTGCTCTTATTGCTTCGTTAGATCCGCGAGTTGATCAGGTGCAGATGTTGACCCCAGATAAAGACTTGGGCCAATGCGTGAGTGGTAATCATGTGGTGCAGTTTGATCGCCGTAACGACCTCATCATTAATGAGCAAGCAGTCATTGAAAAGTTTGGCGTTGGCCCCGCGAGCATTGCCGATTGGCTCGGTCTAGTTGGCGACACTGCAGATGGTTTCCCGGGTCTTCCCGGGTGGGGAGCAAAGAGCGCAGCATCTGTATTGGCGAAGTATCTGCATATCGAAAACATTCCTGACGATGAAGCGCAGTGGACTGCCGACGGAGTAGTAGTGCGTGGGGCTGCGAAGTTGGCAGCAACATTGCGAGATCAACGAGACCTAGCCAATTTGTTCAAAGTGGTTGCCACCGTGGTCACCAACGTTGAAGACGATGTGCAGTTAGGGAGCGTTGACGATTGGGAATGGCGTGGCCCAACGAAAGAGCTTGCTCACTTTGGGCAGTTACTAGGAATGTCGGACTTAGTGGAACGCACCGAGCGCGCAATGGTGGGCCGTATCTAAGCGTTACTTCGTTGCTGCAGGTTTTGCACGAACCGTGTACTTCAATGTACGAGGTGTGATTTTCGTTTTGTCTGTTCGAGACTTTGCTCCGGTGGTGACCCACAAGCGTGTCCACTTTCCGTTTGCACTCAGTGTTGTTGTACCAGCCTTAAGTGCAGTTACAAGTGGTGTTGGAAGAATGCACGCTTTCTTCGGTGTGTACCACTTCCATTTTGCAGTCTTTGCCTTTTTTGTGGAACCAAATGGTGCATAGGTGCATTTGTATTTCTTTGTCTTTGCACCGTCTTTGTATGAGGCTGAAATCGACATCTTGATTTTGCCTGCATAGGTCTTCATACGAATCTTTGGCTTGATGCCATTCTTTTTGTCGACAGTGAATCCGAACTCATTAGTGATGATGATGTTGCCGGGAATAGCGCTTGGCCAGAAACCCTCAGTAAATGCATCAGTTTCTGAATCTGTTGCAGGCTCAACATCCCAGGAAGCAGTGTTGCTTGTGGTTGATGAAGTACTTGAAGTGGTACTTGAAGACGTACTCGAAGATCCACTAGACGCGACAGGTAATACGGTTACCGCAGGAGAGGCAGCACCCTTAGACGTGGCTCCGCCGACGTTATCGAATGCAATGACTGAAAATCTGTATTCGGCGCCTGCTGTGAGATTTGAAATAACGCATGATCCAGAGGCGCCTGTGATATCGCATCGACCATTGCCTGGACTGGCATAAACGCGGTATCGCGCGGGCTGTCCACCAGAAGTTGGAGCAGCAATTGATGCAGTAACGCTTTCTGGGCCCGCAACGATTGTTGGTGCTACCGGAGTGGGCAACGCCGAAATATCGGATGAATGGTTGATTAGCTCATCTGTAAATGCTGCAGCGTCATTGCCAGCCGAATCTTGCACTGCTGCGTTTGATGTGCCCGCCACTGGTGCTGTGGCAAGGTACGAAATAGTCAGTCGCTGGCCAGCAGTTACAACAGACGTCAGCAACACTTCTACTTCGGTATAGCCCATGTTGACTGACGCAATGGAAACCACGACGCCATCGGCCTTGACTTCAAATAATGAAGAAGTCGGATAAGTGGGATAGAGCCGTTTGTTATAAGTCAAGAAAATTGTTTTGTAATCAATGATGGACAGGCGTGTGTACTGCAAAACAGGCTCTCCGGCAGCAGAAGCTTTATGCGATGAACCAATGGGGGTGGGAAGCGCAAAGAGCGCAACCGTTAGGAAGATGGCTGCGAAAGCCCTGGGAGAACGGGATCTAATGGATTTGAACACCTAAGTATCTTAGGGTGTGGATAAGTTCCTTAGAACTCCCATTAGAGCCCAGTGGGCGCCCATGGGCAGTGAAGTGACGGCCAGGCGACCTGCGGCGCACGACCTATCCCGTGTGGAGGCTGCTTCCGTCAGGACCTGACCTGGTTTACGGGCGATCGTCGCACAGGACCCGACCGCCACCTCACCACCCACGGATACCCGTGGGAACTGATGGCTAGAGCGTACAAGCCAGTTAGCCTGACCACCCGTAGTTGTAGCAATACAGCCACCTGGAAGAGTGCGAGAGCGGCCGAACCGGCACGCTTGGAAAGCGTGTGAAGTGAAAGCTTCCGTGGGTTCGAATCCCACCTCTTCCGCCATGACAGTTCAAACGTCAGCTTTTATAGATGCCATGCGCGTGGCTTTGGACGAGGCACGCCTTGCCTCTGCCGCAGGCGATGTGCCTGTGGGTGCCGTTGTCGTGCACCAGGGGAAAATCATCGCTCAACGTCATAACGAACGTGAAGCAAGTAATGACCCAACAGCGCACGCCGAAGTATTGGCTTTGCGAGACGCGAGCCAAGTGCTGAATAGTTGGCGCCTCGATGAGTGCACACTTGTTGTCACCCTTGAACCATGCGTTATGTGTGCAGGTGCAACGCAGTCATCGCGTATTGGCCGACTTGTATATGGAGCAGCAAACTTTGAAGCTGGTGCAACTGCAAGTTTGTACAACGTGATGAGTGATCCACGTTTGGGCCATAACCCACCAGTGGAACATGGTGTTCTTGCCGAAGAATCAGCAGCGTTGCTGAAAGAATTCTTCGCCTCTAAGCGTTCGTAGACAACATTTGTTTGTGTCCATGAACCAACTGCGTGCGGAAAAAGTGTCCGTAGTACCGTGGGGCATTCGCTGAAAAGCTCACATGGTCCGGGGGGAATTCATGTCAACTACAGAGACTTCAACTCGCAAAGTTTTTAGCCCATGGGCCACCTTTGCTGTGTGTGCTATCGCTAGTTATATCTCTACATTGGATATGTCAATTGTGAATGTGGCGTTCTTTGAGATCCATAAGAGCTTTCCAAAGGATTCTTCTTCAACAATCGCGTGGGTTGTAACGGCATATTCCATTTTGTTTGGTTCGTTGCTTGTTGTATCTGGTCGCCTAGCAGATCAAATCGGTCGCAAACGATTGTTTATTACTGGAACAGCATTTTTCTTGGTGGGGTCGTTTCAGTGCGCAATGGCCTCAACGATGGGCTTAGTAATTGCTGGTCGCGCCGTGCAAGGCATTGGTGGCGCAATGATGGTGCCTGCATCTACTGGTTTATTACTCGGAGTATTCCCCGCAGAAAAGCGTGGACAAGTAATGGCGTGGGTTGGCTCTATCGGAGCACTTGGTGTCGCGTCTGGCCCAACTTTGGGGGCTTTCTTTGTTTCAACTTTCGGATGGCGTTCTGCATTTTGGATAAACGTGCCTATCTGTTTCATTACTTTGTTCCTCGCATGGCGAGTTACCGCAGAGTCACCCCGAATGAAAGGGTCGCGACCAGATATTCTTGCTGCCTTCGTGTTCACCATTGCAGTTGCTTCATTGGTGTGGGGAATTTCTCGCTCAGAAACTTTGGGTTGGGGTGACACATCAGTATTGACTCTCTTTGTAATCGCGTTATCGTTCGGTCTTCTTGTTGCGTGGAGATCTGTACATCACAGTGATCCGTTGTTGCCCGGCGAATTGTTTAAAGAACGTACGTTTACCTTGGCAAACATTTCAACGTTTCTATATGGTGCGGCATTCAGTGGAAACATTTTGAACAACGTTCTGTTCCAACGAACTGTTTGGGAATTCAGTGCAACTAAGGCTGGTTGGTTTTCGGTGTTATCTCCAATCACCGTGGCAGTAACTTCCATGATTGTTGGCCGCAAGATGGCTTTGATTGGTTACAGACGACTCTTGATTGCAGGACCAATGATGATGGCGAGCACAGTGATGGCCTCCGTGTTGTTTCTGCACACAAACCCAACACCGTGGTTTCCTTTCTTGCCCATAATGTTTTTCCTTGGTATTGGTCTTGGCGCGACATTTCCCGCACTATCTGCCTGCACAGTTCTTCGTCTACCACAAGATCGATTTGCAGTTGGTGGTGCAATAAATAACACTTTCCGTCAAGTGGGTGCAGCCGTTGGTGTGGCACTTGTAGTTACTGTTCAATCGCAGACAGAGGGAATCAACGGTTTCCGCAACGGTTGGAAAGTTGCTATTTGTTTCGCTCTAGCTGCCGCTGCCGTTTCAGTCTTTCAACCCAATAAGGCAAACCAGGTGGCGTAGTTCCCTCTGTTTGCATGGTCTTTCGCCGATAACCTTTTTCCTACGGAAGGGTGCCAGAGCGGCCGAATGGGACTGTCTCGAAAACAGTTGTGGTGTTAAAGCCACCGGGGGTTCAAATCCCCCTCCTTCCTCCATTACGACCCAGCTTCGGCTGGGTCGTTTTTGCGTGTTCGGAGTCGTTGGTTGCGCAATACTGCATAGATGCAAATCATTCTTCGTCATCAACCCGCTTACTCCGTTGCACGCGTGCAACTTGAACCAAATGAAGCACTTCAACTTGAGGCTGGCGCCATGGTTGCAATGTCTTCGGGAGTGGAACTCACCTCAAAAATGGAAGGTGGATTTCTCAAGTCATTGTCACGCAGTGTGCTTGGTGGCGATTCATTCTTCATCTCCACCGTTACTGCTGGTGCGAATGGCGGATGGGTAGATCTTGCACCTGGGTTACCAGGTGACATCATCACATTGCCGTCAACGTCTGCAGAGCCATGGATGCTCACGCGTAGTTCATGGTTGGCAACCACAGTCGGCGTCACACTCGATGCAAAGTGGGGTGGCTTCAAGAACTTGTTCGGAGGCGAAGGCGGATTCTTGGTGTACGCCCAAGGTGACGGCGAAATTTTGTTGAACTGTTACGGCGCGCTTGATATTTACGATCTTGCAGCGGGCGAGACATTGGTACTTGATTCTGGACACTTAGTTGCGATGAGTTCAAGTGTGAATTTGCAACTCAAGAAAGTTGCTTCAGGCTGGATGAATACCATCAAGTCCGGAGAGGGTTTTGTATTTGAAATCTCTGGGCCTGGTCGTGTGTACGCACAAACTCGGAACCCAACATGGTTTCGTCAATTTGCACCTGCTACGCACAGCCATGGTGGTCGCTAGTTAGCAAGCCTTCTCAGCGAAATCAACTTTGGTGGTGATGAGGTAGTTGTCAACTGCTGAGACAACACAATCATTTTCGCCGTAACCAGTGTGACGGTTTGCGTCGACAACGATTAGTCGCCCGTCTTCTAGTTCGGTTGCCATCTTTCGCGAACTGGCTAATGGTGTAGCGGCATCACCAGTTGTGCCCACTACAACAATGGGTCCAGCACCAATGCCCGTAATGCGAATGCGTGGGTCTGGTTTTGCAGACCAGAAGACACAACCGTATCCACCAGCCCAGCCCGGCCATAGTCGGGGAGCAACGGCCTTGAACTTTGGAGTCCATACATCGGTTTCTTCAACGGTTTTTGGACCCGGATCATCCAAACAAAGGATGGCGTTGAAAGCCTCAAGTTCATTTCCCCACGTGCCATCAAAGTCTCGTTGGAAATAATCGTCGTACATGTCTAACAAGCCGCGGCCATTCTTCCGTTGGGCATTATTCAGTGCATTACTCAAAGATTCCCAAAGACTTGACGAATACATTGCTTGTGAAACGGCAGTTAAAGCGACAGATAAATTGACTGGAGTTCGACCATTAGAAACAGTCAAAGGTTCTTTATCAATTGAACTCATTAGCGCGTCAAAAGCTTCCTCTGCTTTACCGTTGTTGTGAAATGCGCATTCTTTGTTTGCAGAACATTGCTCAAGGTATTTCGTGAGCTCGTCTTCGAATCCTTTTGCCTGTTGCAGACCACCTTCTATATAGCTAGAGGTGGGGTCTGAGGCTCCGTCGAGTACCGCTGCGCGAACTGTGGTGGGGAACATTGTTGCCCACGTCGCTCCGAGTTCACTTCCATATGAAAAACCGAAGTACGTAATCTTGTCTTCACCTAAGGCTGCTCGAATAGTGTCCATGTCGCGCGCAGTGGAGTTTGTGGAAACGTACGGAAGAATCTCGCCACTCTTCTTCTCACATGCGGCGGAGAAATCTCTCGTACTACTGATGAGTTCTTCGCGTTGGGCATCAGTTTCTGCAGTGGGATCAACGGCGAAGTATTTGTCGTAGTTGTCGACACAATCAACAGCAGGAGTGGAGTCTCCGGTACCGCGAGGGTCCCAGCCAACTACATCGAACACATCCGTTAGATCTGAACTGAGGTAGCCGCTTGCATTTTTGGCAATGGTGGTGCCACCAAACCCAGGACCTCCGGGATTCACGAGCAAACTGCCGATGCGCTTTGTGCGAAATGTGGCGGGACGCTTCACCAACTTGAGCGAGAAAGAACCCTTCGACGGCTCGGAATAGTCATATGGAACCTTCAACCGTGAGCATTTCAAGCCATCACCGTCTTTTATGGGGCAATCGGCCCACTTGATTGTGCCTCCAACGGCGGGCTGGACCATGGTGCCGACTGGGCTTGTGGAATCAGATGTACCCGAACCGGTAC
>JAPKZX010000106.1 GCA_026393575.1 Actinomycetota bacterium
CGAGCAGCCATTACAGCGCAAGTGCAACACATCGTTGTTGACAGCTTCGATGAGTTAGATCGAATTGAGAAACTTCACTCGGAAGGTTTGCCTGCTCCACGAGTACAACTACGCATCACGCCGGGCGTGCATGTGGATACGCATGATTATGTGGCTACGGGTCAAGATGATTCAAAGTTTGGATTCAATCTCAACAATGGTGATGCAATGCGCGCCATTCAGCGTGCACAGTCTTCTGCTGCAGTTGAGTTAGTGGGTATTCATTGTCACATTGGTAGCAATGTTTTGTCGGTAGCCAATTTTGCTGATGCGTGCGCAGTAATGGTGGATCTGTTTCTTTCTGTTGATTTGCCGGAACTCACGCTTGGTGGTGGGCTCGGTGTGGCATACACAAATGGGGAAACTGCACCTTCGATGAGTGAGTGGGCTGATGTTCTGAAGCGAGCAACTTCTGCGATTCCTGCAGAGAAGAGAGTATTTGTAGAGCCAGGCCGTTCAATTGTTGCCACCGCTGGTCTCACGGTGTACGAAGTAGGCACTGTGAAATCCATTGAAGGAATTCGTACCTATATATCTGTCGACGGCGGCATGAGTGATAACCCGCGCCCCATGATGTACGGAAGTGCATATGAAGCGTTTGACCCTGCACGAACGTCTGCTGATCGCACCGAACATGTACGCATTGTGGGTAAGCATTGCGAGAGTGGCGACATCGTGATTCACGATGCGCTTGTAGCCCCGAGTGTTCAGCCTGGCGATCTACTGGTGACGCCAGTAACTGGTGCATATGGTCATTCCATGGCAAGCAATTACAACAAGGTGCCACGACCAGCTGTTGTCTTTGTGGCAAATGGTGCGGCACGTGAAGTAGTGCGGCGCGAGACGTACGAAGACTTGGTGCGCTTCGACATTTAGACCCCATAGGTCTGTCACACCCCATCCCTAGGTTCAGAAGTAACCAGGAGGTTGTGATGAGTGAGTATCAACTTTGTCCAGAATGTGAAGGCCCGGTCGTTGGTTTTGGTGACGACGCTCGATGCACGCAGTGTGGTCTTACGTATTTAGAGATGGACGAGATCATCGGTGAGGACGCCCGCGATGGCCTCAATGACGACGAGTATGACACCGATGAACTAGAGGACTCAGACTCCGACGATTCTGGTGAATCGGGAGATTCTGATTCCACTGATTGGTAAGGGGCAAGGCTAAATACGGCCACTCGGGGCAAGCGTCTGCCAATAGGCTTGTATCCCTATGGCAAAAGCCCCATCTTCTCCGTCCGTCGTGCGCATTGGCCTTTTGGGCTGTGGCAACGTCGGCGCAGCCTTCGTTCACCTTGTAGAGCGTCAAGCCGACATCATCGAGGCGCGTACGGGCGTGCGTCTTCAGGTAGTTCGTGTGGCAGTTCGCAACGTCAGTCGTGACCGCGATGCCAATGTGCCAGAAGGTGTACTTACTCGTGATGCTCACGCTGTGGTGTCAGACCCAACAGTCGATCTCGTTGTAGAAGTGATCGGTGGCATCGAACCAGCACGTGAACTTATTGCTGCTGCGATCGATAATGGCAAACCAGTAGTCACTGCCAACAAGGAACTTCTTGCCAACGTTGGCCATGAGTTGTGGGCACAGTCTGACGCCGCTGGTGTCGACCTTTTGTTTGAAGCTGCTGTTGCAGGTGGTATCCCACTTATTCGCGCATTACGCGAATCTCTTCGCGGTGAGCCGATTACTCGTGTGATGGGCATTGTCAACGGCACAACAAACTTCATTCTCACGAAGATGACCGACGAAGGCGCAGATTATTCAGCAGCCCTCAGTGAGGCGCAGCGTTTAGGTTTCGCCGAGCGTGACCCGACAGCTGATGTTGAAGGTTTCGACGCTGGTGCAAAAGCAGCGATCATCGCCAGCATCGCTTTTGGTGCGCGCGTTGTTGCCGGCGATGTGTATCACGAAGGCATCAGTGGCATCACAGCTGCAGACATTTCAATTGCTCGTCGCCTTGGCTATGTCGTCAAGTTGTTGGCTATTGCTGAGCAATCAAGCCAGTCGCAACCCGTTGCAGTGCGTGTTCACCCTGCCATGGTTCCTGTCTCACACCCACTAGCCAGTGTGCGCGATTCATACAACGCGGTGTTTGTGGAAGGCGATGCCGTTGGGTCTCTCATGTTCTACGGCCGTGGTGCCGGCGGATCACCGACTGCATCTGCAGTGTTAGGCGATGTCATCGATGCTGCCGTTAACTTGCGTAAAGGTACATGCGGAACTATTGGTTCTTTTGAACGTGTTCCCGTGCTGGCAATTGACGAAACATCTTCGCAATATCTCATTGGTCTCGATGTGGAAGACAAGCCCGGTGTGTTGCATGCAATCACTGGTGTGTTCGCTAGCCACGGTGTCAGCATTCGTGCTGCAGAACAAGAAGGCATTGGCGAAGATGCACGTCTTGTGTTCATCACGCACCGCGCCCTCGAATCAGACGTACAAGCATGCGTCAGCGAATTCCGTAAGTCGCCAGTGGTGAAGCGAGCATCTGGTCTCATACGCGTCATCGGCGAATAACTAATCGTCATGCGTTACGTCTCTACTCGCGGTGCAGCACCAGTTCTCAGGTTTTCCGATGTTGTGCTTGCCGGTTTAGCTAACGACGGCGGCCTGTATGTTCCAGAGACATGGCCTGCGTTGCCAAGCAACCTGGGTAGTACGTATCCAGAATTAGCAGCTGGTGTATTTGCACCATACGTGGGTGACGATATTGCTGCTGAGACCATGCTTCGTTTGTGTCGTGAGGCGTACGCAACGTTTCGTCATCCTGATGTGGTGCCAATAGTTGATCTTGAGCCTGGCCATCACCTCATGGAACTGTTCCACGGGCCAACACTTGCATTCAAAGATGTTGCCTTGCAATTGCTCGGCCGCTTGTTTGATCACATCTTGACTGAGCGTCAACAGAAGGTGACGATTGTTGGAGCAACAAGTGGCGACACCGGAAGTGCAGCTATTGACGGCGTGAAGGATTGCGCAAACATCAACATTGTCATCTTGTACCCAGAGGGTCGCGTCAGTGAAGTGCAGCGCCGCCAGATGACAACTGTGAATTCTCCGAACGTTCGCACCGTGGCTATCGACGGCACATTTGATGATTGCCAAGACTTAGTGAAGGCCATGTTCAATCATGCGGAGTTCCGGGAAGCGCAGAATCTGTCGGCCGTGAACAGCATCAACTGGGCACGAGTGATGGCACAGGTTGTGTATTACGTAGAGGCAACACGCCGCTTGGGTGGCCCTATTGACGTCACTGTCCCCACCGGAAACTTTGGAAACGTATTGAGTGGCTGGATCGCAAAGCAAATGGTTGCGCCACTTCGTCGTCTCATTGTTGATTCAAACGTCAATGACATCCTCACGCGATTCTTCAATTCGCACACAATGGATGTCACCGGGGTTCACCCAACACTTAGTCCCAGCATGGACATTCAAGTGTCATCAAACTTTGAACGTTTGCTGTTCGAGATGAACAATCGTGATGGGGCTGTAACTGATGCGCAATTGTCACGTTTCAGAGACAAGGGAAAGCTTGTGGTGGAACCTGATCAGTTTGATCAATGGATCACTCCTACTTTTGCTGCTGGCCGAGCAAGCGACCACGACACACTTTCTGCCATTCGGTCTGTATACGAAAACACTGGCATGTTGATCGACCCACACACGGCAGTTGGCGTGAAAGTGGCAAGAGAGTTTGCTGAAGATGGTGTGCCTATGTTGACCATGGCCACTGCCCATCCGGCAAAGTTCCCCGACGCTGTAGAGCGCGCAACAGGGGAGCGACCTGCACTGCCAGAACATCTTGCAGATCTGTTAGATCGCCCCGAACACACAACGCACTTGCCAAATGACTTGGCCGCTGTGGAAGCTTTTGTCGCCTCGCACAACGGCTAAGTGATGGGGGCTTACGCCCACATTGCGCTAATCAGTTCGCGTAGTGAATGCGACCGATGACCCAGCCCGCATCGAGTGGGTGACGGTCAAACCAATCACGAACCTCTTGCATCGCTTCGGTCATTTCAGATTGTGACCCGCCATTGCGTTGCACCCACCATGCCGCAGCATCGGGAGCATAAATGGTTGCTGCAATTGGTCGAGCGGAACGGATCGCGCGAAGAGCTGGAAGAACATCCCACCCTTGAGAGAGCAAGATCGCAAATGTCGCTGAAGGACCCCGGTTGCAACCCACCCAACATGTCACCATGAGTACGACGTCTTCATCTGCAAGTAATACATCTGCAGTTTCACGAATTGCATCAAACCATGCTGGGTCGCGCTGACGAAGA
>JAPKZX010000001.1 GCA_026393575.1 Actinomycetota bacterium
CGCCTTCGATGGTGCCAACAACTACCCCAACTCAATTTACGAACTTCTCGTTGGCGGCCTTCTTGCTGCAAGCCTGGTTCCTCTCTTCACACGCTTTGCAGAAGACGACGACGAGGAAGCCACGAATGCTGTTGTCTCTGTTTCTTTGATTGTTCTTGCAATTGCTACTGCCGTCGCTGTGGCTGCTGCGCCCTTAATCTTTCGCCTCTTCTCACTACAGGTCAGTCCGCTCGTAGATCCGGAACAGTTCCGTCACGTCGGCACAGTGATGTCACGAATATTCCTCATTCAGATTTTCTTCTACGGACTAACCGCAATCGGATCAGCGCTTCTCAATTCACGTCGCCATTTTTTTGCTGCCGCATGGAGCCCTGTCCTCTCGAACGTCATAACAATCACAGTGCTTCTCATCATCCCGTTCACTCGTGACGGAACACCTGGCCTCGAAACAGTTCTTTCAGACCACACATTCTTCTGGCTATTCACCATGTCAGCCACCGCGGGCGTTATGGCAATGGGGCTAGTACTTGTCCCCGCTTTGAAACGAGCCGACATTGCTATTCGCTTCACACCCAACTTTGGCCACCCAGCAGTGCGCACCATGATCAAGCTTTCGTCATGGACTTTCGGATACGTCGTGACAAACCAAGTGGCCTTGGTAGTGATTAAGAATCTGGCTGAACCAGGTAGCGGCAATCAGGACGCCTACAGCAAAGCGTTCACCTTCTTTATGTTGCCTCACGGACTTCTTGCAATTTCAATTGCCACAACGTTCGTTCCTGAACTAGTGCGACGCGTACGTGCAGGAGACAAAGACGGCTTTAGATCATGGCTTACTTCCGGAGTGCGATGGATCAGTATTCTCACAATTCCTGCGTCCGTAGCAATTGTTATTCTCGCCCACCCAATTATCAGTACGATCTTGGAACATGGGCACTTCAACTCAATCGCTTCTCACAACACCGCCCGTGCGCTTGCCGGATTCTCTGTCGGACTAGCTGGCTTCTCTGTTTACATTTTCTGCCTTCGCGGCTTCTATGCACATGGCGACACCCGCACACCGTTCTATATCAATCTGTTCGAGAATGGCCTGAACATCGTCTTGGCATTGTTCCTTGTCGAGCGACATGGCGTTCTCGGCTTAGGTCTCTCGTTCGGAATCGCCTACATGGTCGCATCTGTTGTCGTTTTGTGGCTGCTTCACAAAAAGTATGAAGCCGTCCAACATCTGTTGTCGTTTTGTGGCTGCTTCACAAAAAGTATGAAGCCGTCCAATGGCTCAGCCTGCTTTCACTTATTTGGCGTGCCACCGTGGGTAGTGCGGTTATGGGTGCAGCAGTGTGGGGACTTGAACATGTCCTGCATCCACGCTCTGGAATGTCACAACTTGCCGAACTATTCCTCTGTATCGGTGCAGGACTCGTTGTCTACATCGTTTCCCTGTACGCGCTGCGCGTACCCGAAATGCACAACCTTGCTTCAGTGTTGCCATCGCGTGGAACAGACCACGAAACTACTTTGAACTAGTTATTGGTTCGCCAGTACCACGAGGTCGTCACGGTGCACGGTTTCGACGACAGCAAGATCTACAAGATCAGCGGTGCGCTTGCCCATGCTTGCTGCAACGACATCAGACGACATTGCAGTTAAACCGCGAGCAAGCAGTTCACCAGTTTCAGTGACGACTTCAACAACTGCGCCCACATCAAACGAGCCTGTTACTGCAGTTACACCAGCTGGCAACAGCGATGTGCCACGCAAAACCAAGGCATCACGTGCTCCAGCATCAACAGCAATGGAACCTTCAACCTCAGCAGCAAAAGCGATCCATAGCTTTCGAGCAGACAATTGACGATCATGTGGCAAGAAACGAGTCCCTACGGCATCGCCGTTAATCGCGGCCATTACTGCTGAATCAGATTCAGCAGCAGCAATCACAGCTGTTACCCCAGACCACGATGCAATACGTGCTGCAGCAAGTTTCGACGCCATACCACCGCTTCCGCGGTCAGAACCTGCACCAGAGGCTGATACCGACAAAAGAGGGTCATCTGCAGCGACAACTGAAATCACTGTTGCATCAGAGTTTGTTCGTGGGTCAGACGTGTATAGCCCTGCAGTATCAGTGAGTAGCACCAGCATGTCCGCAGAAACCAGATGAGCAAGGAGCGCTGCAAGGTGATCATTGTCGCCGTATCGAATTTCATTGTTGGCTATCGCATCGTTTTCATTGATGACGGGAATGCAACCCAACTCCAACAACCGGCCAATCGTATCACGGGCATGTAAATACTGTTGACGATCAACAAAGTCGTGTGGCACCAAAAGTACCTGTGCGCCAACGAGAGAGAACTGCTTGAGGGCATTGTTATATGCAGCCATCAATTGTGGTTGACCAACAGCTGATAAAGCCTGAAGAGACAGAACATCACTGGGACGTTCCGCTAACCCGAGTCCGGCTACACCAGAAGCAACAGCGCCGGACGTGACAAGCAATACTTCATGGCCCTTCGCACGCGCAGCAGCCAACTGCTCTGACACAAGCTGAATTACTTCAGTCTTGATGTGTCCCTCTGAGTTGGTGAGGGAGGAAGTTCCCACTTTGACGACGACGCGCATCGCTACAGCATCACACTTCTTGCACGAATTCGAAACTGAATTGTGCAACCCAGACCAC
Organism: Actinomycetota bacterium; assembly: GCA_026393575.1. Lineage (GTDB taxonomy): Bacteria > Actinomycetota > Acidimicrobiia > Acidimicrobiales > Ilumatobacteraceae > UBA2093. Next base: position 2,678 of record JAPKZX010000001.1, read on the forward strand.
GTCGCCCTCTCGAACCCCTGCTTTTGATAGCAATTTAGGTATTCCGAGCTTGGCGAATTTTTCGTCTATGTAGTTCAAAGCAACAGGAGTGGTGACGTCATTGAGTGCCACAACCCGCTCGGCGTTGCGACCATGAATGCGGTACTCGTTCTCCCCCATCTGTTCCACCCACGCATGCTCTGTGTCAGGACGCATGATGATGGTGGCTTCGACTGTGGGCTCAGCTTGACGCGCATACTTCACTTGCTGGGCAAGAGAACCGATAATGCTTCGCACGTTGGTCATGGTGATTGCAGACATCGACGGATGTGGCCACG
>JAPKZX010000060.1 GCA_026393575.1 Actinomycetota bacterium
TTCTGGTACAACCAACATGTTCGCAAACTATTTGAACAAGACCAATCCAACAATCTGGAACAAGGTTGCTGATGACGACTTTGCGAAATCTGCTCCAGCAGCACTTCCAACCAATGGCACTTTCCAAAGCGCTAGCGGAAACGATGGCGTTGCAAACTTGGTGAAAGACACAAACGGCGGAATTACCTATGCTGAATTGTCCTTTATCGAGGAGCGTGCAGATAAGGGCGTAAAGTCCGCAGCTGTCGGCAACAATGCCGGTAGCTTCGTTGTGCCAACCACTGCAGCAACTTCTGCGTTCTACGCAGAAGCAACTGTTGAGGCGAATGGTCTTGTAACACCTGATTACACAGTCAAAGCAGCAGATGCCTACTTAATCAACGCGATCTCGTTTGGCCTTTCTGGAACTGCTGTAACTACTGACAATGCTGTGACGAAGACTTTCTTCTCGTACTTCCTCAGTCAGTGTGCTCCAAAGAGTGCATCGGGCGCAGGTTACGCGGCACTCAGCGGTGCAATCCTTACGAAGGCACTTGCTCAGGTAGCAAAAATTAACGCAGGCTGATTTATTTCAACCCTAAGTTTGGGAAAGGCCCGGTGCGAAAGCGCCGGGCCTTTCTTATTGCCTTGGTCAGGCCCATCTAGGTAACTGGGGCAGAATGGAGCATGGGAAATATTCAAATTGTGAATCCTGCGAATGGCTCACTGGTATCTGAAGTACATAATCATTCTGTTCAAGAGTGTGTTGCAGCGGCAGAGGTTGCATCAAATGCATTCACCACATGGCGCAAAACCCTGCCACGTCAACGCGGTGAGGTCCTGCGCAAGGCCTTCGAAATCATGATTGCCGAGCAAGAAGCGCTGGCTGAACTCATTGTGAGCGAAAACGGAAAAGTTCTTTCCGACGCAAGGGCAGAGGTGGCATACGCCGCGGAATTCTTTCGCTGGTTTAGCGAAGAGGCCGTGCGAATCGATGGAGATCTGCGCCAAGCCCCCAATGGCACTAATTGGTTGGCAGTAACGCGTGAGCCTGTTGGCGTTGCTCTGTGCATCACGCCGTGGAACTTTCCTGCAGCTATGGCTACTCGCAAAGTAGGCCCTGCATTGGCGGCTGGTTGCACCGTGTTGTTGAAGGCTGCTCACGAGACGCCACTAACCGCATATGCAATTGCAGACATCTTGAAACGTGCGGGATTGCCCGATGGGGTACTTCAGGTCATTACTCCTGATCCTCCGGGTGATGCCGTTGCGGCGTTACTTGCTTCCGGCATAGTGCGCAAACTGTCGTTCACGGGGAGCACACGTGTTGGGTCACTTCTGCTGAGTCAGGCCGCTGGCAACATCGTGAACTGTTCCATGGAATTAGGTGGTAACGCGCCATTCATCGTTTGTGATGATGCAGATATTGACGCCGCAGTTGATGGCGCAATGATTGCAAAAATGCGCAATGGAGGAGCAGCGTGTACAGCGGCAAATCGCTTTTATGTGCATACTCAAGTGCTCGATGAATTCACTTCTAAGTTTGTGAAGCGAATGTCTGCATTAGTTGTAGGCGACGGTATGGCCCCAACAACCACGCTCGGTCCATTGGTTAGTGCGGCGCAGCAATCGCGTGTGTCTTCATTGGTGGAGCGTGCGATAGCGGAGGGAGCCACCGCGTTATGTGGTGCGAGTGCGACACCTGCACCAATGCATGGCTATGCAGCAACGGTGCTGGCGGGAGTTCAGCAGCACCACTCAATTGTTCAACAAGAAGTGTTTGGGCCAGTTGCGCCGATCATTGAAGTGCAAGATATTGAAGAGTCAATTCCACTCTTCAATGGCGTGGACCATGGGCTTGTTTCCTACATCTACACGCGCAATCACGGGCGTGGAATGCGGCTTGCGCACGCATTAGAGACCGGCATGGTGGGCTTGAATCGCGGATTGGTTTCGGATCCCGCGGCGCCGTTTGGTGGAGTCAAGCAATCAGGACTTGGTCGCGAAGGTGGCCACGATGGTCTCTTGGCTTTTATGGAGACCAAATACGTTTCTACAGATTGGTAGAACACCGCTACAGAGCGAGGTTGATCTCTAATGAGATTTCCGATGATGTTCTGCAAGAACATCTGCACCGAAGTCATTCACAGGGTCACGCCACACGGTGTGAACGTGGTTGCCGTCTCGAGTGGTGTTGTCGTACTCGGCAAGTAGACGCGGGCCTTGAATACGGTAGTAATGCGGTACACCAACTGCAGTGCCGCCAGCCCACGCAAAATGTAACTGCTGAAAATGCTCAGAGACCTTGTCTGCTTCGCGTTGTGCAAACTCGTCACTGATGCGACCCACAAATGTGTTCACTAATGCTCGCAAGATGTCTTGCTGTGAGGTATTCATCGAAGCAGCTGCGATGCCCTTTGGGGTAGTGGAGTACGACAATGCTGACGCACTTTCGGGTGTATACCCAACCTTTGCGTCTTCATTTTTTTGAAACTGTTCCACGACATTTTGTAAATCACCAGTGAATTCATCTCGCCACACCTTTGCTAATGGAAGCGCCATGTCTCCATCATGAAGCTCACTTCTGTTTGCTGTCACTAGGTCTGTGGGAGGCACATGCGAAACGATGGCAAGTGAACGTTGTTCATCGGTGAATGAATGCATGAGTTCGCGCGAGAGGTCTTCGCACGCACCAAGAGGCCGCAGAAACTGACCACCGAGCAATGGGGAAGAGGCTGGGTCTGCGCCCAAGAAGCACGGCGTACTGGAAACGACTTCATTATTCAGAATGGTGAAGTGCAACGACACGTGGTGTCCGCCAATGCGCCAACCCCATGAGGATGAACCTGGATCGCCAAAGATGCGTAGGAAATAGCGCTGTGGGTCGCGACCACGTGGGAAGTTCCAATGTGCTGTCCAGCCTTCAAGCTGATCGAGAACATTCTCGAGTCCCATGATTGTAGAAACAGTCACGTACGCAGGTCGCGAGAGTCCGGCATCAACTAATCGCATCACCAAACGAGTTTGTTCTGGAGTGAGTGTGTGCAGTGTGAGACCACCATGGTCGGTTGGTGTGTAAAACCATTTCTGTCGTTCGTCTTCACTAGGGAAGGGCCAGTGTGCCTGCGACGTTTGTTCTGTATTCAACGTGGCAAGGATGGCCTGAGCAATGTCAGTCATTGCGTTTGCTGTAGCGCTCATGTGCCGGGTGCTTTCAGTCCAAAGATGAGATCTGGGTCGCCAGGTACCCACGAGTTTTCAAATTGTGAACGCCGACCAATGAGTTCGGTACGTTCAATCAATTGATGCCCAACAGCTAATTGAGACTTCTCGTATTCGCGCAAGGCTGTGAGCAGGTCGTCATTTCGAGCGAGAGCATCGGTGAGTGCCCATGCATCGTCTGCGGCCTTTGCAGTTCCTGCTGCAGCATGCGGGCGACCAAGATTTGCAGCGTCACCGAGAAGGCACGTACGACCAAATGCCATGCGGTCGATAGTGAGGTCGAAAACAACTTGTATGAATGGCTGCTGCGTCTTCACGATGAGCTCGGCAATTGCTGGGGGTAGGTGAGTCTTGGCATGCGTTTGCATTTCTGCAATGTGGTGTGGAGCAACAGCACCTGGTGGTAATGAGACTTCGCGTTGTACACCAGAGATATCCGTGAGTAGATCTTCTAGTTGACCACCAGTTGAGTAATTGCGATACCAAACAAAATTGAAGAGTCGTTGCCCTGGTGCTGTTTCACCTTCAAGTCCGGGAATGGGGTACACCAAAATATGACTGTTCGGATAAACGAAGTATGTGATTGCATCGTCAAGCAAAGAACGCGTGTCGGCTGACAGTTCCGTTTCGTGCACCATGCCACGCCACGCCACATACCCTGCATATCGGGGGGTTGCACCTGGCAGAAGCATTGCTCGCGCAAGTGAATTCACTCCGTCAGCAAACACAACTACATCTGATGTTTCAGTGTTTCCATTGGTGAACGTGATGGTCACTTCTGTTGCGTCAACATCGCTCCACTCAGTCATCCCGTGGTCAAGCACGTAGTCGTTTGGCTTCATGCACGACAACAACTGACGGTAAATGGTGTTCCAACTACTGAATCGGTAGTTGTGTTTTTCTTCATGCAGTATTGAATTGTCTTGAGACAAGTAACGAATATGCGATGTAGCGATAGAGATATCGTCTATGTCTACTCCGGCGCACTCGGTGAGGTATCGCGATGTCTCGGGCAATAGACCAATGCCTGCTCCGCGCTGAGCTAGTTCTGCTGGAGAACGTTCAAAGACGCGAACGTGATGCCCTGCATCGCGAAGCAGCAGTCCGGCAGTGAGTCCACCGATGGACCCACCGACGACACTGATTTTCATCTTGTGCTTTATGGCTGACCGAAGGTTGCGATCTTGTCAATCTTGCACACGAACAACACGCGACGCTCATCGATTGACGGGTCACGCAAGCCGTAAGTGTCTCCACCATCGACGATGTACTTACGCCAGATTTTGTTGAGGTGTTCAGTAACTGCTGAGCCTTCTTTTGGATCGTCTTCTGAGATCTCGCGCTCGACGGTGACCTTCATGCTCATCCAGTGGTACATGTTCTCTGGGTTCATGATCAAGATGGTGATCTGAGGTGTCTTGCGAATCCATTTTGTCTTGGTGCGTTGTGAAGCAACGTTCACCAACACCTTGTCTCCGTCGTAGTCGAACCACATTGGAGTGAGGTTGGGGCGGCCATCGGAACCCATCACTGCCATGGTGCAGGCGAATGGTTTGTCGACAAGCATCTTGTACTTCGGGTCGAGGTCGTTCAACGAGTTCACTGACTCATGATCACCGACAGCAAACTGTCCTGGCTGGAGTCCGTTTGCTACGTCTCTGAATTTTGCAACTTTGATTGCCATGGTGTCTCCTTGGAATGAGGTGTGCTGTGCGCACAGAATTACGGTACCACCGTCCTCAGAACGGCTATAAGACGGGGGGCGACCTTCATTCACTCACGGCACGGTGCGTAGTAGCGTCGGGGCTGTGACTGACCAACGAATTGAGACTCAAAACGCGTGGCTCTCCCCAGAAGAGATCGCCATGGTGCGCAATCAAGTGCCGTTGGTCTACGTCGAGGCTGTGCCGGTGCGCTGTGACCCCGATGGGAAAGTCACCCATGTGGGCATGCTTCTGCAGCAGGCCGCAGACGGAAGCATCAGCCGCATGGTGGTCTCAGGGCGCGTCATGCTGAATGAACGCATCAGAGACGCTCTCATGCGTCATCTGGAGAAGGACCTTGGGCCATTTGCTCTCCCACGCGTGCCGCCAGAACCTTCGCCCTTCACGGTGGTCGAGTACTTCACCGATCCATCGATCTCTGGTTTCTACGACCCGCGACATCATGCTGTGAGCTTGGCGTATGTAGTGCCTGTCACAGGCGAATGTGAACCATCGCAGAAGGCGCTCGACCTTGCATGGTTTACTCCGAAGCAAGCTGTGAGTGATGATGTCATTCGCGAAATGACAAGTGGTCATGATCGCTTGATTCGTTTGGCGCTTGCCTCCGTCGGCCAACTTCCCTGAACTAGAATTTCATGCGTGCCAGAAGGCGACGCCAAGTATCGAGCAGCCGCAGTGCTGCGAACGGCCCTCGTTGGAACAACAATCTCTCGTTTTGAATCAGTTGGTCTTGTTGGCCCAATTCCCCAAGTTGGCGCAGCAATTGAACGTGTGGAAAATCACGGTAAGCAACTGGAAATTGTTTTTGATGATGGCATTGTTCTTCACACTCAATTTCGTATGCGTGGAACGTGGCATGCGTATCACATGGGCCAAAAATGGAAACGTCGGCGTCATCATGCGCACGTAATCATTGAAACCGAAGACTGGGTTGCCGTTGCCTTCGGAACTCGTGTTGCAGAGACGTATCGCCAGTTCGATCAGTCACGCCATCCGCGTGCAGGTGGACTTGGTCCTGATGTTGCGCGACTAGACGCAGACTTGCATGAATGCGCATCGCGTTTGTTTCACTACGACAATCAAGATTCCACAATTGCCGAAGCAATGTTGGATCCGCGCGTGATGAGTGGCGTAGGCAATGTGTATCGCTGTGAAGTGTTGTGGTCTAGCGGTGTTCACCCGTGGGCACTTGTTAGCTCAGTCCCACAGTCAACATGTTTAGACATTGTTCTCACTGCTGCCGGACAAGTGCGTGCAAACCTTCAATCGCCTGTGCGAGTCACCGCGCCAGATGTACCAGGTGGTCTTGCGGTGTACGGCCGCAATGGTCAGAAGTGTGTTCGTTGTGGTGATGTGATTCGTCTCACCAAAATGGGTACACACGCTCGCTTGCTGTACTGGTGCCCCGGGTGTCAAGTGGGGTGTGAGCCGTACCCTGAACGTGATGATTCAGATCCGATTGCTCGCATGATGGATGCTCACCCAGCCGGGTCGCAATTCATTTCCGACATCTTGCGACATCGACCAGCGTCGTAAGACTTACGCGCGACCCATAATGCGGTCGACATGAATCTCAATAGCTACGCGATCCGCACGCTCTTTTGGTTCCTGATAGCGAGCGGTGTACCCCTGTACCGCTGACGCAACGCGATCTGCATCTGTAGTACCGCTGACGGTTCCTTCTAAAGAAAGCCAACGGCCACCGTCTACTTGCGATACCACTGCACGGCCACCGCGTAATGCATTTTTGTATTTCACAGAAGATGGGAACGTAATGATGCGAACTATGCCAGATTCAGCATCGTATGAAAACCCAACGGGCACTACGTGAGGTGACCCGTCTTTACGCATGGTGGTGAGTGATGCAAGGTGACGCTCCCGAAGGAACGTCAACATTTCAGCAGTGACTACAGGCAGATTCATATCAGTTGGTATTTAGTGCGTCGAGAATATTCACGCGAGTTGCGCGCCACGCCGGGTAGATAGCAGCAAACAAACCAACGATGAAAGACATCACCATGATGACAATGGTTGGACCAACAGGCAGTTTGAAAGATGTGAGACCTTGATCCTTTAGAGCAAACACAATGACCCACCCAAGGCCAATACCCAGAATGATTCCGAGCACAGCACCGAGAAGCGATGTGATGACGCTTTCCCAACGCACTGTGGTGCGCACTTGAGAACGAGTCATACCTACTGCACGCAACAGTGCGAGTTCGCGTTGGCGTTCAAAAACACTGAGAAGCAACGTAATGATGATTCCGACGAATGCGATGATAATGGACAACATGAGCAAGCCGTAGATGAGGCCGAGCAATTGGTTCACTTGGCCAGATTGTTTGTCAATGTATTCAGCTTTGGAGAGCAATTCTCCCTGACCATATTTCTTCACGGCTTTATCGAGTGCGGCTTGCACCTCGCCATCGGGCACTCCGTTTTTTCCAACGATGTATACGCCGATGTCAAAGTTGACAACTGCTGAATTTGCAATCATCGCGCGATTGACAACAAAGTTTCCTGCAAGTTCATCGAATTTGTATAAGCCGCGCACTGTGAGTTCTCGTTGGGTTGCATCTCCCAATGTGATGGTGACGTTGCTACCGATTGGAAGGTTTTTGCGCAATGAGTAGGACTCAGCCAAAAAGATGCTGTCGGGAGTCAGGTCTGAGTACTTGGCGTTAATGAGACCAAGATCGAATACACCCTCAACCGTGCCTGGATCAATGGTTGTGAAGTACTGACCATTGTTGTTCAGTTTTACTGTGATCAACCCAATGCCAGATGCTTTGTCCACTTCAGGCAGTTTGTTGAGATCAAGAGCTAGTGATGGGCTGAGTCCGCCGGTGAACTGATTATTCGTAGTGACTGCGTAGTCGCCCTTGAATTGTTCCGTAAAGACGTCGTTGATTTGGCCCTTGATGGATGCTGCAAGAGCAGTGACGGCGGTAACGAGAGCAACACCGATGAGTACTGGCGATGCAGTGCGAGAAGTGCGCTTCGGGTTACGTGCTGAGTTCTGGCGCGCCATAACGCCTGTGATGCCACGAAAACGTGCGGCAGGTCTACCCAAGAACAATGCGACCGGGCGAGCGATGATTGGTCCAAGAACAATGGTTCCTATGAACACGAACAAGATGCCAAATCCGAGGTATGAATTGTTTGCGCCACCGATAACTGCTGAAATGATTGCAATACCCAGAGCAATGGAGAGCAAGCCTCCGTACAAACGCTTACGACCGGGCTCTGCAATTTCTAACGCTGTGGCACGCATTGCTGCCAACGGGGGAACTTTTCCTGCGCGGCGTGCGGGAAGAATGGCTGAAAGCACCGTGACGACTAAACCAATAACAATGGTGGAAACAATGGTTCCCTGATTCACGACGAGACCACTACTTGGGATATCAACATTCAAAGCTTTCAGCAGTGCGCTCAGGCCACTTGACAATCCGATTCCAGCAACCAGTCCAATAGTGGAACCAACGAGGCCCACTGCGACGGATTCAATCAACATTGCACGCGTGACTTGTTTGCGACTTGCACCAATTGCTCGCAGCAGTGCATTCTCGCGCTGACGCTGAGCAGCACTAATAGAGAACACGTTGTAAATAACGAAGCATCCGACTCCAAGTGCAATGAAACTGAATGTCTGCAACAAAATGCCGAAGAAATCGAGCGCAGACCCAATCTGGTCTTGCGTTTCTAATGTGATTTGAGCACCTGTGAGAGTCTCAGTTTTAGCGGTTGCAGGAATCACGGCTTGAATGGCTGCGGAAAGTTTTGTATCGGAGACTGATCCGTCACCGCTCACAAGAATGGCATCAATGAAACCTGGCTTTGTGAGGAATTCAGATGCTGTTGCAGAATCAAACAATGCAAAGGTGGCACCACCAGGGGAACGAACGTCTCCGTAGGAAGCAATACCAACGAGTGTGAAGTCGCGGCTTCCGGATTGTGCGACCACCTTCACGGTGTCACCGACGACGTACTTGCCCGCCTTTGCGGACGCTTCGTCAATCACTACTTCGTTAGAAGCAGTGGCCCACTTGCCGTCCGCCACGGTCCACAATGCACCAGCAAACTCTTCGCCGATACTGCCGAATGTCGGAGGCCCCTGACCATCTGAGCCGAGTGGTTTTCCATCTTTTCCAATAATGCGGGCAAAGGCTTGAATATCAGGCGATGCATCTCTAACGCCTGGCACATTTTCAACAACCGACACGAGGTCTATTGAAATTCGTTGGCGTTCCTCTAAACCAAAGTCAGCTTCGATGACTTGTGATGATCGAACGTATGCGTCAACGTTTTTGAATACGTCTGAGAACAGATTGTCAAAGGTGCGAGTCAAGGTGTCGGAGAAAACAGATGTTCCCGCCAAGAACGATGTTCCCAGAATGACAGCAAGCGAAGTGAGAATGAGTCGGGCTTTACGCCCGACGATTCCCTTTAAGGCAATACGAAACACGACTTAGTTACCAAGTGTTTTCATGAGATCAAGAACTTTGCCAGAAGTTGGTTCGGTCATTTCGCTCACCACTTTGCCGTCTGCCAAGAAGATGATGCGGTCTGCGTATGCCGCAGCTACTGGGTCGTGAGTCACCATCACAATTGTTTGGCCGAGCTCGTCTACTGCTTTACGCATGAAGGAGAGAATTTCTGCACCGGTGGTGGAGTCAAGGTTGCCTGTTGGCTCGTCAGCAAAAATAATGCGCGGCTTCGATGCAAGTGCACGAGCAACAGCAACACGTTGTTGTTGTCCACCCGACAGTTCGCTTGGTCGGTGCGTGAGGCGATCTTGTAGGTGCACTGTATTGATGACGTTTTGAATCCAAGCTTCGTCACCTTTGTCGTTGCCGAGCATAAGCGGTAAACGAATGTTCTCATTTGCAGTCAAAGTAGGAACAAGGTTGAATGACTGAAAAACGAAACCGATTTTCTCTCTGCGTAACTCGGTGAGTCCCTTGTCTTTCATCGTCGACAAGTCGACGCCGTCGATGATTGCAGAACCTTTTGTGAGTTCGTCTAAGCCGGCGATGCAATGCATCAACGTTGATTTACCCGAACCGCTGGGGCCCATGATGGCAGTGAATTGTCCCTCGTAGAACTCGACTGAAACGTCGTTTAACGCATAAACGGCGTCCTCACCAGATCCGTAGATCTTGGACGCAGAGATGGTGGAAGCAGCAACAGCAAGTGTCTGGGGGGTCATACCCCCAAGGTTACTAACGCTGGATTTACTTCGGCTGTGGCAAAACTCTCAGGTATGGCTTTACTGTCTTCCAGCCCTGTGGGAACAGTGTTTTTGCATCTTCATCAGACACTGCAGCACCAATAATCACGTCGCCACCGTTAACCCAGTTTGCTGGGGTAGCGACTTTGAATTTGGCGGTCAATTGCAAAGAATCAATGACGCGGAGAATTTCATCGAAGTTACGACCGGTAGATGCAGGGTAGGTGAGTGACAATTTGATCTTCTTGTCTGGTCCAATAATGAACACTGAGCGAACGGTCATTGTGTCGCTTGCATTTGGGTGGATCATCTCGTACAGGTCAGCGACTTTCTTGTCTCCATCACCGATCATTGGGAAATTCACAGGTGTTCCCTGTGTTTCTGCGATGTCTTCCTCCCACTTGATGTGGCTATCAACTGGGTCAACTGAAAGGCCGATGACTTTCACATTGCGCTTGTCGAAATCTGGCTTGATGCGTGCGACGTATCCGAGTTCTGTGGTGCAGACCGGAGTGAAGTCCTTCGGGTGGCTAAAGAGAACGCCCCAGGAGTCGCCCAACCACTCGTGGAAGTTGATGGTGCCCTGAGTGGTATCTGCTGTGAAATCTGGTGCTGTGTCGCCTAAACGTACGCTCATGATGTTCTCCTTGGGTTAGGTGTCTGTGGTCAGGATAGAGGCTAAATTCCAAAACCCGACAACTTTGGTCGGGATTATGAATGGCTGGGGACCAAGCCCATTTCTGCGGCTTCGAGAGCCACCATGTGGGAGCACAGGTTGATGACTGCATCGATCTGGTCGTCGAGGCTCACACCGGGCAAAAGTTTTTGGGGCAGGGGGCCGTCGATGACCAATGTGGCCAATCCATGTGCTTGTGACCACATGGTGAAGGCAAAGGTGTGTGCCGCTTTCGGGTCTACCGAAGAACCAATTGTTCTTGCCACCATCTGAAGTAATTCGTTGAAAGCTGATTCGGCGGCAGTTGCAGTTCCTTCATTATCGGTGACGCCACAGATGTCTTGACGAAACATGACTCGAAAATGGCCGACATGGTTTCGAGCAAAGCTCAAATAAGCAATAAAACCAGCCTTTGCGGCTGAAATAGTTGACTCTTGAACATCGCGAAATGCTCCTGCTAATGCACTGAAACCTTCTTCAGAGATGGCCGCAAAGATTCCACTGCGATCCCCGAAATAGTGATACGGCGCTTGGTGACTGACGCCGGCGCGACGCGCAACTTCTCGCATGGATAATGATTCGGCACCATCTGATTCGATGATGGCGATGGCTGCATCAAGAACCAGTCGGCGTACATCGCCATGCTGATCGTGTGGGGCGGGAACCATGGCCTCAGAGTACAACTTGACATTGTCAAGTACAACGACTAGACACTGTCAAGTATGAATACAACTTCGCCTCAATCCATTACCTACGAGCGTCGCTGGTGGGTACTTGCCGTTCTTGCCATCAGTGTGTTTCTGGTGGTTGTTGACAACCTCATTGTGAACGTGTCGTTGCCCACACTGCAGAGCGAGTTGAACGCCACAACCACATCTCTTCAATGGATCGTTGATTCCTACGCATTGGTATTTGCTGGTCTACTTCTTGCCGGCGGTGGCATTGGTGATCGTTATGGCCGCAAGCGCACGTTGCAGATTGGACTTGTTTTGTTTGCTGCGTGCAGTGGCATGGCGGCGTTTGCATCCACAACTAATTCGTTGATCTTCTGGCGTGGTGCAATGGGAATTGGCGCAGCATTGGTATTCCCCGCGACTCTTGCAATCATCACGAACTTGTTTGTAGACCCAATCGAGCGAGCAAAAGCAATTGGCTTATGGTCGGCAGTTTCAGGAATGGCTGTTGCGTTTGGTCCAGTCGTTGGCGGATTCATGCTCGAACACTTCTGGTGGGGCTCAGTATTTCTTATTAACTTGCCGATTGTTGCGATCTCGCTAATCGCTGGTGCTCGACTTATTCCTGACTCGCGTAACCCAGATGCACATGCACTGGACAAGGTTGGATTTCTGTTGTCGGTCATTGCAATCGGGTCACTTGTCTTTACGGTGATCGAATCTCCACATTGGGGATGGGGAAGTCAAAAGTCGAACCTGGGCTTTGGAATTGCAGTTCTGACTCTCATCGGTTTCGTTATGTTCGAATCAAAAAAGGAAGCGCCACTTCTCGAAGTCACGTTCTTCAAAAGTGCTCGATTTAGTGCAGCCACGGGAAGTATCGGCATCGCATTCTTTTGTCTCTTTGGTTTCACATTCCTGGTCACGCAGTATTTCCAATTCGTACGCGGGTACGACACATTGAGTGCAGGCGTACACACAATCCCATTCGCGGTTGGTGCCGGTGTTACTGCTCCATTGGCGGCACGTGCTGCACTGAAATTCGGAACGAAACGGATTGTCGCCCTAGGTCTTTTCAACATGTCTGTTGGTTTGCTCATCGCATCTCGCATGGATGCCGACAGTTCATATTGGGGCCACGTGATTATCTCGATGGTGTTGATGGCAAACGGACTGTCGTTCGTTACTTCACCATCAACCGACGCAGTGATGGGTTCTTTGCCACGCGAAAAAGCCGGAGTCGGATCTGCAGTAAACGACATCAGTCGCGAAGTGGGTGGAACCCTGGGAGTCGCAGTTGTGGGCTCCGTTTTCGTCAGCTTGTATACCCCACAACTCGTGCGCAGTTTTGAGAAGATTCCTGGACTTATCGATGGTCTGAATAAGACAAACCCAGAGTTGTATCCAATGGCTCAGGATTCTGTTGGTGCGGCATTTGCCATTTCGCAGCAAACGCCTGCCGGGTTGCAACCGCTTGTAATTAATGCAGTGAGTGACTCGTTTGTGCACGGTTTTCAGACGGCCTCTCTAGTGGGGGCCGGCATGGCTCTTGTGGGGGCGATATTTGCATTGAAGTTCTTGCCTGCACGCCCAAGTGTGGATGATTCTTCAACCATTCTTCACTAAGCCGCAAAATCCTTTTGCAGGCGGACAAGTACGATGGAGGCATGTCTGGTGCCCCCATTTCCACTCTTGTATTGGCGGGCGCACCAGCACGTGATGCAATTCTTCAAACTTTGGCGAGTCGTATGGCAGCAGCCGGCTCGCCTCACGTATCTCTTGCCACCGTATTAGTAGGTGACGATGCTCCAAGCCGAAAGTACGTAGCTAGCAAACATAAGACTGCACAATCAATTGGTATTCAGTCGGTGCAAGTGGAATTGCCCGTAACCGCGACGCAAACCGAAGTGGAAGATCGTGTGCGCCATCTGGCTGCAGACAAAAACGTTCACGGCATTTTGGTGCAAATGCCTCTACCAAATCATCTTGATACCGAGTCCGTGCTGAAGTTGATTCCAGCCGAGAAAGATGTTGATGGGTTAACGGAAGCATCTATGGGCCGATTGATGCGAGATGTTCCCGGCCATATCGGGTGCACGCCACTAGGTGTGTTGCGTTTATTACAGCACTATGACATTGCAACAAGTGGCAAACACGTTGTTGTGATCGGCCGTTCAACACTGGTGGGGTTGCCACTGTCTGTTCTGCTTGCTCGTAAAGGTATCGATGCCACTGTCACGCTTGCGCATTCACGAACTACTCATCTAGAAGAGTTGTGTCGCAGTGCAGACATTGTTGTGTCGGCAACAGGAATTGCTCATTCAATCACTGCTGCTCATATAGCACCTGGTGCTACTTGCATAGACGTTGGCATCTCACGCACCGAAGCTGGCATCGTGGGGGATTTTGATGCTGCTTCAGTGACAGGTATTGCTGGTGCGCTCACACCGATGCCCGGTGGTACTGGAATCATGACTGTTGCATGCTTGATGGAAAACACAATCAATGCATCTGTCATGCAAGGCGTGCAAGTCTGATGCGCCGACTGTGGTTCGCAGTTGCACTGATTGCAACAACGTCATTGTCGGTGGCACATGTTCCTGCTGTGCAGGCACAAGAAGTTGTTCCTGAACCAATTGCACGTGCACTTGGAACTCAGACGGTGGGACCGGTCGAACTTGGCAGCGCTACTGGGGGCACAGTTCCGTGGGGTCTTGATCGTCTCGATGCCCGTTCAGGTAAAAACGGTTCGTATACCTATTCCACAGACGGCGCTGGTGTGAAGGTATATGTAGCCGACTCTGGCATTAATATGAGGCACCTCGAATTCACAGGGCGCGTTTTGCCTGGGTGGAGTTATCGATCTGATGTCACTGCATTGTCTACCTATAACACCTCTCTTAATTATGAGTTAACTCATCCGGGTGAGGGAATAGTTGCTTGCGTAAATGGGCCATCTCATACAACTAATCCAGTGTTGATGGACGGTGTCTATTCATTTAGTGATGTGGGGACCACGGATAACGATGGACACGGCACACACGTGGCAGGAATTGTGGGCGGCACGTACTCGGGTGTTGCAAAGGCAGTCTCTTTAGTTCCTGTTCGCGTGCTCGACTCATGTGGAGCTGGCACTGCAACCATGGTGCGAAAAGGTCTCGAATGGATATTGGCGAATCACCAAGAAGGTGAACGCGCCGTAGTGAACATGAGCATCGGTTTCGATGTCTCAGCAACAACTATTGATACTGCAATCAGGAATTTGATGGCCGAAGGCATTGTCGTAGTTGCTGCATCTGGAAACTCAGCTAAGTCAGCTTGTAACACCACACCCGCTGGTACTCCTGGCACGATCTCAGTGGGCGCAATCAATGCAAGTGATGCAGAAGCGGCGTGGTCAAACTATGGCGACTGTGTCGACATCTTTGCTCCGGGTGATTCTGTGGTTTCTGCTTGGCCATTGTCTTCATCATTGCCTAACACTTTCCTTGCGGAATCAGGCACGTCGATGGCTGCCCCACATGTCAGTGGTGCGGTAGCACGGTATTTGCAAACCACAACAGTTACCACTGCAACACCGACAGATGCGTGGAATTGGTTGAAACAAAACTCAACATGTAACGCAGTCACATATTTGGCTACCAGACAATTGCCGACTCGCACTCCTAATCGATTGCTTGCAGTCGATGCACCAGCATTAGCGCCGTGTGCACCAACAGCTGTGACTGCCACGGTTGCTGCAAAATCGACCGTTGTGTCGTGGACCGAACCAGCGACAGCAAATGGATCTGTCATCACCGGCTATACGGCAACGGTGAGCCCAGGTGGGCAGAACTGCACCACAGCATCCCTGACATGTGAAATCATCGGACTGCGTAATGGCGAAACCTACGCCGTCAGCGTTACTGCAACTAACGCCGTGGGTATTAGTGCGCCGTCTATCGCAATTCAAGTAGCACCCGATGGCATTCCAGATGTGCCAGTAGAAGCATTGTTAGTGGTGAGCAATAGGGCGGTCACGATTTCGTGGCCAAGCGTTACATCGGCATCTAGTGGTGCGCTCACATATGTAGTCGTTGCATCACCTGGTGGGGCAACGTGCTCCACACAAGAGACTTCATGTCGGATAGACGGTCTAAAAAACGGCACCAAATACACATTCTCGGTAACAACCAAAACCAGTTCTGGACAAGTAGGCGCGACAAGTGTTGTCGTCACAGCCCGTCCTGGTTTTGAAGTGATGAAGACAACTGTGAAGAAAAAATCGCGCACTCTTTTGTCATCAGTTGTCACGACTGTGTCGAAGGGGAAGAAGACCTGGAGTGAAACGGGCCGTTGCTCTCTGTCAAATGGCCGACTGGTTGCGCCGGCCACGGTGTCGACGTGTTTTCTCACTGTGAAAGTGGCAAAGTCACCCAATTTCCCTGCAATGTCAACGCGCGTGAAGGTTTTAGTTCGTTGAGGCAATGGTCATTGTCTCGCTCACTTGTATCGTCGTATTAGCCACCACATTGGGCCTACCCATTGTCACCAAGTAAGGAAAACCATGTCCACCATTGTACTAAATGAAGAAAACTTTGAGTCAACAGTTCTTGCAGAGGGGATCACCATTGTTGATTTCTGGGCAGAGTGGTGTGGGCCGTGCAAGATGTTTGGTCCCATCTTTGAGAAGTCTTCCAATGCGCACCCAGAGATTCGCTTTGCCAAAGTAGACACCGAGGCCGAGCAGGGCTTGGCAGCTGCGCTTCAGATTCAGTCGATCCCCACCATCATGATTTTCCGTGATGGCATCTTGCTCTTCAATCAGGCTGGCGCAATGCCAGAGCACTCTTTAGAGGAAATCATCACTACGGCCGAAGGCCTCAACATGGAAGAAATCCGTGCTGAGATCGAGATGCTTGAAAAAGGCAATCAGGGTTGATTATCTTCCCTCAGTGAATGGGGGACTTCCTAGAGAAGCGACGCACTCGCTCTCGGGGGAGGGGCGTATTTCTTGGCATTGTCTTAGTGACGTGCGCACTTCTTTCGCCTGTATCTGTGCCTGCACAGGCAACCGTGAGTGTCTCTGCAGTTGATCCCACCGGTCGCATTGCGGTGGGTGAACAACATACGTGCGCAATTCGTAATGACAACACCATACTGAATCACACGTGTGTGCTGGCGACTGATGGAACCGTTTGGTGCTGGGGCGAGAACGGAACAGGCGCTGTCGGCGATGGATCCCTTGCCAATCAACCTGACCCTGTTCAAGTCACGCTCGGAGGCACAGCCACAACTATCGCTGCAGGCGGTAATGAATCCTGCGCAATTCTCAGTTCCTTAGAGGTGAAATGTTGGGGCAAAAACACATTTGGACAGATTGGTAATGGAACAACTTCTGCAGGAGAGAGTGTTCCTGTTTCAGTCTCGAAGATTCCGTACTCTGCATCAATCCCCGGTTCGTTCTCGGTTGATCATCTAGAAGTGGGCCTGCATCACGCGTGTGCCACCTCCACCACGGGTGGTGCATGGTGTTGGGGTTATTACCTGAACAAGCGATTGCAACTGCGAGTGCTGTATCTGCGGGCAACGAGTTCACGTGTGCACTGCTCACGACAGGCGCAGTGGAGTGTTTCGGGCGAAACGATGTGGGCCAACTTGGTGCAGGTACAACAAGCGCGTCGCGTTACACGCCTGGCGCTGTGAGCGGATTATCGGGAACAGTGGTGGACATAGTGGCGGGCACTACGCATGCGTGCGCAGTGATGTCTACGGGTGAAGTGCGTTGTTGGGGCGAGAACGCCATCGGTGAATTGGGAGTGGGGAATCTCGACCCTTCATACACGGCCGTA
The DNA here is from genome assembly GCA_026393575.1 of Actinomycetota bacterium. Taxonomy (GTDB): domain Bacteria; phylum Actinomycetota; class Acidimicrobiia; order Acidimicrobiales; family Ilumatobacteraceae; genus UBA2093. Next base: position 17,337 of record JAPKZX010000060.1, read on the forward strand.
GCAATTGCAAGTTTGAACATCATGCCAACGACAACGACAACGACAACGACCACAACGACCACAACAACCACGACCACAACAACAACAACGACAACAACCACCACAACAAGCTCTACGTCAACTACAACCACCACCAGTACGACCACGACAACTACGTCATCAACTTCCACCACAGTTCCTGCCGCTGTGCCAGAGAATCCACCAACTCAAGTTGTGGCACCACAAACCAACACCACAACCTCATCTACTACAACTCTTCCTGCGTCACCCATCAAAAAGAAAAAGATCACGCCCATTCGCTTACGCCTGGGGCGCAAGATCAGCGCAGCAAACATTGCAGCGAGCGTGTCGTTTGCAATTCCAAAACAATCGTGGGGCACTATGCGCATCAGCATCATGACGGGTGGGAAGCGATGCAAATTCTCTGGCACAAGCGTGAAAGCAGTGCGCCGAGGCACATGTTCTGTGGCCGTTGTATTGCTGCCCAAGAGCGGAAAAGCGTCGATTCGAAACAACACAATCACCATTTCATAACGCAACTTCCCGCGCGCGCACCTGCGCCCGCGCGAAGGGCAAATCTGTCAAGTTTTTCTTTTCCCTTATTCCATATGGCTCAAATGACCGTCCCCGGCCGACTCTGACACAGCCATGGTTTAGAGACTGCGGCCATGGCAACGTCAAAACGTAAATCAAAAGAAACATCCGCAACTCGACCTTTGGTGATCGTTGAATCTCCGAACAAGGTGAAAACGATTTCAAAGATCCTCGGTGAGGACTTTGTTGTCCGTGCTTCGGTCGGGCACTTCGCAGATATCCCTGCAACAAAGAAGGGCGTAGAGATTGAAAATGACTTCGCGCTTTCGTACGCATTAACAAAGAAAGGTGTGGACGTCATAGATGGCTTACGCAAAGATCTGGCGAACGCATCTGAATTGATTCTGGCTACGGACGCCGACCGTGAAGGCGAAATGATCGCCTATCTTCTTGACTTCTTCTTGAAGCCGACGATTCCCGTCTCTCGCATTGAGTTCCGCAGCATCACAAAGAAAGAGGTGCTCGCCGCTCTCGATAATCGCCGGCAGATAAACATGGAACTAGTTGAGGCAGCTCGTGCTCGTCGTGCACTGGATCATCTTGTTGGCTTCCAGGTATCGCCTGTGCTGTGGAGCAAGGTGCGTCAAAATCTGAGTGCGGGCCGAGTGCAGAGCCCAGCATTGCGTCTCATAGTGGAGCGCGAGATGGATCGCATCAAGTTCGTGGAAGTTGAGTATTGCGGCGTAGACGCACGTTTAGAAATGACCGGAGAGGTCACGGCTGGTTTGCGCACTATTAATACGGTGCCTGTCGCGACGTCAAAAGATATTGATGAGGCAGGTGTGGTTGCTGCGCCGGCAGAACTATTGCTTGTACCTGCGGCACAAGAGTTGGTGGCACGTCTCAGCGGCGCACCTCTGACAGTCGCAGATTCGAAGAATTCGAAGTACACCCGTAAGCCCTACTGGCCGTACACAACGAGCACATTGCTGCAAGACGTCTTGTCTCGCTTGCATCTCAACTCAAACGCTGCGAGCAGCATCTTGAATCAGTTGTACGAAAAAGGACTGATCTCATACCCCCGCACCGATAGTGCGCAACTTGCCCCGTGGACAACAGAGGCTGCCCGTGAGCAAGTCATCGCAATGTTTGGTCTGAACGCTGTGCCCGAGACCGCTCCGCGTTTCCCCAGTAAAAAGCGCAGCGCACAGGAAGCTCATGAAGCGATTCGCCCTTCGGACTTTGGTAAGCGCAAGCCGGCCGGACTCACGGCACAGCAACTAGCTGTGTATGAACTCATCTGGCGTCGCACTGTTGCGTCACAGATGCTGCCTGCGTCGGGCACCACAGTCACAGTCACGTTTACTGCGTCCGCTGAAAAGAACGACTATGTGTTTACTGCGGCTGGAACAACAATCACAGAGCCCGGGTTTCGTCGTCTGTATTCCGCTGTTGACGACGATGAGCCAACGCCGCTCGCCACATTCACGGTTGGCGACACGGTGCAGGTACGCGAACTCGTGATCAATGAACACATCACGAAACCGCCTGCACGGTTTACAGAGTCCAGCCTCATTAAGGCGTTGGAAGCCGAAGAGATTGGTCGTCCTTCTACCTATGTACCCATCATCAGCTCATTGCGCAATGAATACGTGTGGTCGAAGCAAGGCGATCAAGCACTTATTCCCACAGTGTCTGCAGTAGCAGTGTGCAATTTCTTGAATAGTGAATTCAAGAATCTGATGAACTACAAGTTCACACGCCAGATGGAAGACCGTCTTGATGCTGTTGTGGAAGGCGCAGATACCTACCTCAACGTTGTGCGCAACTTTTATGAAGTGGGAGACGCCACGTGGTGTTCGCTGAAAGCCACTATCGATGCGGCTCTTGATACCTATAAGCCTGAAGACCATCCGGTGAAACACATTGGTCTGCATCCAGAGACTGGTGAAAGCATTGATCTACGAGCTGGCAAATCGTTTGCTGTACGCACAAAACAACAAAAGTCTGCAAAGAAGGGCAGAGGTGCGCGTTCCAGTGGTTCGCCATATTTCAAATATGCCGGACGCAATTTCTCTGTTCCCGACGCAATGGAGTTTGGCGACATCACTCTCGACTTCGCGTTAGCCCTCATCAATACGCCACGGGTTGAAAACCGCGTGATCGGTGAATTCAATGGCGAACAAGTTGAAGTGCGCACCGGACCATATGGCCCGTACATCGCCCGCGGCAAAGTCAACGTGTCACTTCCCAAGGAATTAGATCCGGCAACGGTCACTATGGAAGAGGTGCTTCCCCTGATGCAGTTCCCTAGGTCTTTGGGAACAGATGTAGATGGAGAAGAAGTGCTGGTGAAGCTGGGCCAATACGGGCCTCACGTTTCAAAGGCAGGGGAGAACCGTTCGGTGGGGTCTTTAGAGATTGCCCAGAGCATCACCTTGGCTGAAGCACTGGAGTTGTTATCCCGACCAAAGAAGAGGCGTGGGAAACGGTAGCGTCGCCTTATGGAGCCACGCCGTACCCCCACCTCCCGCCAACGCATTACAGCGGCAGCGCGCGTACAAGTAGAAAGTAAAGGCATCTTGGGACTTCGCGTCCAAGACGTCGCAACCGAAGCCAAGGTATCGGTCCCTCTTATATACAAGTACTTCGGCGACCGCGATGGTTTGCTCGCAGAAGTACTAGGCGAAATGTTTGAAGAATTTGTCTTGGAACAAATCGATGCATCCGAGGCTTACTTTGATGCTCTGGAGAATCCAACGGTGGAAGACCTACTTGCAGTTATTGCACTACCGCAGCAAGATTTCCACCGGCCACGCCGTTGGCAACGCATGCAAATTCTTGCGGCCTCAGTAGAGATTCCTGCTCTGCGTCGTCAGCTGAGCGTGTTGCAGTCGCATCTTCAAGAACGTCTCACCTTGTTCATGGAAAACGCTCAGCGTCGCATTACTGGCGGTTCAGCACCTGTCTCGTCTGCGGCGCTAGCCCTGCTTGTACAGAGCTACGGATTCGGCTTTGTATTGAACGATCTTTTGGAATCAGACGAGCACACGTTTGTGACCGATGATCAATTTGCACATCTCATGCGCGTCATGTTGAACGCAGCACTGCTGAATCAACAGACACCGTCCGTAGGCTGACCACATGGAAGTGGAAATGATTGTTGAGATTCCGCAAGGGTCTCGCAACAAGTACGAGATGGATCACGACACGGGAGCCATCTGGCTCGACCGCACATTATTCACGGCCACTCAGTACCCACTCGACTACGGATTTTTTCCTGGTACTCACGGCGAAGACGGTGACCCACTCGATGCATTGGTATGGCTAAGCCAACCAACATTTCCTGGTTGCCATGTATGGGTGCGTCCTGTTGCAGTGTTCTGGATGAGCGACGAAAAAGGTCCCGACGCAAAAGTGTTCTGCGTTTCTTCGCACGACCCACGCATGAATCCATATGTCGATATTGAAGACTTGCCGGAGCACCTTCTTGATGAAGTGGGCAACTTTTTCGAGGTCTACAAACTGCTCGAGCCAAACAAGGACACCACCGTCAAAGGGTGGGAAGGTCGCACCGCGGCCGAGAAGGAAATCAGCGACGCGATCGCTCGTTTCGCTGCTTTGCCCCACTAGTCAAAATCTCATTTCTGGTGACGGCCGTCACTCAAAATCATCACCCTGTGGATAACTACCTCGGCAAACCCATATAAATCAAGGGGGCTGTGGATATCCCCCACTTTTCACAAAGGCGCATTTACAGTTCGCAGAGCAGACACAACGTCTGCAGAAAACGGGGGAAACCGTTATGTACACGCTTGGGGCACTGCTCCTTCTATCCCTCCTTCTCGGAGCCGTTATTTCGGTCATCGAGTCGGTACTCACACTCATCGGCATTCACGCCACCATCGGAAAGCTCCCCATCATTGGGGCACACCTTTCTCTCATCATTGCCATCGGCATGGTGTGGTTGTGCGACATCAACACCATCTCAGGTTGGGGAATTTCATTCTCCGATGACTGGATGACCTACGTGGCCAACGGCGCCATCATTCTTGGAATGATCCCGTTGAAGGATGCAGTTGTCAACATGGTGAACAAGGGCCTTCGCGCTTAGTTCATTTGTCCTAATTACTAGAGACGGGTTGTCGGTTCTTCGGAACTGGCAGCCCGTTTTCTATTTTCTAGAATCCGTCCGGCGTGAGCGAATAATGCGCAACAGGCTGATCGCTCCGAAGCAGAACACAAGGACACCGAAAAAGCGAGCACCGATTCCGACTCGCAGTAACGCAAGCCATGCTCCAGACAAAACGGCAGCAACACCAATGACAAATGCGAGCGCTCTGCCAACTTGTGATCGTGGTGTGCGAATGACTGTGATGAAGGAAAGTCCTCCGAGCAGAAGTATCGCCAACAAGATGATTGAGACGAGTAACGCAAGGCTTTCCATATGCGAAGGTTAGACCAGCAAGCGGGGGGTACTTGCCGGTCTAGAAGTTATGTCGTCAGCCAACTGGCACGATGACGACAGGAACCTTGGCATGTCGCGACACGTAGTCAGCAACACTGCCAAGTAAGAGTCCCATCACAGCGCCGTGGCCGCGAGCCCCCACCACGATGAGGTCTGCCTTCAAACTCAGCAATACGTTGCGGGGATCGTTGTTCTCAAAATGAGTAGCGATTGCGATGTCGCGAGCGGTTGCTACAGACGTGACGCGCTTCGCTTCATTATCAAGCACAGTGCGAGAAGCAGCATCATCGAATGTATACGGGACTGCCATCTCTGCAGGAACAATGATGGGTGACCAAGCGGAAACAAGTGTGACTTTGTCACCGGCGTGTGCGTATTGAATAGCCCAATCAATTGCCTTATGTGAGTTTGGCGAACCATCGACTCCAACAATGATGTGACGTTTTTGTGGTGCATGGGTGCTCATGTGTTCACCGTAACCCTGTGCATCTCGCAATGTAAGTGAGAACTAACTCGTTTGTTGTCACACTCAACCGTTAGGTAGAACTACAAGTTTTTGTTAGGAAGAACTACTAGTGATGATCGTGTTCGTGCGTGTGGTGTACATACGTGCGATCTGATGTTGCGAACTGTGCAATGTATGCAGCAATGAATACTGCGGTGGTAAGCAATGTAATGGTGGGCCCAGGTGCCATGTTTGCGTGATACGAAATGATGAATCCGAGCACTACCTCTGTGAGTCCTACAGCGATTGCTCCGAATGTGATGGCATCAACTCGATTGAAGAACAAGCGGGACGTTGCAGCTGGAGTAATGAGGAGAGACACAGTAAGCACTGTCCCTACTGTGGAGAGACACACAACGACGCATACGGCAAGCAGAATGAGCATCGCTGCGTCAAGGCGCTGAACACGAATACCAAGTTGAGTGGCATGATCGCGATCGAACGTTGCGAACTTCAAGTCGTCAAATTTGAACCACACGAAGAAAAGACTTGCAACTGTGAGAACAACTGTGATCCACAAATCCACTGTATTGACTGTTAGTAGTTGGCCGAATAAGAAATGCGTGAGTGACACTGATGTGTCCACCTTGCTGAGAGCCAAAACGCCAAAGGCAAACATGCCACTGCCCACTACAGCGATGATTGAGTCGTGGGCAATGCGTCGGTTCTGTGACAACAAATGAATGGTGATGGCCATGAAGATTCCGGCAACTAATGCGCCTGGCAAAACGGCAGCACTTCCAAACCATGCAAAGCCGATGGCTACGCCACCAAGTAACGAATGCGACATTGCGTCACCCATATAGGCAAGGCGACGAAGCGAAATCCATGTACCAACAACTGGGGCAAGTAAACCCACCATGAGGCATACGAGGCCTGCGCGTTGTGAGAAATCCGATTGGAATGGATCGAGGAACCAATGAATCATGATGGCTCCGGGGATGTTGTGCGACTGAAGAGACGCTCAAGTTGTGTGCCAGTGAGTTCGTCAGCCGGTGCGCCATCGCCGATGAGGCGACCATTGAGTGCCAAGCAGCGATTGAAATGTGTTCGCACTAAATGAAGGTCATGTGTGGAGACCAAAATGGAAGTGCCTTGTGCGCACAATGTGGCAAAGAGCGAAATGAGATCTTCTGTATGGCGTGCATCAACACCAGACAATGCTTCGTCCAGCATCAAGATGTCGGCCTCTTGGGCTAGGGCTCGTGCCAACAACACTCGCTGCACTTGACCACCAGACAATGTGGAGAGTGACCGATCATTCATGTCGTTCAGGTCCACTAGGGAAAGGCACTCATTCACGCGTGCATGGTCTGCAACGAGTGGGCGAAAACGACCAGTGTGAAAGCGACGTCGGCCAGCCATTACAACTTCGGCAACAGTGATGGGGAAGCGCAGATCAACATCAGACTGTTGTGGAATGTAGGCGATTGCTTGACGTTCGAGGTGATGGCAATGCTCGCCATGAACAATGACGTCACCTTTATGATCAATGAAGCCAGCAAGCGCTTGGAACAGAGTTGATTTACCAGCGCCGTTCGGGCCAACTACCGCGATGAGTTCGCCTGGTTGCACTACAAATGACGTCGACGAGAGTGCAGGAAAATCGCCGTATGACACGGCGACATCTTGTACTGCAAGAACGGCGTCGGCGCTAGTCATGAGCAGCGGAGCCCTGTTGCAATGCGTGACAGGTTGTCGCGTTGAAGCGAGATATATGTAGCGCCGGCTTCGAGGTCTTCGCTACTAATTCCTTCAATGGGGTCTAGTAAATCTGCGGTTGCGCCTACTTGAGTGGCAAGGGTCTTTGCTAAGTCGGCAGGAAGAAGGGTTTCAAAGAAGATGGTGGAGACGTTATTGGTTCTCGCAAAGGCAGCGATGGCTTCCAAACTTTTGGCCGATGGTTCCTCTTCAGGGTTCACGCCGGAAATGGCCACTTGTTGTAACTGAGCACGCGCAGCCAAGTAGGCAAATGCACGGTGCGAGGTGACGAGTGCGCGAGAGGCACAGTTTTTCAACGAAGAGTCGATCTCGGTTCCCAATTCTTCTAGTTCAGAGATGTACGCGTTTGCGTTGGTTGTAAAAGTTGTGGCTGATTCAGGTTGCAGAGCCGACAAGGTTTCAAGAACTGTGCGTGTCATGACAAGCATGTTTGCTGGGTCTAGCCAAACGTGTGGGTCTTTACCAGAGGCCAATACTTCGCCATCTGTTTCACCCTCAGTACCTTGAAGCTGTTCCACCACGTTCAATAGAGAAAGTGTGGACAACAAATCCTTCTTGACGATGGTGTTTGGTAACGATGCAACAGCTTTCTCAACATCTGGTTGAAAACCATCACTGATGTAGAACACTGCTTGCGAACGTGACATCTCATCAAGAGTCTTTGCTGTGAGTTGTACGTCGTGTGCGCCTTCGCCCGGTGGAGTGAGTTCCACCACGGTGACTTTGTCGCCACCTACACGCGATGCAATTTCTACAAGTGGGTAGAACGATGCAGAGATCTTCAAGGTGTCGTTCGTTTCAGATGATGAGTCAGACGCGGAAGAACACGAGACGAATAACGATGACACAGCCACAAGTGCCAGGACAGAAATGCCGCGACGAGAGATAGTAGGAATCGTTCTCATAACGTCACGCTACCCATTATGAGAATCATTCCCAAATATGAGAATCAATGAGAGTGGATGGACCCTGTGGGGAAGTGGATGCAGTAATAAGGTCACGAGAGGCAAGGGGGGAATCTCGTGGGAAATGAAGCGGTGTATCGGCGGCCGGAGGATTGTGAGACCGAGTCGTGGCGAGACCCCGTGTCTGGCCACGTGGACTGGTGGACCCTATTTAGTAGTGACCGCACCAATACAGAAGGCCTCACGGTGGGAGTGGCCGAGATCCCAGTGGGCGCACCTGAACCGCCGCGTGGGCATCAACACGTTCAGGCAGAGGTGTATTACTTCTTGTCGGGAACTGGTCAGGTAGTTGTGAATGGCGACCGGCGAGAAGTGCGCACGGGTGATGCCGTATTCATCCCCGGAGATGCTGAGCATGTGGCAGTAAACACAGGAAACGAACCATTGCGGTTGTTGTACTTCTTTGCTGCGGATTCCTTTTCAGACATCATCTACAAGTTCCCCCACTAGCCTTTTATTGTCGTCGACGAGAGGAACCCCCCATGGCCAATGACTGGTTCGAGACAGTTGCAGAAGCGCAACGAAGAGCAAAAGCGCGACTTCCAAAGTCTGTCTATGGCGCGTTGATCGCCGGCTCTGAAAAAGGATTGTCCACGAACGACAACCTCACGTCGTTCGATCAACTTGGTTTTGCACCGCATGTTGCAGGCAACTCAAATACTCGCGAGATGTCCACCACCATCATGGGCCAGTCGTTGTCGATGCCGGTCATTATTTCTCCTACTGGCGTGCAGGCTGTGCATCCTCAGGGTGAAGTAGCCATTGCGCGTGCAGCAGCTAACCGCGGCATTCCGATGGGCCTTAGTTCGTTTGCAAGTAAGTCTGTTGAAGATGTTGCAGCAGTGAATGACTCCACTTTGTTCCAAATGTATTGGTGTGGCGATCGCGCCACATTGGAGCAGCGCATGGAACGCGCTCGTGCCGCTGGCGCAAAAGGACTCAACGTTACACTCGATTGGTCGTTTAGTAATGGCCGCGACTGGGGTAGCCCGTGGATTCCCGAAAAGATTGATTTGAAAGCCATCATCAAGTTGGCTCCTGAAGTTCTTCAAAAACCAGCATGGTTGTTGTCGTTTGCAAAGACCGGCCGCATTCCAGATCTCAGTGCGCCAAACATGGCCAAGCCTGGCGAAAAGGCACCAACATTTTTTGGTGCGTATTACGAATGGATGCAGACTCCGCTTCCTACATGGGAAGACATTGCATGGTTGCGTGAGCAGTGGGGCGGACCTTTCATGGTGAAAGGTGTCAGCCGAGTCGACGATGCGAAGCGCGTTGTAGATCTTGGTGCAACTGCTTTGTCAGTCTCTAACCATGGTGGAAACAATCTCGACGGCACGCCTGCACCTATTCGTGCGTTGCCTGCAGTTGCAGATGCTGTTGGCAGCCAAATAGAAGTTGTGCTTGACGGCGGTATTCGCCGTGGTAGCGATGTAGTGAAAGCTCTCGCACTTGGTGCACGTGCCGTCATGATTGGACGCGCATACTTGTGGGGCTTGGCAGCAAATGGTCAGGCCGGAGTTGAAAACGTGCTCGACGTACTGCGCGGCGGAATTGATTCTGCAATGCTTGGTATGGGTAAGTCGAATATTTCGGAACTCACACGTGACGACATTGTGATTCCACCAGACTTCCTGCGTGCTCTCGGCACGAAGTAAGTATCTATTTCATATGCGCTAGTAGGCGCGTAGCAATTTCTGGTCCGTGCGTATCTTGCAGGAAGTGACGCGCGCCAACAATCTCTTCGAATGTTGAATGCGGAATCAGTAAGTGCCACTTCTTACCCCAGTCCAATGTGAACACACCGTCGTTCGTTGCCCATAAGAAATGGATTGGAATCTTTAGGGAATTAATGATTCCAAAGTGTTTCTCTTGATTCACTGCATCGCCTGAAACAGGATCATGCAACGGAATGCTCAGAGGAAAACGACGTGGTCCGTTGATTCCATCTTCACCGAGACCAACAAACGGAGCGTCGTATCCATTCTTCACATCAAGTGCTTCGCCCTCAAACTTCGGTGTTCCCCCTTGCAGTGCTACGAACAATGAATCAGCTGGAGAAATTCTGTCAGTGGCCACTGCCATCAACGTGCCCCACAAAAACTTGTCGGGAACATTGTCGCGAAAAATGCCACCTGGTGAATTCTGTTCGATCCATTGACGAGTCTCTGGGGAGTATTCAAACCCCGTGTGGTGTAGCCACGTATTCATAATGCATACGCGATTGAAACGTTCTGGCATGTTTGCCACTTGTGCGAGACCAGTAGGGCCACCCCAATCTTGAACCATGATGGTGACGTCAGTGAGATCAAGATGCTGAACTAGTGCAGCAGTGTTGGCTGTGTGGCGTGCAATGTTGTACCACGCAGGGTCAACAACCTTGTCTGACTTACCGAAACCAATGTGGTCAGGTGCGACACAACGGTATCCCGCTTCCAACATGACTGGAATGATGTGGCGATACAAATACGACCAAGAAGGCATGCCGTGCATCATGAGAATGACAGGTGCATCACGAGGGCCTTCATCGACGTAGTGCATACGCAAACCATCAATATCTAGGTAGTTGGCTGCAAACGGGTAATCCTTGAGTGCGTCAAAGTTGCTATCGGGACTGCGAACAAAATCTGGAGTTGACACGTTTACCTACTTTGCAAAGTTATGAATGATGGTGACAAGTTCCGCGGGGGCATCTTCTTGAATGAAGTGGTTAGCACCTTCAATGACGTGGTGCGTAAGACCAGCAGCACCCGGAACTCGAGTTTGAAATGTGAGGTGCGCACCAGGCTTGAATGCAATCGGATCTTCTGACCCGAAGGCAGTGAGGAATGGTTTTGCCCACGTCTCAAGGAACTTCCACGTTTCTTTATTTTGTGGAACACCAGGGTTTTCAGGTTGCACAGGAATAAGGCTTGGAAAGATCTTGGGGCTGGTCTGGTAACTGCCATCGGGGTAGGGCGCGTTGTAGGCGGCAATCTCTGCAGCACTGAGTGTGCGGGTTGATCCGCCGTTCACAAGGCTTCCAACAGGAAGTTCAGGAACAGAACTGGAGAATTCCAGCCAGTCGCGCATTGCCTTGTTTGCACCTTCACCAACAGGAAGTCCGGTGTTCGATGCAATCACACGTGAAACTCTGTCTGCGATGTGTGGCAACACATTGAGACCAATGAGGCCACCCCAGTCCTGCATGTACAAGGTGATACCGGTGAGGTCTTCGGCCTCAAACCATTTCGTCACCCAATCAACATGGCTAGCGAGTGTGTAATAGGAAGCTTCGTTTGGTTTATCTGATCGTCCAAGACCCATGAGGTCAAGCGACAGTACGCGATGACCGAGTGCAACAAGGCCTGTAATCATGTGGCGATGCAGGTATGACCAAGATGGGTTGCCATGCATCAACACGATGGGTGCTGCATCACGCGGGCCTTCGTCTACAAAATGAAAACGAAGAGCAGTGCCGTCTGTGGCAGTGATGGTTGTGTAGTGCGGTGCAAAGTTGTAATCGGGAAGGTTCTCGAAACAGCTATCGGGAGTTCGCATTACTTCCATCAGATTGGACCGTGCGACGTAAACGTATCTTTCGTTGGTCGAACAACGACTGTGTATGTGTCTGCAATTGCGGTGTTGCGGTGTTCACCTTGGACTGCAATTCGTTCTGGGTCGTTCACGACGGCCATGAACGAACGCAACGATGGATATGCAATGAAGCGAACTTCGTCCCATTCACGTCCGTCACCCATGATTGTTCCTTCAACATTGAAGATGGCTGCTGCACCACCGCCATGTTTCTGAGCCACTTTGAATGCTGAGGATTGGTATTCCTCCATGCCGCCCTGTCGACCGCCTTCAACAAACTTCAGAAGGTGGACCACCATGATGGGGCCGTCCTCTGCTGTGGGTGCATGTTCAACTTTGTCCCAGCCTTCGAAATCAACTCGGTATGAAGAGTCGAGCTTCACTGGTTGTGAACCAATCACGAAGGTGAAGTCCATGCCGGCTTCTTTATGCTCGTGCTTTGCTTGGAAGTCTTCACGATTTTGCATACCGAGGAATGCTTGACGTGATGGGTACTTCACAACACCAATTCGGTGCCATTTGTGGTCTTGACCTGCAAGTTGCAATACAACATCGCCTACGAAGGGGATAGCAGCGCCGAGTTCTTCCAGAATCTCAACGGGTGCATATAGGTCATCTGCTTCACGACCAGAGATGCCACGTGAACCATCTGAATACGTTGCTTCTTCCTTGTATTTCATGAAGTTCACCATCCACACTGGGCCATCGTCTTCTGGCTTGGTGGTGAACATGCGCATGCCATATTCCTTGTTGACTTTTCCGTATCCGGGCTTGTTTGGAGACATTGTGTATTCCTTCGGTAGTTGCTTATAGAGAAATGATGTGGCCGGCTTCGGGCTTGATGGAGCCAGAGACCAGTTGGTTGTAGACATTGGTTAGAGCGTCAGAACCACGAGATTCTTCGACTTTCATCCAACGACGAGAATCTGTGATGAAAGTCTGCAGTGCAGTATCAAGGCGATTATTGAGAACTTCGCGTCCCCATTCTTTTCCGCGCTTAGCAATCTGAGATGGCGCGAAGAAGAACTGTGGTTGCACGCCCGAGAGAGTTGATTTTGATCCACCTTGATCCCAATGTGTTGCGCCAATCGCACATGAGTATTTCAGTGCATCACCAAAATGCTCATGCACTTGAGATGTGACAGAGAGATTTCCGGCCATGTCGACGTACACGGTGGGAGCCCAATCGGCGAGCGAAGAAATACTGTCGTACGTTGCGACTTCGTCGTACAAGTTCACAGCATTCACAAAGTCGACATTCCCACTTGAGGTGAGACCGATGCAGTGAGTGTTTCCACGCGCACGAATGCTGTGAGCAAGCGCAATAGCTGTTTTGCTAGAGGCACTGCTGATAACAATTTGTCCCGCTCCGAACATTCCATTGTCGAACAAGAAATCTTCTGCAAGAAATGAAGTCATGAAGAGACCACGCAATAACAGGTATGCATGATCGCCTGGGGCTGCATCGTCTGCTGCCCTGTCAAACGTGCGATATGCCATGGCGTGTTTTTCACGATGCGCACCGATGTCAACAAAGCCACCACTTGTTGCAGAGGCAAGAACAACATGGTGATCAGCAGCAGGATAGAAACCGAAGTAGCGAGTACCCACGGCAATGTCTGCGTTTGCTGATGCAGTGACGACACCGAATCCCATTACTGGCAGTCGACCCCAACCATCTTCAGTAGGGAAGAATCCCCAGTAGTCAAGAAAGTCGCCACTGAGTGCGTAACTCACATTGTTGGAAGTGAGTGCGAACTCCTGCAGTGCCATGGCAACTTCACCATCCTGCAGTGAAGGTACGGATGTTTCTACAAAACGATGCTTCGTAATGTTGGTGCGGTCAATCTCAAAATGCATGGCTCTCCCTTAGGTATAGAACTTACGACTCCCCAGGGTTTCTGTGGCAGTCCGTACGGAACAGCATCTATTCTTGGGCGAGTATGGCCGTTCCCCTACAAATAGGGAAAGATAGTGCTATTCCATCAAGGGGGATTTATGACTAACACGTATGGCTTCGAAGGCAAGATTGGTCGCTATGTAAAGGATTCTGAGCCGTGGTTCTCCACGCCGGCTCATCCAGGGGAAGACGCGCCAAACGTCATCTTTGTGTTGCTTGATGACACTGGGTTTGCTCAGATGGGTTGCTTCGGGTCAGATATTGACACTCCGAATATTGATGCACTAGCTGCCAACGGATTGCAGTTCACTAACTTTCACGTAACGCCGTTGTGTTCACCAACTCGTGCCGCACTTCTTAGCGGTCGCGCAAACCATGCCGTCGGTATGCGTACAGTGTCGAACTTCATCACGGGTTTCCCAAACCAACTCGGTCATATCTCAAATCACGCAGCAACAATCGCTGAAGTTTTAGGTGATGCCGGTTACGGAACATTCGTCTGCGGTAAGTGGCACTTGGCTCCAATGGAACAGTGCTCTGCAGCAGGACCATTTGATCAGTGGCCACTCGCTCGTGGTTTCAATCGTTTCTACGGATTCCTCGATGGTGAAACTGATCAGTTCTATCCAGAACTTGTAGCGGACAATCATCCCATTGATCCACCAGCTGGTCCAGAAGACGGCTATCACTTGTCGGAAGACTTGGTTGATCAAGCTCTGAAAATCATTGCTGACTTTAAAGGTGTGCGCCCTGACCGACCATTCTTTGGTTACATGCCATTTGGTGCAACACATGCACCTCACCAGGCACCTGCTGCGTATATGGAAAAGTACCGTGGCAAATTCGATGAAGGTTGGGACGTTGTTCGCGAGCGTTGGTTCAAGAAGCAGATTGCTACTGGTGTTATTCCTCCAGATACTGAACTTTCACCACGTAACCCTGGCGTGCAGCCATGGAATGAACTGTCTGAAAACGAACGCCGACTAGCTGCGCGTTTGCAGGAAGCATTTGCGGCTTTCCTTGATCACACCGACGATCAGATTGGTCGACTCGTTGAAGGTCTTCGCAAATTAGGTCAATTAGATAACACAATCTTGGTTGTACACGCAGACAACGGCGCGTCTCAAGAGGGTGGCCCGTTTGGCGTTATGCACGAGATGAAATTCTTCAACGCCATCTTCGAAACGCCAGACCAAGCCATTGCGAACATTGACACAATTGGTGGCCCGAACAGCCATACGAACTATCCGTGGGGCTGGGCACAAGTGGGCAACACTCCGTACCGCTGGTATAAGCAGAACACGCATGAAGGCGGTGTGCATGTACCAATGGTCATGCATTGGCCAAATGGAATTGCGAAAGAACAACGCGGAACAAAGCGCGACCAGTTCGTGTTTGTTGCAGACATTGTTCCAACTGTGTATGACATTTTGGGTGTGACGCCACCGACTGTTCGCAAGGGTCTTGAACAAATGCCAGTTACTGGGCACTCCTTCAAGTCTTTCTTGAACGATGCTTCTGCGCCGGCAACAAACACCATTCAGTATTTTGAGAACGGCGGAAGTTTGGCCATTGTTGCTGGAGAGTGGAAAGCAGTTTTGAAGCACACTGCTGGGCAGCCATATGCAAATGAAAAGTGGGAGCTGTTCCATATTGCAAAGGATCGTTCGGAGACGAACGACCTTGCGGAGAAAGATCCAGCCAAACTCGATGAGATGGTTGCGCATTGGTGGGAACAAGCCGAGATACATGGTGTGTTGCCGCTTGATGATCGTGGTGTTGAACTCTTTGGTGCGCGCTATCGAAAGAATTCACCACACCCAGAAGACCGTCGTTATGTATATCGACCGCCAATGTCTCCAATGCCTAGTCAGGCAAGTGGTGGCTTAGGCGGCCGCAATGTCGACGTCATCGCTACTGTCACTTACAAGAAGGGTGATGAGGGAGTGTTGTACGCAACTGGTTCTCAGAACTCAGGCGTGTCATTCTTTGTTCAAAATGATCGTCTCGTTCTTGACTACAACGCATTTGGTGATCACGCCATTGTTGAATCTTCATCGGTAATCCCAGATGGTGATCACGAATTCCGCGTGAAATTACGCAGAGGTGATGGCATGGCCGGAAACTTAGAGATTGAGATTGATGGCGTATCTGCAGGCTCCGTTCAGGTGCCTCTTTATATGAGGATGATCTCTTCGCTCGGACCAAGCGTGGGTTATGACCACGGTTCTGCTGTATCTACTCGCTATGCAGCGCCATATGAATACACGGGTGACCTGCATGAGATCGTTCTCGAGTCAAGCCGGGCAAAGCCTGATGTGGCTTCAGCAGAGGCAAAAGCAGAAATGAATCGCCAATAGTCAGAGTTTTGTCACCCGCGTGACGCTTCTTCATCTGCGGTACTACCGTTGGGGTTGGAGGTCTTGTGGTGTCTGGAAGAAGACGAGTAGTAGTAATTGGCGGGGGAATCGCTGGTGTATCTATTGCTGGTGAACTCAGCCATGATCACGACGTTGTTCTGCTCGAAGCCGAAGAAACTCTTGCGCATCACACCACTGGCCGATCGGCAGCAGTGTTGCTCCCTGGGTATGGCAACAAAGTTGTACGAGAACTAACGCAGCGAAGTATTGCGCTGTATGCAGAGCGCTCCAACAAGTACGAAGTTGGATTGCTAGAGCCTCGTGCTTTTCTACAGATCGCTGGTGTAGATCGAGCAGATGCGTTGCGAGACATTGTTTCAAAGACACCAACAATGCACATGATTGACGTTGAAGATGCTCTCACGATGTGTCCCTATTTGCAACGCGATGCAGTTGCCGCCGCCGCAATTGATGAGACAGGTTCTGCGATTGATGTTGCGTCGTTGCATCAAACATATGTGCGTGAGATTGCGGCCAATGGTGGAGTGATTATGAAAAACAAACGCGTCGATGCGATTGCCCTTGGAAATCCCTGTGTTGTGTCAGCTGGAGATGAAACGTGGGAATGTGATCTTGTAGTGAATGCCGCGGGCGCATGGGGAGATGTTGTGGCGGCCATGGCCAATTGCAAACCAGTTGGGCTCATGCCTTTACGTCGCACTATTTTCACCACGAAGGTCGACCCAGCACTTGGTCGTGGGCCAATGGTGTTCGGGACACCCGAGGCGTATTACTTCGGTCTTGACCATGGCGTTCTTCTTGGGTCACCGGCAGATGAGACATTGTCGGAACCTTGTGATGCACGCCCAGAAGAAATAGATGTTGCCCAGGCCATTGAGTCGGTGAACGAAGTAACAACTTTCAATATCCGTTCCATAGATACGGCATGGGCTGGCTTACGAACGTTTGCTCCCGACCGGTCACCTGTTGTTGGGTCGCGATCGGATGAGCCGAATTTCTTTTGGTTCTGCGGTCAAGGTGGGTACGGCATTCAGATGGGGCCTGGCCTTGCTGAGTATGGAGCCTTCTTGGTGCGCGGGCTAGTGCCAGAAGAGCACGGTGCAGCTCAAGTGGTTGCAGAGCGAGTGTCTCCGAATCGATTCCCATAGACCATTAATGAGGTGAACCCTCGGTAAACGTCAGGTTGACAATGGTGTGACGCCCGTCATAGATTCGCAGTACACCAAGTGTTCGGGGGAATTCATGGAGCAGTCAGTTGCGGCATTAATGCAGCAGATCTTGCCAGAGATATCAAATGTTTCAATCGAAGGGTTTGAGCAAATCGCCGGGGGATTCTCGCGGGAAACGTTCAAATGCAATGCGCGAGTGACGCGCAACGGCAGTGAGGAAGTGCTTCCACTTATCTTGCGTAAAGATCCACCGGACGTAGAAGCAATTTTGCATACTGATCGCGCAGTCGAACACAACCTCATCGAGTCTTTGCGTCTACGCACCACTATTCCTGTTAGTCGTAGTTATGGATATGAAATGGATCCTGCACCATTCGGACATCCGGCAATGCTCATTGAGCGTGCAAGTGGAAGTGGCCAAACTTCTGCGTTGTTCAATGGCGGTCCAGATGAAGACCAAGCCGAATCGGTTATCAAACACTTATGCGAAGTTCTTGTGGAACTACACAGTTGCTCTATTGACAAGATTGATCCAGACGGCGCTCTCACTGACCCTTTTCATCGAGGTATTGATGTCAAGTCGTGGGATTCATTTATGGATTCAACTGTTGAATTCTTTGCATCGTCCTACACATCGATGAACTACGACCCAATGTTGATGATTGCACTAGATGCTGTGTATTCATTACGTCGCAACAAGCCGCGCCCTATGCCGCTCGCCATTGTTCACGGCGATTTCAACCCTGCGAACTTCTTGTACGAGAACGGTCAAGTATCAGCACTCATCGACTGGGAAGCAAGTCGAGTGGGAGACCCTCGCGAAGATCTTGGCTGGATGGTTTTAATGGACGTCGTGAGCAATACGCACGTAATGGACTACCCCAAGAAAGAGGGCGGTTTCCTTGCGTATTACAACAAGCTCACCGGCAATGACATCACGCCTGAAGAACTTGGATATTTCACACTCTTTGGCACTATGCAAATTGCAGTGCCAGTGCAGCAATTCGTTGCACGCCGCGTACATAAGGAGTACATGTTGTTGCTTCCTTACTACGTAGCTCAATCAAGCATTCCTGCGTTTCCAGCGATGGCGCAGCTCATGGGATACACGGGGGTTCCAGCATGATGACCAGTCCAACCGTCGACGACCTTCTTGAAGGTTTTATCGTCGCGCTACAAAATGAAATTATGCCGCACGTGGGTAGCCCAAAGGCCTACACAATGTGCCAAATGTTGCAGTCACTCATTCAAGAGGTGCGTCAAGTTGTGCCGGTTTACGACACGTATGTTGCCGAGGAGCACAACGAGATGACCAAAGTATTACGCGAGACAGCGGCAGTGTTGGGAAGCGTCAACGGCCCAGAAGCAGATCGCATCCGGGAACGTGCAGTCACATTGGGCGCAAAAGCCGATGTGCCAATGCCGGTAGATCAAGAACCTATTCGTGCCGCGCACCGCGAACTTGGGTACGCATTGCAAGATGCCATTACAGATTTAGACGTCTTGCAACGCGCAGGACACTCTGAAGCTGACGCAGCGTTACAAGTTATTCGTGGTCACCTCATGGGTCGCATTGTGCGTGATACCGAAACAATTACTGCTGGTGCAGGTATGGCAGGACGCGGGTAACGCGTTATTGCATTACTGAAGTCATTGCGTCGAGTGAAACGCGCAATGTCATGACGAAGCTAGAGCCAGCCTCGCAACCTTTCAGTTGTGATACTGCAGCGGTAGCCGCTTCTTCTGAATCAACCACTAAGAACTGCACTGTGTCCCATTGGCGTTCATCACCGATGATGGTGCCCTCTGCGTCGTAATTAGCTGCACCGGGAAGGACTGTGTAAGCAGCAGCACGATCTGAAGTTTGGCGAACAACCATCACCACAATTTTTGAAAGTGATCCATCTGGACGACCATTGTTGTCAATCGCTGCATCTTCTGGACGACAACCAACAATGATTGTGCGCAACATGCCAGCGGCCTTGTGCTTGTGCTTCTCGCCGAAGTCTGGGCGCGATTGCATATCGATGAAAGACTTGCGTGTTGCGTAACGAACAACTGCGATGCGATCCCAATCCTCTGCACCAACGTGATTCTTGAGAACGTCACCAGCAAACACAATGTCTGCACCGATTTTGTTGAGAACTTTGGCTGGGTTGTAACGGTCGTCTGCTTCGCGTCCACTGATTTCCTTGTCGACACCAGCATCATCGAGGTACTGGGCGACTTCGTGGTACTTCATGAGGTTCACCATGTAGATAGGGCCGTCTTCTTCAGGTGGGCGAGTGGCGAGGAACATTCCATATTCCTTGTTGACTTTGCCGTAGTTGTGCTTAATGCGTGGTGTCTCAGACATGGTGTACCCCTCGTTGGTCGTTCCCTCAGGATAATAGGCACGGGTACGGCTAGGCAGATGAAAGAGAATAGAAAGTACTCGCACATATCTAGACCCTGGCGTGGGGGTGGAATAGTTTGGTGGTGTTCTCTTGAAGGGAGTTGCCAGGATGGCTTCGACACAACAACGGTTGATCTCGGATATGCGCGGAGTGCGCTATGGCGAGGTACTCGCTGTCTTCATTAAGGGCGACGAGATTCAAGCTGAGGTCTATGGCACCCAGATGCTGAACGACTGTCCGGCAGAGTTGTGGGACACCCTGGATGCGAACGCAATCAAGGATGAGATGGGTGCATTCATCGTGAAGTTGAATGGCCCCCGGCACTGGTTGTTGGACGGACTTGGTTCGAAGGTTGCCCCGGTTGAACCAATTCTCAAAGACTTCAATGGCCTTACTATGCGCCGGATTGCACTGATTGAATTCGGTAAAGGTGAATCACCAGCAACGGTGCCGTATATGGAGCGCCATGTAAACCGTGGTGCTGTTTTCTTTTGGGATGCTGGCTCGGTTGTATACGAGTTAGTGAATCCAGAAGGCAAGGCCTATGTGATGCAGGCGTATTGCATTGGCGTTGATCCAACAATCAACCAGGCCAACTTGGCAACTTTGGGTGAGCGGCTTTCTCTGCCTGAAGGGTGGACCTATCGTTCTCGCATCCTTGATGAAGAATTAGTGGTAGATACCACCGACCATATTGCGACTGTGTTGCAAGACGAATTCGAAAACACCTACACCACACCCGACTAAGGAATTTTTCATGATTGAGACAAATACACCAGACCCAGATGCACTTGAAAACATCTTTGACAACGCAACAGCTGATGCAGTTGCGAGTGCCAGCGCAGATCGACGCGCCATTTTGCAGGCAGAGAATGAGATTGCAAAGAAATACTGGGGAAGTTTTCAGCCACGCATAGTTCTCACATTTTTAGCTTTTGCTATTGGTTGGGGTGTGGTGCTGTACCTCGGACTTACTGGTGCAATTTCACTCTGGGTAGGTCTCGTGCTGAACACATTTTTTGCAGCGACCTTTTACATGCCTATGCATGAAGCTGTACATAAAAACATCTGGGGTAAAGAAACCCGTGCGCGTTGGGGTGAAGACTTCATCGGCAAAATGTGTTCAATTCCTTTGCTGATTCCTTTCGGTTCGCACCGTGGGGGCCACATGCGTCATCACGCGTACACCAACGACTCCTCGAGAGACCCTGACCATTTCTCTGATGGTTCAAAACGCGAACTACTGGTGAAGATGCTGGGAATCACGATGGTGAACATGTTCCTACCGTTCTTCGCTCTTGTACCGAAGACGCGTATCGTCTTGCCCAAAACCATGCTCGGAATTTTTGATATTGCGGGTGGCAGCAAAAAGGAAGGTCTCGCTCAAGTGAGATTTTGGCTGATTACTCATGTCATTTTGATCGGCTCAATGTTTTTTGGTTTAGGTTGGCAAGCACTTGCTCTTTGGTACATCCCAGCACGTTTGCAGTTCGCGTATCTCATCTTTGTGTTTGCGTGGTACCCACACCACCCAGCCGGTGAGACAACCCGCTACCGTCATACACGAGTAGCAGTATTCCGTGGTTCAGGGTTGATCATTCGCGGTCATGACCATCATGCAATGCACCATATGTTTCCACGCGTTCCTCATTACCGTTTGCGTGCCTTGTGGAATGACGTTGCGCAAGACATGGTGGCAAAAGGCGTTCGCGCCGAAGGTAGAGCAACTGCCGCAACTCAACCCGTTGTTTGGTAATTAAGTCTCAATAAGGCTGGACTATTGGCATCAATAGTCGTACGGTACCAACAGGTACTTATTTTGAATAACAACGACATCGTCTCATTGGATCCCAATGATTTCCACACGGCCATTGCAGCTACTAGTAGAGCATTCTGGCCGGATCCAATGTTCGGATTTTTCGCACGCAATAGTTTGCACGAGCATCACATGCTTCCGAACTATGTCACGGCAGTAATGGGAGACGCATTGCGTCACGGGCATGTCGACGCGATTATTCGCAATGGTCGAGTTGTTGCGACAGCGTCGTGGCTTGCGCCAGGAAATGCGCCGCGTCCATGGCAACAAGAACTTCGTGTGTCAATCGGTTCTGCACGCGGGCTGATTAAAGGGCGCAATCGAATAAAGGGAATCAAACTTCTGGATGCCATGGCAAAAAAACATCCGGAAGATCCACATTGGTATTTGGGTCTCTTGGGCGTCGATCCTGCGTTTCAAGGCAAGGGCTTAGGCGGCACATTGCTCACACATCGGCTTGAAGAGTGTGATGCGTCGCACATGCCCGCGTATTTAGAGACTTAGAAACCTGAGAACCTCCCGTTCTATGAACGGTTTGGATTCAAGGTACGTGACGAAATCTCTGACGATGGATGTCCAACTCTTTGGACAATGTGGCGCGACTCTAAGTAAATCTGTGCTCTAGACGATGGGCTCTCGAAGATGGACTGGCTCAACAGCCTTCTTCTTACTGCGCAGTTATCTATGGGTGCTGTGAAATGGCGTCAAGAATCTGAGCGACACGGATGGAGTCAGATGCCGGGACGATCCATGCTTCATTACCCTCGATCATTCGGCTGACATTCTCAACCATTTCCACGAAAGCATTTGTGACGGGGAATTCTTCGACTACATCGTTGACGAGTAGGGAACTGGATTCATTCCATGTCGTAAAGGATTCGCCTGCGTCGGTGCTGATTTGCCCGATAGTTCCCTTAATAATGAATTGCTGTTTACTCGGCAGAGCAAATGAACTCACTGCATGCGCGGTAATTGCATTGTCGATGCGCACGGAGACATCGGTCGTTAAATCGATTCCTGTTGGTCCGAGAGTTCGCGCAAGGTCGGTAATGGTGAGATGAGTAGCTCCCTGAGTGAGCGCAGTCCATGCATGTGCTTGGTAACAACCCACGTCAAGCAATGCGCCACCACCCATTGAAGGGTTGAGACGATAATTGTCAGTCATCTCGGAAGTGAAGGTAAATGCAGTTTCGATGTGTGTGATGTCGCCGATTGCACCAGTAGTAATCAGTTCAACAATGCGGACAAAACGTGGATGCCACCTGCCCCATACTGCTTCGATGAGAGTGTGACCATTGCGCAAAGCGCAGTCAAACATGGCTTCGGTCTCGGTGGCATTCAAACCAAGTGGCTTTTCGCAGAGAACATGTTTCCCGGCCTCTAGCGATTTTGTTACCCATTCAATGTGTTGGCTGTTTGACAAGCTGATGTATACGGCGTCAACTCGTTCGTCGGCCAACAAGTCGTCGTACGTTGCGTGAGTATGTTCTGGCTCAAGAGTTGCCGAGCGTTTTTCATCGCGACTGGCGACTGCGTATAAATGTGCACCACGTGCAGCATGAACGGCTGGTGCGAGGCCTCGACTGGCAACAAAACCAGCACCAAGGAAACCCCAGTTCACTGTCACGTGTTACGACCGTCGAAGTGTAGGAGTAATAGGAAGTGCATTTTGAACGGCTGATTGTTCGGCCGCTTGCATGATTGCTACGACATTGCGAGATTGCAAGGCGTTTACTTCCATGGGAGTTCCATTGTTGATGAACTCGACGATAGAACGGTGGAACGCATGTGGCTCTAATGGTTGCAACGACGCGACACGTGATGTTCCATCGATGTGATGAACAGAGAGGATGGCTGGCAAGTCAGCAACAGCTGGTTCGCCCGCAGGGTCCCAGTCGCCAATTATTGCTCCTTCGGTGCCCAGCACATAAAACTTTGGCTTACGTGCGGCAGCAAGATCGGAATGAACGAATGTTGCTTGTTTGCCGGAGGTGAATGTGACAGTGACATGGGCATGGTCGGCATTCGTTGCGTGTGTCCACACGCGTTTGTGGTTTTGTCCACTGACATGCGCAACATCATCAGGAATGATGTTCAGAATCTGATCAAGGAAATGGCTTCCCCAGTCAAAAATTGCTCCGCCGGATACTTCTGCGTTTGAGTGCCAATAATCGCACGGGCGTGAATACCCACCTACAAAACTGTCGTAGTGGTACACATCGCCAATTTCACCGGAACGAATAATCTCTCGCATGGTGACAAAGTCATCGTCGAATCTGCGGTTCTGATACACCACAAGCATGAGGTCTTTGTTTGAAGCGAGTGCGATCAGTTCGTCGCATTGATCGGCTGTAAGGGCCATTGGCTTTTCGAGCACAACGTGAATGCCGCGCGAGAGTGATTCTTTTGCCCATTGAAAATGACTGTTTGGTGGTGTTGAGATGACGACAAGGTCAAGAAGATCGGAATTCAGCATCTCTGTCGCGTCGCTAAACGCTGTTGCCTGTGGCGCAAGCTCTAGGGCTGCTGCAACGCGCTCAGGGTTTGTATCGCAGATGGTCGACAATTCGAGGCCGTTTGTGTTTTGAACGGCGAGGTTGTGTTCATGTCCGATTGCACCATACGCAAGGAGTCCGACGCGGATAGTGTCTTTTTTCATTGCTTCAGACATTATCGGCTGCCCCGAGTAGTGCAGAAACTCGAATCATGTCCCTGGTGTCACATTGAGTCAATCTCAGCATGGTTCTGTGGAACTGTTTGAGGCGTTCTTTTCTATGGTGAGTAGTTGGCGGCGCAACATGATTCCATCTCCTGGCCCAAGGATGAGTTTTTCAATCAATGAACCCAGAGGAAGCCGTATGCGGGAGCGCATGCGAGTCACCAAACGGGTGCCCTGTGGATCGTCGCGTAACTCATAGGCAAGAGTGAAATGCAAGCGCGGAGACTTCTTGCCAATTGATTGGATTTCAAGCACAAAATGACGGGGTGCATCGACAATTGCCGCAGTGAAGGAAATCGGGCCCGAAGGGATTTTGTCTCCTGCAACAACTGATTGCCATTCATCATGAATAGAGGTTGCACTCTTTCGCCCGAGGTTGTCGAGCCAGTCGTAGCTGTACCAGCCGGCTCGCCCAAAGCCCATTTGACGAATCCAGGGAAACACATCCTGTGGGGGAGCACTAATAGTGATTGATCGTGTTGCAATCAATGTTGCATTACTGCACAAGTCATCTCCTACAACAACACTGTTGATCTCGTCTGTTGTTGCGCCCCAAAACTGAAACATCATGATGTGGTAAGTGGTTTTTCATTGTGAGCATCAGATGGCCATGCGCGCGCTACTAGCCAGACAGCGCAAATCCCACACAGCGTCCATGCAAGTGTGCGCACAAGGTTTGCAGTCATCAGCCGATCATGCACATCTTTGTCGAATCCGTTAGCAAGTTTTCCGTGTGCTGGTGCTGACCAGAAGCCACTAATGACAAGTGCGATTGCCATGCCTATTCCATTGAGGAATACAGGCACTCGAAGATTGCGGTGTTGACCCAAAAAAGCAAGCAACAAAATTCCCACCAATGTGAGACCTTCGGTAAGCCAAGGCAAGAAAAGAAGTTTTCCGATTCGATTGACATGTTCCGATTGAAACGCAACGTACGTTGACTCTCCGACATGTGCAAACAATGGATAGTGAACAGTGTGGATGGTCCAAATCAGTCCGACCATGAAAAGTGTTGCAGCCAAGTGAGTGATCAGTATTGGTCGTACGTATCTCTGTAGAGCAGCCATATGGCGAGAGTACCAATAATTTGGAGTGGAGAGAGCCTCTCGCTAACAGCCCTTCAGTTTTTAAAAACACTCGCAGGTCTACACTGGCAACAATCTGGAGGAGACCTTGTGAGCGTGCCATTGTTTGTTGCCCAAGACATTGGTCGCACTCTGCTCGGTGACAATGTTTGGATACCAACGGTCACTATTGATGCATCACAATCACCTGCAGTGGCTGACCTAGCCCGTGTGCATGTGGTGGAGGGAATCGGAGATGTCAGCACTCATGCAATTCGAGAAGATGACACCGTCTTGATTGGTGTGCAGTTGACCACTCCAGTGCAAGCAATGTTTGCGGTGGCTTTCAGTTATGACCTACACCGAGAGTTCCTGAACGAAGTTGCAGATGCTGGAGCGCTTGTTTTTGCAACAACGGAGACACACAATGCTGAACAAGAACGTCCGTTATGGCTGAGCGTCGACATTGATGGAAGCGCCTTGCGCCAAACTTTAGAGATGGATTAATTAGTCAGGGCGCAAAAGATGAAGCGGGCAAATCTGTCTCGCCATCGGCTATGCCTTGCACGATCCGGCGTGCTACGTGGAGGGGATCAAGACCAACAGGAAACTTCGGTGGAGTTCCTGCGATTGCTCGCGACGCTAACCCTGTTTCCGTGTGAGGCGGGCGAGCGTCAATCACTCTGATGCCAGATCGACGCGCCTCTCGCCCGAGCGCTTCATTAAATGAACGCGCGGCCGCTTTCGATGCGCCGTACACAGACATACCTGGCAAGTTTTGTTCGGCAATGACACCAGAGATCCCAACGAGAACTGATCCTGTTGCCATGTTCTGAAGTGCTGCCTGCATGAGAAAGATGTGACCGAATGTGTTTGTGAGGAATAGTTCCTCAACCGTGTCAACTGACGTTGTGTTGATTGGCCCAAAAGCAACAACACCCATGGCATTGATAACAATGTCTAACTTGCCGAATCGGCTAATCACTTCAGATACAACTGCCGTACTTGCCTCAGGAGAACGAAGATCAGCTCTGATATGGGAGGAATCTGCAATGTGGCCACGCGAGACGGTTACAACAGTGCATCCTCTGTCTTCAAGTTCACTGCGTAGAGCACTACCTAGACCACCGGTACCGCCAGCAATAAGGGCTGTTTTGTCTTCAAAGGTGAATGGTGTGGTCATATCTCTTCAGAAGTTATCAGGGGTATTGCTAGCGGGGACTGTGCCAAGTCTCCGTGTAGTCGCGGAAAGCAAAATCTCGTCTGGGCGAGGCTCTAAATCCTGTAAAAAGGCGTGGCTTGAAGTGCTAGGAATATCAATATGAGTTTGATAATTCGAGACTTACTTTCTTCTGATATTGGTCCAGCCGTTCGGCTATTGGAGGAATGTCGTTCCTTGCCTGACACAAAACAGACCGATATTGCGCAATTTGTGAACGATGTTTCGTCGGGTGCACCTGGCGTGGTTGCAATTGACGGCGACCGAATCATCGGGGTGATTCAGGCGCGCGTTGTGTCTGATGATGCTTGGATAAATGTGGTGACAATCGATCCTGCTTGGCGGCACCAAGGGATTGGCTCGGGAATGTTGTTGCGTCTAGAAGACAAACTGATGCATCTTGGTGTTCGAAAAATTTCTGCATTGTTGTCTCCTTCTCAAGCGGGTGAAACAGCTCTCGTTAATCGTGGTTTTTCTGCAATTCATGACTTGATTTTGTATGAAAAAGTAGAGCCAATTGCGCCCACTGCTATGCGCATCGTTGATCAATATGGCGGAGAAATTTTGTCTCCCGACCTGTGGGATCGCGTGGCGGGTATGCATGCCGAGAAGAAAATCATTGATGGTCGTGTCGTAGCCCCATTGGCTGACCCAACGACCGCAGAGAGGGTTGGCGTGAAAGCACCAGCGACAGTTCTGCTTTTTGGTCCTCCAGGAACAGGTAAAACAACATTTGCTAAAGCGATTGCCGGACGACTTGGTTGGCCGTTTATCGAGTTGCTCCCCTCCAAATTAGAAAGCGGGGGTGATTCAATGTCGTCAGAACTTCGTCAAGCAATGATGGAGTTACTGCAGTTAGAGCGAGCCGTTGTCTTTATTGATGAGTTTGATGAAATCGCATCTGCGAGAGAACGTAACCCGGCCACAAAAGGGGTAGTTAACGAGTTGTTAAAAATGATTCCTTCGTATCGCTCAACCCCCGGACACCTTTTAGTGTGTGCGACTAATTTTGTTGGTGACATTGATGCTGCAGTTCTGCGTCCGGGAAGATTTGACTTGGTGATTCCCATTGGACCACCAGACCTCACTGCACGTCTTGCACTATGGGAAGCTGCGCTGTCACGTGTGAATCAACAAGGAATTGATATTGAAAAGGTTGCCAAAGCAACCGAGGGCTATACACCGGGTGATGTTGAGTTGGCCGCTCAACGGGCAGCCACTGCTGCATTTGATCGGATTCGTGAAGGTATCGAACCGTCATATATTTGTTCCGACGACATTGATGCTGCAATTGCTCGCACAAGGGCTTCAGTCACAGGCGAAATTCGCCAACGTTTTGGTGAAGAAGCTGAGCGGTTTGCTCGCGTGTAAGTGATTTACCAGTAGCTGCGTGATGAGCCTGACGTTTCTTCTGGACTGTGATAGGAATGCCTGACTTAAACAAAACTAAAGAGGTTTATCATGTTGAGAAAATTGAAATCACTGGGATATAGCGCAAATCTGTCTTATGCACTCGGATTCCTGTCAGTAATCGCCAGTATCGTCATTTGGTTCACACAAGGTGGAACAGAAGCAGGTGAAGCAGGGGCAGCAGGCGAGCGGTTCGGAATCTTTATCGGTCTATGGGCACCAACATTCATGTCCATCGGCAACGGCATCGACAACTTAAAAGACTAAAAGGTTTGGTCTCGCTACAAGCGAGCAAAACTCATAGCAAAGACTGCGCATGTAACTGCCAGAACAACAACTGGTGCTACAAAACGTTTTACATCTTCCATTGAGACAGGGTAACACCTGATCTAAGAGGCGTACACCGCATTTTGGAAGTCAAAGAAGTTCCCAGATGCACCAGCATCAAAGAACGGAAGAACCTGACTGAGGTAACAACCCGCAATGCCGGTTGTCTTATCTATCCAGAAGTAACTATTGAACGCGCCCGCCCAAGTAAGTGCACCAGCAGGACATCCGTTTGGTAGTGGTTCTTCGTTGATTAAGAACGACAATCCCCACGACTTGGGAATACCGGGGTAAAAATCTGCATCACTGAAAAAAGCAGGATTCGCAGACTTCAATGCGGTGACGCGTATATCACCCATTTGGTTAGTCGCCATTTGAGCAACGGTTTCAGCACCAAGTACGCGTGTGCCATCAAGTTCTCCGTCATTAAGAATCATGCGCATGAATCGCGTGTAGTCGCTCATTGTTGAGAACAAACCGCCGCCACCACTGTCAAACTCGGAAGTCTCAGCTCGTGGCATTTGAAATGACATAAAAGAAGAATCTGGTGTGCGGAGATGCATGGCTGCTTTTCGCTCCAACATGTTTGGAGTACAGGTGAATCCAGTGTCCATCATTCCCAATGGTTCGAAGAGATGCTCGCTGAAGTAATCACCAAGTTTTGATTTTGTAACACGCTCGAGGATTATTCCAGCCCAATCAATGCCGATTCCGTAAAACCATTTAGTTCCTGGGTCAAACATAAGAGGAGTGTTGAGGGCTCCGAGACGGCCTGTAGACATTCGTGGCGCATCAGTTACTCCAAACCACTTGTCAAGGTTCGGGTCCGTGAAGTCATATGCAAAGCCAGAAGTGTGCGTTAATAGATTGCGTAACGTGACCTGGGATCGAGCATCTCGCAAGATTGGCTGTCCTGCGTCGTCAAAGCCCTCAAGTACCTGTGGCGTCGTCAACTCGGCGCAATACGTTTCTGCAGGAGCATCAAGATCAAGGCGACCCTGCTCAACTAACTGCATCACAGCTGCTCCAGTTATTGCTTTGGTCATTGACGCTATGGCACCCACAGTGTCGGTAGTCATGCCATCGTTTCCCATTCCACGGAACTCTTGTCCTTATTGCTTCCGAGCGATTGATTGGGGAGCCCAAAGGGGTGCCTCGGTACAAAATTGTCACCCCCGTTTTTGAAGGACACACCAATGGCAAATGCATGGTTTGAAACAGTCGCAGAGGCACAACGTCGCGCAAAGAAGCGCTTGCCGAAGTCTGTTTATGGTGCGTTGATCGCAGGCTCAGAAAAGGGTCTCTCGACAGCTGACAACCTTGCATCTTTCGATCAACTTGGCTTTGCTCCACACGTTGCAGGTCTCTCGAATGAGCGCACCATGAACACCACAATCATGGGTCAAGAGATTGGAATGCCGATCATCATTTCTCCGACTGGTCATTTTCGAACGGTCGTGACTGGGGCAGCCCATGGATTCCAGAAAAAGTTGACCTGAAAGCTGCCATCAAATTGGCACCCGAAGTTCTTCAGAAGCCGGGCTGGCTTTTAGCCTTCGCAAAGACTGGTCGCATCCCCGATTTGACCGCTCCGAACATGGCCAAGCCAGGCGAAAAGGCACCCACATTCTTCGGTGCCTACTACGAGTGGATGCAGACCCCTCTTCCCACCTGGGAAGACATCGCATGGTTGCGCGAACAGTGGGGTGGCCCCTTCATGGTGAAGGGCGTCAGCCGCGTTGATGATGCAAAGCGCGTTGTCGACCTCGGTGCAACAGCTCTCTCCGTTTCAAACCACGGTGGCAACAACCTCGACGGAACGCCTGCTCCTATTCGCGCGCTTCCTGCAGTTGCCGATGCAGTGGGTTCACAGATTGAAGTTGTTCTTGACGGTGGTATTCGTCGTGGTTCCGATGTTGTGAAAGCTCTTGCACTTGGTGCACGCGCTGTCATGATCGGTCGCGCCTACTTGTGGGGCCTCGCAGCAAACGGTCAAGCAGGTGTTGAGAACGTTCTCGATGTTTTGCGTGGTGGAATTGATTCAGCACTTCTTGGTATCGGCAAGTCATCAATTCATGATTTGAATCGTGATGACGTTGTTGCGCCTGACGGATTCTTCCGTTCACTCGGCACGAAGTAACTCGTTCACACTTTGCGATAACGCGAAGTAATTCATTCTTCGTATTGCTCTCGACGTCGAGCGTAGAGCCTTGAACGTTTTAGTTTTCCTGTGCAACCACCCCGGATTTTGGGGTTCTAGACGTAACTTTCAAAAAAAGTTTTTGGTCTTCGCCAGTTGATGATCTTCGGCCCCTTGTCGGAGTGTTTTCTCATCCTGTGGACAGCCGATGGGTCTTACCTATTTAACTTTCATGCCCTATAAGGCATAGGCGAGACGCCTCAACCTCGAGTCCAACTTGAGGGTTAGTTACTTGAGGGTTTATCCACACCTCAATCCTCGCAAACCCTTGTCGGTAAGAGATTTCCGCAGTTTTCGCCTTTGATAACGCAGAAAAATGCGCCCTAGCATATTTGGCGTAATGCAAGACGGAAACCCTTTCCGCTCTTTCGTTTCGTACCAAAAAACATCCAAACACGAGGGGCGAATTCGTGAAACTTTTAATGCGAGGTAGGTCAGTACCTACCCCGACTACTGCGAGAAGCAGAGCGTCGGTCATCAATCAACTCAATCGAGAACTGCGACGTGCGATGCGCGTTGCTCTCGCACTTTTCATCGCAGCTTCGACTGCACTTCCATTCATGCCGTCATCGATCGCCCTCGCTGACGCCGTGAACACAAACGTTGCACCTGGTACGAGCAACACCAACAACGTTTCTAACGGATCGCCCTCCGGTACGAACAACACCATCACGCCAACTGTTACTCCAGTGACAACACCGGTCAATGCAACTTCGCCCGTTGCAATGCCGAGTGTTCCTACTGGACTCATCATCACTCCTGATGACGAGAAGCTGACGGTGAAGTGGAATGCATCTGCAGCGGAAGAGAAGGTCACGGGATACGCAGTGTCCTGGAGCACCGACGGTCGCACGTGGACTCCGGTGACTTCCGCTCGGACGTCAACCAACACTTCAGTGGTGGTTGAGGGTTTGACGAACGGCGTGGTTGTCTACGTCCAAGTTGCTGCAATCAACTCTTCGGGCACTGGACCGAGCATTTCCTCTTCGGGGATTCCCGCCGCAGATGCGTCGGCACCTCGCGGTGCGGCTTCCACCACAACGCCTGCTAGCGGTACTCCTTATGCCGATGCTGTGCGCGCTGATGCACCGGCAGGGTTCTGGCAATTTGCGGACACTCCTTCGAACACCGTGGCGGATGCAAGTGCGACCGGAGTCTTGACGGGCGTTCCTTCCTTCGGAATGCCTGCCCCAATTGGTGGCATTACTGCGGGTTATCTCCAGGGCAGGGAACTGTCATCGAATGTCGACGTGGCGAATGTCTTCACTCTTGAAGGTTGGGTAAACCCATCTTCGATCAACGGTGATGCTTCGACTGTGGCCCGAGTGGGGAACACCATGAATGGATCGTTCATGCGAGTGACTACGGGCGGAGCTCTGCAATTTATTGGCTTCGCAAACAGCGTGGTGTCAAAGGTGGAGTCTGTTCGTGGACTTGTTCTGCCAGGTACGTGGTCGCATGTGGTGGCGACATACAGCAACGGCCAAGTGGTTCTGTATGTGAATGGCGAACGTGTTGGTTCGGGAACTTCCGCAGCATCTGGTGGTGCCTACGTCATTGGAGGCTCAAATGATTCTGGATTTGCCTTCAATGGCTCCGTAGCGAACTTCGCTGTGTATCGCTCTGTGCTTGCTGCATCGGATGTGTCGGCACATTGGTCTGCCGCCGGGTATCGCATCGGAACAGGAACCACACCTTCAGCACGAGCAGGGGATTCATTCGTCATTGTTGAATGGACAACTCCTGCATCCGATGGTGGTTCTCGCATCCTTGGCTACAACGTTCAGGTGCTCACTGCTTCTGGGTGGGTCGACGCAATTGCGAATACATATTCATCATCCACTTCTGCATTTGTCACGCAGTTGGAAAATGGAACACGTCTGTCGAACGGTACGGCGTACCAGTTCCGCGTTCGCGCTGTCACCAGCGTTGGTGCAGGTGCCGCAAGCGGTGCAGTCACTGCAACACCTCGTGGATTGGCCTCGGCCCCTACGAACTTTGACGTCACCGTTCCTTCAATTGGTCGCGTGAGCCTTGATTGGGCCGCACCGAGCAACAACGGCGGCTTTGCCATTAGCGGTTATCGCGTGGAGATCTCTAGCGATGGAAACTCATGGCGCACGTTTGCATCAGCAAGTGCTGACACAACAACTTTGTCGATGACAGATGTTGTGACGGGAACTCCATTTGCTGATGAGGTGTATTACTTCCGCGTCCGTGCTGAGTCATCAGCTGGCGCAGGACAAACTTCTGTTGCCGTTCCGGTTGCTCCACGACGTGCAACGCAGCCAGCACGTAGCCAGTCGATTGTTGAGAACAATGCTGCACCAACTTCTGTTTTCGAACGGGAGCAGTCTGTCCTTTCTGCAGAAGTAGGAATGATCGATGCAGTTGCACGTATTTACGCAACTGGCGGTGTACCAGGTCGTGTT
>JAPKZX010000013.1 GCA_026393575.1 Actinomycetota bacterium
GCGTTGTGTCACGCGAGCGGCAACAACTTGTCCGAGTAGCCACCACATCGCACCACTCAGGGCAATTGCCACGAGGAGTCGACTGCTGCCACCAGTTGCCGGCATTCCTAAGAGAGGCATGACAGGTAGAGCCATCACCATGCAGATAAATGAGACGCCACCGCCGATGGAACCAGAAAAGACAAACTTCACGACGACTCCGAGTAACCACAGCGAAATAGCTATGGCAATCGCGATGAGGCCGCCGCGTCGCCGGATTGCGCGCCGCGTTGCAAATAATCCACCAGGCATTACTGGCCACGAACGTCGTGGAGAAGGCACAGATGCAGGCATGGGTCAATCGTATGACCCCAGCACTCGTGCAACGGGGCATCTCTCTGGTCCGTCGCTCATGATCACACTGGCTGCTGCAGTGATGTGGTTGATGACGATTCTGGGTGAGCATGTCAGTGAGGTTGCGCATCTGCGGCTGTTGGCATTGATTGTTGGGCTCGTCACGGGCGCCGTTGTCTTTTCTGGCCGGCAAGCACGAGTCAGTATTGGGTTTTTCATTATCTGCGGGATTGTGGGTCTAGTGGGAGGTTCATCTGCGTGGAACGGTGTAGATGAGTTGGCAAGCGTTCCGTGTTCGGGTGATGCGATTGTTCGCACAGACCCGACGCAGATAGGTAATGCAGTCATCAGTGTTCTTGAAATTGAGAACATTCGATATCGCGCCATTACTCATGGGCGTCTTGCGTGGCGTCTGAAAGAACGCATGGCCGGTGAACATGTTTTTGTTGTCGGCAATTGTGGACCATCGGTAGGGAGATACCAACGGTTTGATCATGTCAATCACATCAGAGGTCGCATCGTTCTGTCCGAAGTGTCAGAAAAGTTCTCTGATGGTTCCTTGTATATGCGGGCGGCAAATAGAACACGCAAAACAATGATTCGCGGTGTACGTCATATGCCGGATCAATTGCGTGCACTCTTCACGGGGCTAGTGATTGGAGATGATCGCGAACAATCACGCGAAATGGTGAACGAATTTCGCGCGAGTGGGCTGTCTCATCTATGCGCTGTATCTGGTCAAAACGTGGCGTATCTGTTAGCTGTGATGTCTCCGTTGTTAGGTCGCCTTCGCCGAGTCCCTCGATGGTGTGTCACGTTGTTTCTACTTCTATGGTTCGTTGCGCTCGCACGGGGAGAACCTTCAGTCTTGCGCGCTGCATTCATGGCTGGTGTCGTGGCAACTAACTCATTGCGTGGCAAACCGATGAATGCTCGGTCAGTCATTGCGCTCACGGCAATGATGCTTCTGGTCGTTGATCCACTACTTGCGTGGAGTATCGGATTCGCATTATCTGTAGGAGCCACATTGGGATTGGCATGGTTGTCTCATCCGTTGCAGAAGATTGTTGGTTCGCGTGGTGGCATGGCGTCCACAATTGCAGCGTTGGTTGGCACCATGCCTGTGTCATTCGCCGTCTTTGGGCACGTGCCGGTGGTGTCGTTAATTGCTAATCCATTGTCGCTTGCAGTTGCGGGAGCGGTGATGATGATTGGACTGCCACTCGCAATTCTCGGCGGCATCTGGTCGCCATTGGCCGTAGTCGTTTCGTGGCTCATGGTGCCTCCCGTTGCTTGGGTGGCTGGGGTCGCTGCGGTTTGTTCGCAGATCTCACCGACGGGGTGGTGGAACCTTTGTGGGTGGCTTGTTGTCGTAGGGGTCATCGCGGTGCGCATGCGTAATTCGGTCAATCGACCCACCTCTGTGGCAGGGTAGAGGCATGGCGGCGTATCTCATTTCAGGTGATGAAGCTCTCATCAGTCTTGAACTCACGTCACTCGTCGATCGATTGGTGGGCGACAACGATAGGTCCATGATGGTCGACGATTTTGATTGTGCAGAGTCGTCTGTCTCACTTGCGTCAATTGCAGACGCCATCACCACTATGTCGCTGTTTATCGAGCGCAAAGTAGTTGTCATTCGCCATATTCACAGCCTCGACGCGGCGCAAAGCGATGTACTCGCTACAGCAATTGATGCATGTATTGAAGAAACAGATCTTGTGATGACAATTACTGGGCGAGTTCCCAAGGTCATTGCCGATGCGTGCAAACGAGCAAAGACCGAAACCATCGGTGCTGCAGTTGTTAACAATCACAAAGAACGAATGGAGTGGGTCGAGGCACGTCTCATCGAAGCTGGTTTCACATATTCAGCCGACGCCACACGACTCATCACAAATTGGTTTGGTGGTGACCACGCCAGAGTTGCTGGTCTGATAGCCACACTTACTTCTGCCTATGGCGAAGGCGCCAAACTTTCTCGTTCAGACATTGAAGTCTTTCTCGGTGAAGCCGGAAGTGTGGCGCCATGGGATCTCACTGATGCAATCGACAAAGGAGACGCCACTACGGCCCTTGTTATGTTGCATCGCATGATGAAGGCAGGCGGCTCTCACCCCATGCAGATTCTCGCTCTGCTTGCTAACAGGTATGCGCAGATGATGAAGATTGATGGGCGGGGAGTGCGCTCGGGAGCAGATGCTGCAGCCATCTTGGGTGGCAAAGAATTCACGGCACGTAAAGTTCTCGAGCAGTATCAGCGGCTCGGCAGTGCCGGTGTGGCACGGGCTAATTCACTCATTGCAAGCGCAGACCTTGACTTGCGCGGTGCTACAGACTGGGAGCCAGAACTTGTGATGGAAGTGCTCATTGCGCGACTTTCGCGTTTGGCTGGCACGCAACCAACTGGTTCACGTACGCGCGCGTACAGCAGGTAGTGATTCTGAGAAATATGGTGCCCTAGGCACCAAGTGCGCTACTTAGGCGGACTTGAGTTGACGCATCAAGCGGCTCTTACGACGAGCAGCTGAGTTGGGATGAATGATTCCCTTGGCAGCAGCCATGTCGATGCGCTTGATGGCAAGGCGAAGGTTGTCTTCACCTTCTGGGGTGCCGACAGTCGTCTGTGCGTTACGCACGCGAGTGCGGAGTTCGCTCTTGACAGCCTTATTGCGATCGGCTGCTTTTGCGTTGGTAAGAATGCGCTTCTTTTGGCTCTTGATGTTTGCCACGGTGGACAAGGCTATCGCCGTACACCCCCGACCCCAACTGCCCACAGGTAGGCTTCGTATTGCCCATGGACCTCTCTAAAATCCGCAATTTTTCGATCATTGCCCATATTGACCATGGCAAGTCGACCCTCTCTGACCGCATCCTCGAATTGACAGGTGCGGTCCAGGCGCGTGACATGAGAGCCCAGTATCTGGATTCCATGGACCTTGAACGCGAACGCGGCATCACCATCAAGGCCCAAAATGTGCGAGTCCCGTGGAAGGGGCACACGTATCACCTCATTGACACCCCAGGTCACGTTGACTTCGGGTATGAAGTCAGCCGGTCTCTTGCCGCATGCGAAGGCGTGGTGCTTGTGGTTGACGCAGCGCAGGGTATCGAAGCCCAAACTCTTGCTAACTGTTACCTCGCTTTAGAGCACAACTTGGAAATTGTTGCCGCTCTCAACAAGATCGACCTTCCCGCTGCCGACCCCGATAGGTACGCCCAAGAAATTGAAAACATTCTTGGCATTCCAGCGAATGAGATTCTTCGCATCTCTGCAAAAACTGGCGAAGGAGTGCCTTAATTGCTCGATGCAATTGCCGAGCGCATCCCTGCACCTGTGGGCGACATTAATGCGCCCTTGCAGGCGCTGATTTTTGACTCGCAGTTCGATCAATATCGCGGTGTTGTGTCGAGTGTTCGGGGGATGAACGGTCGACTCACGACTGGGAGCCGCTTGCTGTTCATGCAAGCCCGTGCAACGCATGATGCCATTGAAATTGGCGCTCGCGCACCCGTGCCAACACCAGTTGCTGAACTAGGGCCTGGTGAAGTGGGTTACCTCATTGCTGGTATCAAAGACGTTGCAGAAGCACGTAGTGGTGAAACGGTGACTGTGTTGGCATCGCCGGCATCAGAGCCGCTAGATGGGTACAGAGACCCAAAGGCCATGGTGTTTTGTGGCTTGTATCCAATTGACGGTGATGATTTTGAAACGCTTCGAGAGAGCATTGAAAAACTAAAACTCAACGATGCTTCAATCACATATGAACCTGAATCCTCTGGGGCACTTGGGTTTGGATTCCGTTGTGGTTTCCTCGGGCTTTTGCATATGGAAATTGTGAAGGAGCGTCTTGAGCGTGAATTCAACTTGGCACTGATTGCGACGGCCCCATCAGTGGCCTATCGCGTAACCCGCACCGATGGGATAGTTGTGGACGTTGCAAACCCAGCAGATCTTCCGCCCATGCAGAACATCAGCTTTATTGAAGAACCATTTTTTAAGGTCTCCATCATTACTCCAAAGGAATACACAGGAACTCTCATGGAGTTGTGCCAATCGCGTCGTGGCGACATGGTGAAACTTGAGTATCTCTCGCCAGAACGCGTCGAGCTCCACTATCTCATTCCGTTAGCCGAGGTTGTTGTTGACTTCTTCGACCAAATGAAAAGCCGCACGCAGGGCTACGCAAGCCTTGACTATGAACTAGATAACTATCGCCAGAGCGACCTTGTATTGGTCGATCTACTTTTGAACAGTATTCCCGCAGACGCATTCAGCACCATTGTTCATCGCGATAAGGCGTTTGATTACGGACGCAGAATGTGCGCCAAGTTGCGTGAATTAATTCCACGCCAGATGTTCGACGTGCCCATTCAGGCCGCTATTGGCGGAAAAGTGATTGCCCGCGAGACGGTGAAAGCAAAGCGCAAAGACGTACTTGCAAAGTGTTACGGCGGCGACATCACTCGTAAGCGCAAACTGCTGGAAAAGCAAAAAGAGGGCAAGAAGAAAATGAAAGCCATCGGTCGGGTAGAAGTGCCTGGTGATGTTTTCATTTCTGCTTTGAAACTGGACGACTGATGTCTGAATCGATTTCGGAGAAGGCCAGTCCGTTTCGTTCCCTCCACCAACGCAATGTGCGCGTGTATTTCGTCGGTCTCCTGTTGTCCAACGTTGGAACGTGGCTGCAATTCACAGCTACTTCGTTGCTCATCTATCGCATCAATAATCGGGCAACAGATGCGGGTTGGAACACAATGTTTCAGTTTTTACCCATGTTGCTCTTGGGCGCTTGGGCCGGAGGCTTTGCAGATCGCCACGATCGGCGCACCATCACCATGTGGACGCAGTTTGCTCTACTGATTCAAGCAGCGCTTTTAGCAGCAGCTGATTTTGGTGGTTTTGCCACACTGCCAATGATTTACACATTGTCACTCATTCTTGGAGTTGCCAATGCAATTGATAACCCATCTCGACGTGGTTTGGTAACGGAATTGGTGGAACCCGACGAGATTTCGAACGCGATGTCATTAAACACAACAGTGATGACAGGGTCACGTGTGTTTGGTCCCGCATTAGCCGCATTGCTAATTGGTCCACTTGGAACTGCCTGGCTGTTCGCAATGAATGCTGTTTCGTATGTGGCAGTCATGGCATCAATCTTTATGCTGCGTCGTTCCGAAATGATTCCAGTAACCCCTGCGCCGCGTACTGGTAAACCGGTTCGTGAAGCAATGAAATTTGTTTGGAACGATGTTTCCCTGCGTTATTCATTCATAGTCTTCATTGTCGTCAGCACGTTTGCTTTCAATTACAGCGTGGTGCTTCCCAAATTGAGTGACCGAGTCTGGAATGAACCAAATGGTTACGCGATCCTTTTGTCAATGACCAGCCTTGGCAGCATTGTTGGTGCACTCGCGACTGCTCGATTCCGAAGCATCACGATTAAGTGGTATGCGTCCATGCTCACTATTTGTGCAATCTCTTGCATCGCAATGGGCTTTGCTCCCAATTTTTATGTGGCGTGTGCAGTAGCTATTCCGTTGGGTCTTGGTGGCACTGGTCTCGTTGCTGCCATGACAGGCATTACGCAACAGAAGGTGTCATCTGAAATGCGCGGCCGAATGATGGCCTTGCAATCTGTTGCGTTTCTTGGTTCCACGCCAATCGGCGGACCAATCACGGGCTGGATTGGTGACCACATCAGTATTCGTTGGTCCATTGCGTATGGTGGCGTTCTGGCACTGATGTCGTTGCCGTTGTTAAGGAAAGCACAATGACCACATCTATTTGGTGGATTCGCCGTGATATGCGATTAGAAGATAACCGAGCACTTCAGTCTGCTGCCGCGACTGGGTCGGTTGTTCCACTCTTTGTAATTGACCCCACATTTGCCTCGGCTAGCGAAGCACGCCGTGCCTACATGTTCGCCACATTGCGTTCTCTCAACGAAGCAACAGGTGGTGTTGTTGTTATCCGTCATGGAAAACCAGATGAGGTATTGCCAGCATTCGCCACTTCGGTGGGCGCTAGCAGTATTCATATGGCTGCTGATTTTTCTCCTTATGGTCGCAAGCGCGACGAAAAAGTTCGTATCGCGCTTGAACAGAGCCACATTGAACTTGTATCCGCAGATACTCCGTATGCGGTGCGTCCCGGAACAGTAGTGAAAGACGATGGAACACCGTTGAAAGTGTTTACGCCGTTCTACAAACGCTGGTTGGGATTTCTGCCTGAACAAATTGCCGACGCAAAGGTGCGGTTTGAAGATAAGCGTGAATTATCCGAGGGATTCCCAGTTATTGATTCTGACGTACACACACGTTGGCCAATTGGCGAAGATGCTGTATGGGCGCGGTGGACACAGTGGTCGTCATCGCAACTGCAGGGGTACAACGACAATCGAAATATTCCATCCATTGATGGAACGTCGCAGTTGTCTGCACCACTTCGATTCGGCGTTCTTCATCCACGTCAGTTACTCCAGCACTTAGGTTCATCTGAGGGAGAAGACCACTTCCGTCGAGAATTGGCGTGGCGTGAGTTTTACGCAGATGTTTTATTTCATCAACCCGAAACAACATGGGTGAACCTGCAAACAAAAATGAATGTGTTGCCAGTTGACACTGATGCCGCGGCAAAAGCGCGTTTTGCACAGTTTTGTGAAGGCAACACGGGGTACCCAATTGTGGATGCTGGTATTCGTCAGATGCTGCAGACAGGGTGGATGCATAATCGTGTGCGCATGATCGTGGCCAGTTTCCTGGTAAAAGATCTCCACGTGCCGTGGCAGTGGGGCGCAAAGTTCTTTATGGATCACCTCATCGACGGAGACATTGCTTCCAACAATCACGGTTGGCAATGGACTGCCGGCACAGGAACAGATGCGGCTCCATTCTTTCGAGTATTCAACCCCACATCGCAAAGCGAAAAGTTTGACCCAACGGGTGAGTATCTACGCCAGTGGATACCCGAGATCGCAGACCTTGATAACGGCGCAATCCATGCTCCGTGGGAACTAGGGCTTTTGGCGCCACCGGCGTACCCCGCGCCCATGGTCGACCACGCGAATGAGCGTTTAGAGGCTTTGTCGCGTTATAAATCGGTAAGCGGAAAGTAAAATTGCTGAATCATGTTGGATGAGCGAAAGACCGCAATTCTCAAGGCAGTTGTCCAGGAGTATGTAGCTACGGGTTTACCTGTGGGGTCAACGCATATCGCCACACTTCCTTCAGTAAAGGTTTCGTCTGCCACTGTCCGCAACGAAATGGCCGTACTCGAGCAAGAGGGTTATCTCGCTCAGCCGCATACTTCTGCCGGTCGCATCCCTACCGATAAGGGGTATCGACACTTTGTCGACTCCATCACGCCACAAGGTGTTTTGGCTGCAGAAGAAGCATCACAAGTTGGTGACTTTTTCAAAGGAACACATGGTCGACTCGAGGATCTACTGCGTCATACCACCACGCTTCTTGCGAATATCACGCACCATACGGCTGTCGTTGTGGGCCCAGAAGCCGAGAAGACAACAGTATTGGCGGTGCATATCAGCCGAGTGACGCCACGATCAGCAACAGTTGTTGTGGTTCTTTCCAATCACAATGTGGAAAACGAAACCATCCAAATGTCGGAAGACATCTCCGATGATCACATTGCATCTGCAGTGCAACACGTTTCTCGGCATCTTGTTGCGAAATCCCTCGGCGACATCGGATCGGTTCCGTCCACGAACGATGCTCACGTCGACGCTGTATGTTTTGCGACAATCAACGCTTTGTCCCGTCATCGTAACGATCAGCCGGTCTTTGTTGGTGGCGCTTCGTCTTTGGCAAATGCATTCGACGCTGTTGACGTTGTGCGCGATGTGCTTTCCACTATTGAGCAACAATTTGTGGTGGTCACATTGCTGCAAGACCTTCTTGACCGTGGGCTCTCGGTAGCAATTGGTGCAGAGCATGGAGTAGAGCCGTTGTCGGCATGTTCCGTCGTTGTTTCGCCTGTCATGGCCGACGGTGAAATTGTTGGTTCGGTTGGCGTACTTGGCCCCACACGCATGAATTACCCACAGGCACTCACCACAGTTGAAGTAGTCAGTGAACAACTCGGTAGACACATTGCAGAGGGCGTGTCATGAGTGCAGATTTCTACGCACTACTCGGCGTTGGTTCCAATGCGTCTGCAGACGACATCAAGAAGGCGTATCGCAAGAAGGCTCGGGAGTTGCATCCCGATGCCAACCCAGACGACCCTGAAGCAGAAAATCAATTCAAAGAAGTCAGTCGCGCTTATGAAGTGTTGTCAGACCCGGACACTCGTGCCCGTTACGACCGATTCGGTGAACAAGGTCTTGGCGGCGCAGGTGGCGGTGGTGACCCATTTGGTGGCGGCGGTCTCGGTGACATTTTTGAGGCATTCTTCGGAGGTGGTTCAGGTGGATTTGGTTCCCGTCAACAAGCAGGGCCACCACGTGGTCAAGATCTAGAAGTCACCGCACGCATTGATCTTTCTGGAGTCATGTTCGGCACGCAAGTCACAGTCGATGTCAACACAGCTATCGCATGTAGTGATTGCGAGGGCAGTGGCGCAGGTGGTGGCACTAAGCCCGTTACGTGTTCCGATTGCAGCGGTTCAGGTCAAGTTCGTCGCGTTCGTCAAAGCATGCTCGGCCAGATGGTCACGTCAGGCCCTTGCGGTCGTTGCGGTGGCATGGGCCAAGTTGTCATGACTCCTTGTTCTTCGTGTTCTGGTGAAGGTCGTCGCGCGTCGAAAGAGTCGTACACCGTCGATGTTCCTGCAGGCATTAGGTCTGGCCAAACTTTGCGCCTCACTGGTCGCGGAGCCGTTGGCGCCCGAGGCGGTGGCGCGGGAGACCTATATGTTCACGTCGCAGTTGCACAGCATGAGAAATTCATACGAGACGAAGACGATCTGATCTGGATACTGCCCCTTACTATTTCGCAAGCTGCCTTGGGGGTTCATCAAGTTCTCGACGCATTGGACGGCGAATTAGATCTTGTCGTGCCCGCAGGCACACAGCATGGTCATGAATTTGTTGCCCGTGGTCGTGGTGTCCCGCATCTCAACGGCCGCGGTCGTGGCCACCTACGAGTGCGCGTTGCAGTAACGGTGCCAAAGAATCTTTCCGAAGAACAAGAAGCTCTCTTGCGTCAACTTGCGCAGATCTCGGGCGAAGAAGTTGCCAATGCAGATAAAGGAATCTTCTCGCGCATTAAATCGGCATTTTCATGATGGATGAATTGCGCCGTTCGTCTGCGCATGTATTCGTCGAGGACATTTCTTGCCCAGTACTCACAGACGGTGATGTACATCATCTTTCACGTGTGTTGCGCCTAAAGAACGGTGAAGTCGTGTCGTGTTCAGATGGTCGTGGTGCGTGGAGAGTGACGCATTGGAAAGATGGTGCAGTTGAATCTGTGTCTGAAGTAGTCACCGAACCAGAACGTTCGATATCGCTCACTGTTGCGATTGCGCCGGTGAAAGGCGACAAGACAGATCTCACCATCGAAAAACTCGTAGAGATCGGCATTGACCGTATTGCAATTCTTCAGCCTCTTGAGCGCAGTGTGGTGCGTTGGGCATCAGACAAAACAAGTCAGGTCATGGACCGTTACCGTCGCATCGCGCTCGCAGCGGCAATGCAATCTCGCCGTGTGTATGTCCCAGAAATCGTGGGACCGGTATCGCTCGATGCTTTAGGGGCAGACGGTGTAGCGATGGCCGAACCTGGTGGACAAGCATCATGGGATGGTGTTCGCACGTTGGTGATTGGTCCAGAGGGTGGATTTTCCCCCAGCGAACTCGCGTCCTCTCTGCCGACCATTGACCTCGGAAGCACCATATTGCGGGCAGAAACCGCAGCAATTGTGGGCGCTTCGCTGATGGTCGCACACTCGCGGCGTTGAATGAACCACACTGTGTGGTGTTATGCCTTCATATTCTGACGACGAACTTCTGCACGATTCTCCGTTTACCCGCTTAGTCGGGGAACGACTGCGACGCATTCGTCAACAAAAGCAATGGTCCCTCTCTGAAGTTGAGGCCAATAGCGACAGCGAGTTCAAAGCCTCTGTGCTCGGCGCATACGAACGTGGTGAGCGTGCCATTTCAGTGCCACGACTCGAACGGCTTGCGCGCTTCTAT
Source organism: Actinomycetota bacterium (assembly GCA_026393575.1). Lineage (GTDB taxonomy): Bacteria > Actinomycetota > Acidimicrobiia > Acidimicrobiales > Ilumatobacteraceae > UBA2093. The sequence goes on from JAPKZX010000013.1 coordinate 10,496, forward strand.
GGAGTGAGTATCGACCAGTTGTTACCACGCGATAGTCAGCGCATGGAAGATGCCGCAAGTGCAGATGGTGCGCCAAAGAAATTACGTATAGATGTGGCGAAGCTCTCAACGATGAGCGGTCAACAGTTTGAGATGTTGGAACGTCTGCTGCGCATGATTCAGGTGCAACGCCAAGACTTCAACGGAAAAGTAATTACAGTGCGCGCTCACGACACTCGCGCAATCGCTGTCATGTTGGATGTGCCAGTCGATGGGGTAGGAGACAAGCTTTCCGAACTTGGATTGCTGTTCATTCCTCCCGCTACCTGAGTACGTCCATGTCTGAATTTGGTGTCTACGTTCACATTCCGTTTTGTCGGCACCGCTGTGACTATTGCGCATTTGCAACATGGACCGACAAAGACGACATCATGGAGTCATACGTACAAGCGGTAATTGCCGATATTGAACGCAAAGTGGCAGACGGTATGCCAGTTGCCGACACCGTGTTTTTTGGTGGGGGAACCCCAACGCGCCTCGACCCGCAATTGCTTGCTTCAATCGTGAAGGCAATTCCTGTCTCTGCTCAAGCGGAAATCACCATCGAATGCAACCCAGACGATGTCACACCAGAGATGATGCGCGTGTATGCGGCTGCTGGAGTGAATCGCATCAGCATGGGCGTGCAATCCATGGTGACGTCTGTGCTGAAAGCGTTAAATCGCACTCATGATCCTGCAAATGTAGAAAAAGCGATAGCAGCTGTACGTAGTGCGAACATCACGTCCATCAATCTCGATTTGATTTACGGGGTGCATGGCGAATCTCTTGATGATTGGAAAGAAACGGTGCGTCAGGCAATTGCTCTGCAACCCACGCATATTTCTGCTTATGGATTAACTGTGGAAGCAGGCACACCACTTGCAGATGATCCTGCACGTCATCCAGACGACGATGATCAAGCAGACAAATACATTCTTGTGGACGATGCGCTGATTTCCGCAGGGATGCACAATTACGAAATCAGTAACTGGGCATTGCCTGGACACGAATGCCGACACAACAAGGTGTATTGGTCGCAAGGCAACTACACGGGGTTTGGATGCGCTGCACATTCTCACTTTGATGGCAGACGTTGGTGGAACTTGCGCACGCCAGAGCGATACATCGCCGCAGTACATGCCAACGAAACAGTGGAAGCCGCTGATGAAGTTCTTGATGATTTCGGGCGCAGGAAAGAAGCACTGGAGTTGTCTCTACGCACAACGGATGGCGTTCCCGTTGGGACGCTTGATGAGGAATACCTCGGCGATCTCGTTGAGCGAGCAGGAGAACGTGTAGTGCTCACGCGAAGGGGCCGGCTTTTGGCCAACGAAGTGACGCTCACGCTGAAGCCCTGATAAAGTAGGGATTCCTGAAAAGGGCGTGTAGCTCAGTTGGTAGAGCACCACCATGACATGGTGGGGGTCCCGGGTTCGAGCCCCGTCGCGCCCACTAGATGTATTTACTCA
>JAPKZX010000003.1 GCA_026393575.1 Actinomycetota bacterium
TGTGAGATACGGCGACGACATGACGCGGTATGAAAGATTCACTACGCGGTTGAGACCCACGATCTGCGCAAGACGTGCGTATGCGCAGTTGATGGAAAGCCACGTCTGCTCTGCCAATGGAGATACTGGATGACTCACACCTTTCGTGATCTTGAAAGGTTCCTCTGGTAGTCCTGGGTTCGGCAAAGTGCACGGCAAAGTACCGTCAATCAAATCGCTTGCCTGCACCCCAGCTTCTAACGCAGCTGTCAACACAAACATTTTGATGCTGGAACCGGTTTGACGACGGCGTAATGCGAGATTCACTTCAGTTCGTCCGGGTACAAAACCTGGCCCACCGACTAACGCACGCAACGCACCAGTAGAAGTTTCAAGCGACACTAGCGACGACTGAATGCCTGTTCGGTTCGCGGGCAACTTTTCTTTGGCTGCCTTCTCTGCTTTTGCTTGAGCAACTGCATCAAGTGTTGTGGTCACTGTTATTCCACCGCGATACAGAGCGTTGTATCGCTCTTGATACGTGGAGCCCAATGCAGGGAAATACTTGGGGTCATTCAATAGTGCATTGCGCACCATCTCTGTGAAATACGTACGACTTGTTGGACGTTCAGGTGCATCGGTGACAGATTCTGGCGGCTCCCACGCTGCAAAAGTGGTGTCCCGTTCCTCTGCCGTCATCAACTCAACATCAACGAAGCGATCTAGCACCTGACCAAAACGCCGACGTGACTGCTCTGGACGACGGATGGGATCAAACGTTGTGGGCGCCCGCACTAAACCAGCAAGAAATCCAGCCTCAATTAACGACAGGTCTGCCACTTTCTTTTGAAAGTACACATCAGCTGCAGCCTGAATTCCGTATGCGTTGTTTCCAAAGTAAACGGTGTTGAGATATCGCTCAACGATCTTTTCTTTCGAAACAGTCTTTTCAAGCATCACTGCATAGCGGGCCTGCAACACCTTGTAACGACCATCACGAGGTAGCCCCATGAGATATTCGTTCTTCACTACCTGCTGAGTAATGGTGGAAGCACCTTGTCTGCCACTTGAGAATTGAAAATTGGAAAGCGCTGCTCGCACCAACGCTCGCAGGTTGACGCCTTTATGGTTTTTGAATCCTGTGTCTTCCACAGCCAGCAGTGCGGCCACCACATGCGCAGGAACTTGCTCAATCAAGAGGGGTTGACTGTTCTCCAGTTCAAAAACACCTACCTGCTGACCATTGACACCAAGAATCTGTGAACGGGTGGCAAGACCACCAAACCCTCCGAGTTCTACTGGCACCTCTTCGTGGGCATTCAGAATTCTCCACGCCTGAGGAGCCATGCCAACGATGGCGCCACTCATCAACATCGCGCTTGCTAATACAGCAACAACAAATCGGAGCGTCCAGTTCGCGGGAAATTTCACAACATGAACACCGTAGTTCTCGTTCATCTGAGTGCTGTGTCACCCTCATTGGTACGGTAAAGCCATGTCATCTTTCCCACATCGCGGTTTTCGCTTCGGAGTTCAAGTATCTAAAGAAACGTCAGCACGAAGTTGGGCCGAACTTGCCCGTCGTGCCGAAGGTGCCGGGTACGACGTCTTTACGATGCCTGACCACTTCACCGATCAACTGGCCCCAATTCCTGCGCTGATGGCTGCAGCAGATGCAACTACGAAATTACGCATTGGCGCTCTCGTGTTCGATAATGACTACAAGCACCCAGTCGTACTCGCTAAAGAATTGGCCACGATGGATCTCCTTTCAGACGGTCGCGTCGAAATTGGACTTGGCGCAGGCTGGATGATTAGCGATTACGAAGAAGCAGGCATGCCGTACGACTCGCCGAAAGTTCGCATCGACAGATTCATTGAAGGCGTTGCTGTGATTCGTGGCGCAATGGCAGACGGCCCATTTTCTTTCTCCGGCGATCATTACAACATCACTAATTACAACGGCCAACCAAAGCCCGTTCAAAAATATCCTCCACTGCTCATCGGCGGTGGCGGCAAGCGAGTGTTGTCCTATGCGGCACGTGAAGCAGACATCATCGGCATCAACGGAACCATGACTGCAGGCGTCGTGGGGCCAGAAGCACTTTCCACCATGACAGCAGAATCTGTCGACGAAAAAGTAGCCATCGTGGCTGCCGCCGGCGCACATCGCCTCAACGACATCGAGATGAATATCCGAACATTCTTTGTAAAGGTCACAAACGATCGCGACAAGACAGTGGAAGGCATCTCATCAATGTTTGGTGTCACAAAAGAAATGATTGACGCATCACCGTTCGCATTGATTGGCTCAGTGGAATCATGCATCGAGCAACTGCTCGAACGACGTGAACGTTGGGGCTTCAGTTACACCATTGTTGGTGCTGAAAACATCGAAGAATGCGCACCTATTGTTGCTGCACTCAGCGGCAAGTAACTAGAACAAGCCCACAACTCGCCCATCAGGGCCGATGTCTATATGAAGTGCAGCTGGGTCTGAACCCAGTCCAGGCATTGTGCGCATCGCGCCACATATGGGATAGATAAATCCGGCACCCACAGAGGCGCGAACTTCACGGACCTGCAAAGTGTGACCCGTCGGTGCTCCCTTTAATGTTGGGTCGCCACTGATGCTGAGATGAGTCTTGGCTATACACACAGGTAAGTGACTAAAACCGTTGGCATCAAACATTGCCAGCTGTTCTTCAGCAACAGCCGAGTACTCCACATTGGCAGCACCATAAATACGAGTTGCGACTGCATAGATTTTTTCTTTCAGCGATGCATCGTCTGGATACAAGAACTCGAAGTGGCTCTCTTCATCACATGCCGCCACAACTGCCTGTGCCAACTCCAC
>JAPKZX010000087.1 GCA_026393575.1 Actinomycetota bacterium
TGGCGTGTCGTGAGCGCCGATGGACACCCCGTGAATGGCGCTTTCCCATTTGAAGTGGGAGACACATCATCTGGCAATTCAAATGAGCTCTTGCAGAAAATTCTCCTTGGTCTCAACAAAACCTCGGATCTTGAGTCTCCAATGGCACTCATGCGGTTTATCGCTTTTCTAGGCACGATGATTCTTCTTGGTGCGGCCACCTTGGTGCGACAAGGGAAGTGTTTTCCTGAACGCAGTCTCGTGAGACTGGCCCAATACTCAACAATTGCTATTGCAATCGGTTCTTTGGGCGTTCTGTTGTTGCAAGGACCAATTGTCACTGGGCGTTCATGGGGTGCAGTCTTTGATGGCGCCGTGCTGAGCGATGTTGTCGCTACGCGCCTTGGTATTGCGATATTGCTACGACTTTTGTTGGTAGTGGTGTGGGGTGGGCTATTGCTCTTCGCAGCTTCTTCCACGCATCGTCAATGGAAGTTGATGGCTGTGATCACTTCAGTTTTGCTCGTAGCCACTTTCTCGTTCAGTGGCCATCCAAGTGCGGCTCCTAACTCTCTTTTGTTTATTCCCGTTGACATGGCGCATTTTGTATCGCTCTCAATGTGGGTAGGTGCAATATTTGCGCTACTAGCTGTAGCTCGCGCTGAACACGCTCAGGAGTATGTGCAACGTTTCTCCCGCATCGCCACCTTTGCAATGCCTGTTGCGGTAGTCACGGGTGTTATTCAAGGCCTGCATCTCGTGGGAGGGATCAGTGCAATGACGAAGTCTGACTATGGGCGATTACTAATTGTGAAAACGATATTGGCACTGATCGTTGTCGGATTAGGTACGCGTGCTCGCCGACGGCTGCGTTCAGTTGAGCCAAAGAGTGTGGGCAAGACAATTCGACTTGAAGCGCTAATTGTGATTCTTGTTGTGGCCTGTACCGCCTTGCTCGTCGGTAAATCTCCAGTTGTTGCTGATTCATTTGATGATCTCACCTTTAGTGCATCACTAGTTCAAGCAAACGTGGTGGGCGATTTTTCTGTACTTCCTACGAAAGTAGGAGCGGCAGAAGTGCATGCCATTATGTCGCCACCCGGGGGCGCCATGTCTCCAGTTGTGAATGTGGTGGTGACCTTTGCGTTGCCATCGCGTGATATCCCCGCAATTCCCGTAGTTATGTCGAGTGTCGGGCCCAACCATTGGGTGGGCGTTGTGCAGTTTCCTTATGAAGGGAACTGGCAAATGGAAATACGCGTGAATCCAAAGAAAAATGAAACCTTGCTGTACAAATCAGAGGTAGGCGTCGTCGACTAAATGCGTCGGTACACGTTGTGGTGAGGCATGCCCGTTGGTTCGTCCATGTATCCAGGGCCAATCTCGGCAAAGCCACATCGAAGATAAAAACCGAGGGCAGAGTCTCGTGCACGAGCCCATACGATGCTGACACCGCGTTCGGTGGCGAGAGCTAGGCCTGCCGCAATGATCTGCACTCCAATACCCGAACCTTGAAGAGAATCGTCAACAGCCATGCCTTTGAGTTGCAAGGCTGCCTCGCCAACAAGGTCGGGGCACTCTTTTCGAAACCAACTAGATGTGCCTACAACAGTGCTCTCGTTCTTCACACCCAGATGGATGACATCTTCGTACGTGTCCTCCGGATAATTGCAATGCGTCACTGGAGTGTCTTTGCGCAAGACTTTCACGCGAAGCGGCATGATGTCTTCAAGCGTTAGTGCAACTACTTCTTGTGTCATTGCACTATTGATTCAACCGCAACCGATTGGCCTTCGCTTCGAGCGCTGGCATACATTGCTTCCACAATGCGATGCGCTTCTAGTGCAATGGAAAAATCTGGGAAGCCAGGGATTTTTTCAACACATGCCTTTACAAACGCACCATCTGGGTTTGCATCTCCCACAGCTAAAGGCAAAGTCTTTTTCAAGAGATCATCACCTTGAAGTGAACCGTGAGTGCCGTCGGCATCGCTCCATGTCACGGGACCAAACCAGTCATCCCCGGCAATAGTGATGGTTCGGTTCTCGCAGAACACTTCTACGTTTCGCAGCGACGGCCGTGACAAATTGTCGTGCCAAATTGTGGTCAGCGTTCCTACGGCGCCATTGTCAAACGTCATTGAAGCAGCCACAACATCTTCAATACCTTCAATGCCATGGCGGTATGTGGCGCGCGCGCTCACGCTCTTCACATCCCCAATAAGAAAGCGCAACATGTCTACGTCATGGATGCTGTGTTCTAACAGCGTTCCTGCTCCTGCTTTGGCAACATCACTTCTCCATGTTGACCCGTAGTGTCCCTGAATAGGGATGAATTGATCATCTCGAAACACCACAGCCATTGGAGCCCCCGCCTTGGCATCGGTAATCAGTTCGCGTGCCCATAGGTAAGCAGGCGAACGGCGAAGGATGAGTCCGCATTGATGGGTTAATGAACTTTGTGCTGCAGTTGTGGTCATCTGTTGAGCTTGCGTGAATCCGACGGAGAGTGGCTTTTCGCAAAAGAACGGCTTTTCTGCAGCGATACACATGTCAACTAGTCGTTGATGTTCACTTGTCCATGTGCAGATGTAGAGGATGTCAGATGATGCAATGACGTCTTGTTCGGAAGTCATCACTTGATGGCCAGAGGCGGCGGCGAATTTCTCGGCTCGGGCGATGTCAAGGTCGAAGCACCCTCCACGTGTCATAGGCACTCCACTGATCTTCAACATTTTCGAATGGAAGGTGGCGATGTGGCCTGTTCCTAGAAATCCAATGACCGGGAGAATTTCGGTAGTACTCATGTATATGACGCTACTTCTGTGCAGTTACGACAGAGATGATTGAACCGGTAAATCACAAAAGGTCCGATTCATCACTTCCCAGTGACAAACCGAACCTTTTGTTCGTTTGGTGTCGATAGCAGGCCAGAGACCTGCGAAAGGACTAGCGCTTCTTCTTCGCTGCCTTCTTAACGACTTTCTTCTTTGCTGGTGCAGCCTTCTTCTTTGCAGGAGCGGCTTTCTTCTTTGCTGGTGCAGCCTTCTTCTTTGCAGGAGCGGCTTTCTTCTTTGCAGGAGCAGCCTTCTTTGCAGGAGCAGGAGCTGGCTTGCGAACAGTTGCAATCTTCGGTGCTGGAGCAACGCCAAGAGCAATGTCCTTGAAGCCCTTCAGTGCGGTGATTTTTGCAACTGTCTTTGCCTTGATCTTGATCGTTTCGCCAGTGGCTGGGTTACGACCCATGCGTGCTGGACGCTTGATCTTTGCGAACTTTGCAAAGCCGGAGAGATTTACAATCTCACCTTTTGCAACGGTCGCGAGGATCACGTCAATGGTTCCTTCAACCAATCGAGCTGCTGTCTTGTTATCGACATCAGCGTGAATGGCTACTGCTTGAATGAGTTCACGTTTCTTCATGTCTCCGAAGTTATTCCATGCGAGTGTCAAAAAGGTGGATATCCATTGACTTTTTTGTCACTAGGGAAAAGTGACTTTCTGAACCTGCAGAAAGTCGTGACTTCACATTCGGCAAACCTGACACTGGTGGATTCTGAGGCAGTGTTTTGCGACTCAATTGGCAGTCGGCTCCCTAGCAAAAATCGGCGGCCGATCAGCTCGGCCCTCTCGAGGTCACAGGTTCGGTTTTTGGGCCCAAATACCCCTGAAACCCAATGTTCTAGGGCTCCCGACCCATAATTGGACAAAATATGCAATAAAGTGAACCCAGTGGGGTTCCGGCAGCGTTTCTTTGCCGTCATGGCAACGGTGGCAATGGTGGCTTCTGCTTGTTCGGGTGGCAGTTCCGCGCCTGTTGACCCCAATGCGCCAGACATTCGAAATGTAACGCTGACGTCTGTTGCAAGTGGCATTAACCCAGCTCTTGACGGTTTTTCCTTTCCAAACTTTGCTGCTGCTTCTGTAAGTGAAGACTTCAATACCGATGACATGGTGACCATGTTTGGGAACGGATCAGATGTCTGTGTTGATGGTGCGATGCCATGTGAATTGACAGCTGAAGCGACTGGTTGGGCTCGCATGGTGAATCAAGCACGGTCGTCAGGCCATTGTGAAGGCCTTGCGGTGTTGTCGCAAGAGCGATTCAACGACAAAGCGATTCCCAAGACATTTTCGTTGAACAATACGGCAGACGTTTCGCATGCAATCATGCGTGCATTCTCCACTCAGTTTTTGAATGAAGTGCAAAGCGCTACAAAGTCGTACTCCAAAATGTCAATGCGTGAGATTGTGGCCACCTTGGTTGAAACTTTGAAAAAGGGTACTTCTCAATACACATTGGGCGTATACACCGATAGCGGTGGTCATGCCATCTTGCCGTATGCGGTTGAGATGCCATCGAAGGACAAAGCGATTGTCAAGATTTATGACTCAAACTGGCCGGGCAAGGATCGATTTGTTGCATTCGATCTAGCAAAAGATACGTGGGAGTTTTCGTTCTCGGGGCAAGACCCCAACAATGACCCCAACATCTGGCAAGGTGGCAAGGGAGACGTCGATCTTTCGCCCATTCAAGCTCGCACACAAGGAAGCTGCCCGTTCTGCGGAGCTAAAAATGCGGTTGGAAAATCAACATTGCTGATTCGTTCGTCGAAGCCCGACTGGTCAATCGAGTCAGCGGATGGCACGTTGAAGCCAGGTTCGTCCATAGTGGGCGACAGTGTCGTGCGGCCACTTCGTTCGGGAAGGTTCGGCGCAGAGTCGGGCAAAAATGCAGCACCAACTGATTATTTGGTTTCGACTGACTTTGGTGGGGGAGACGTCAAACTGAGTCTGAAGTCAGCTGCACAAATTGTGGGTGTTACTCCCACGTCAACGTTTGAAGTGTCCGCTCCGAGCAGTGATTCCTCCGAGAGCGCACCAATTGTTCTCGGCAACTCATCAATCAAAGTGGATAACCCCAATATCACTCTGACTTTGGCCCAAGAGAACTTTGCAGCTTCTTCTACTGGTTCTGAGAACGTTCTCTCTGTAACAAACAAGGGAATCATGGTTCAGTTGGTCACTGAAGATGGAACCAAAGTTGAAGTAACAACGTCTAAGGCCGCGCCATCTTTTGAAATTCGCACAAGCGAAGCACCCGGCGGTGTGGCCGGTGCCAAGTATGAGTTGGCGAAACAAGTTGGTGACAACCAAATTGAAACAACAGTTCTAAAAACTGACGGAACAAAAGTTGTGAAGACGGAAGCTGGTGTACTTGAGAGCAAGAAGACCACTGTTGAGTTGCCGCCAGAACTTGCAGCCCCACCAACAAAGGGCGATCTTCCTACGGCTGTGGAGCGAGACCTCTCCATTGTTGAGCTAGTCGCACCACCTCCTGATCCGCCATCTGAATCAATCGTGAAGGACCTTGCATCAGTGAATCCTCAAGAGCCGTTGGCGACACTGAATGATCCTCAACCGGGTCGAGCTATCTCTGTGCAATATTCAGGTTTCCGCCCTGGTGAATGGGTGCAATTGATTGTGGCGTCTACGCCGCAAGTGTTGTCCACGGTTAAAGCAGATGGCAGTGGAACAGTGCGAATAAATGCTGCATTGCCCAATGATCTCGATGAAGGCGACCACCACTTAGTCATCTATCGACCAGCGCTGAAGATGGGAATCAAACAACCCTTTCGCTATCAAAAACCGCTTGTGACGACAACAACGTCGACAACCACCACAACTATTCCGAGAACTACGACAACTACCTCAACAACTGTTCCAAAGACTACGACTACGACAAGCACCACAACTACGACAACGACGGTTCCGCCAACAACGACCACATCAACATCGACAACTACTACGGTTCCGCCAACAA
>JAPKZX010000122.1 GCA_026393575.1 Actinomycetota bacterium
CGGTTCTAATGAATGCAGTTATTTCATCTTGTCGAGGGCTTCGCCCATCTGACGGTGTACAGCGTTGATTGCTTGTAGCGGCCGCATCATCACACGGAACTCGATGATCTTTCCTGCATCGTTGCAAGTGATGATGTCGACACCATTGGCGTACTTGCCTTCAATCGTCGTTTCAAATTCCAACACTGCTGTATTTCCATCGAGGACTTCTTTGGTGTATCGAAATTTGCCGCTGTTGTCTGACGGACCGTCTGATTTCTTCTCGCCCGGCAGGGTTTGTCCGGCTGCCATGAGATACATCTTGGTGATCTCTTTGCCGACTTGCGGGGTAAACACAATGGGGGAATAGAAAACACAGTCGTCGTCGAGCAAGATGTCGAGCCCGTTCTGTAGTTCCCCACGCATGTGTGCGTGCCATTGTTCGATAACTGAGTGAATCATGAGTATCCCTTTGTGTTGGTTTCGTAAGCGTAGTAAATGAGGGTGAAGCACCTGTCGTTTACAGTGAAAGATGTGAACAAAGGTTGGTCATTTACGGCAGAAAGCACCCCGCTCTCTCAGGTCACCTTCTGCGTTGTCGACCTCGAGACCACAGGAAGTTCCAGCGCCTACGGTGGCATCACTGAAATCGGTGCCGTGAAGTACAAGGGAGGCGAGGAAGTCTCTCGCCTCAGCACGCTCATCAATCCGGGCCAGTCCATTCCCGCGAACATAGTCATGTTGACTGGTATCTCAGACTCCATGGTTGCTGATGCCCCTCGAATCGAAGACGTTCTAGAGACATTTCAGGACTTCGTGGAAGGCACCGTGTTGGTCGCCCACAACGCGCGATTCGATGTGGGCTTTCTCAATGCCGCATTACAGCGTCATGGCTATGACGTGCTGTCTAACGTTGTGGTTGACACTGTCACCTTGGCACGTCGTTTAGTCCGTAGCGAAGTTCCGAACTGCAAGTTGTCAACGCTTGCATCCCACTTCAATTTTCCACATCAACCAATTCACCGCGCTATGGACGATGTGTTGGCCACTGGTGATCTGCTGCATTATCTCATTGAACGGGCTGCATCGTTTGGGGTGCACGACATTGATGATTTGGTGTCGCTCCCATCTTTGAGTGCACATCCTGAATCACAGAAGTTACAGATGACTGAAGATCTTCCTCGTACGGCTGGGGTGTATCTCTTTGTTGACCGCGCAGGCGAAGTGCTGTACGTGGGCAAAGCAAGCAACGTTCGGTCGCGAGTTCGCAGTTATTTCAGTACTGGTGAGTCACGAAAAAAGGTTGGGTCACTATTGAAATTGGTGCACAGTATCCACTGCATCGAGACGCCCGATCCAGTGACGGCGGAAGTGTATGAATTACGCATTATTCGTCGTCTGCGACCTCGATACAACTATGCAGGAACGCGCAGTGAGAAGTATTGCTATGTCCGCCTCACTACAGACGAAGAGTGGCCCAGGCTTGTAATCGCAAAGACTGCACCCCCCAAAGGTGTGGCATTGGGGCCGATGAGAACCAAAGGTATGGCGCGCGACATTGTTGATGCAATTGAATCCGTATTGCCGTTGCGGCGCTGCACGGTACGTATGGGGCGTAATTATGTTGCTCCTGTCGATGCACCTGTGTGTTCTGCCGCGCGGCTCGGCCTTGCGCAGTGTCCATGTTCTGGCTCTGCCGATGCAGACTCCTACGCCGGGGTTGTAGACATAGTGGCTCGCACCTTGCGCGGAGAATCCGACCATGTCGTTGAATTATTGACAGCTCGAATGACAAATCATTCCCGTGAAGAACGTTTTGAAGAAGCCGCCTTTGTCCGAGACCGTATTGATGCTCTCCATACTGCGCTTCATCGCCAAACACAGGCAGACGCACTCAGGCATAAAGACTCCTACGAAGTGCACGGACATGGGGTCACGTATCGAATCGAGAACGGAATCCTGGTCGAGACCATTTGCGACGATACTTCGTGGACGCCATCATCTGTGGAGTTGCCCAAAGCCATTGGTCATCTCCGGGAAAGCATTCAGACTCCTACCGGTGAACCAGACACTGCAGTTCTCGATGAAGTGATGTGTCTTGCGCGCCTGGTGGAGACCCTAAGATAAAAAAGTGAAGCGTTATTCGATTGTTGGTGTCGTTGCGGTGGCCGTACTGCTTGGAGCTTGCGGCAATGATGCCACGACGATTTCGTCGACTTCTTCACTTTCAGATGCACCGCAATCAACAAACCCAGTTGCATCCGCCGGGAATGCAGCGATCGACGACTTCACATCACCCGTAGTAGGCGGTGGATCATTTGTGTTGTCGAAAGCACTTGCTGACAAGCCTGTGGTGTTGTGGTTTTGGGCGCCTGGTTGAGGCAC
>JAPKZX010000051.1 GCA_026393575.1 Actinomycetota bacterium
CATCGCGCGATGACATTTGGGATGGCCAGATTGCCGAGGCAGAGCGTGCCTATGCAGAGCTGGCAAACACCATTGCTGTGTATGAACCAGTGACCATGGTGGTTGATCCGAAACATGTAGAACGGGCCGAGTCATTGTGTGGTGTAGGAGTAAGTGTGATCACTGTGCCAATTGACGATTCATGGTGTCGTGACAGCGGGCCAATTTATGTGCATGAATCTGGCGGAGGTCTCGTGGGACTGGATTTTGTGTTCAATGGTTGGGGCCAAAAGTTTGTTCCCCATGATCAAGATGCGCAGGTAGCAGCGCGAGTGTTAACTCAGCAAAACCAACAAAAACGCAGTGTTTCGATGGTTCTAGAAGGTGGTTCTATCAACGTTGATGGGGCAGGCACTCTTGTCACCACAATGCAGTGCTTGTTGCACCCCAATCGCAACCCCGGGATGTCGCAAATGGAAATTGAGCAAGTGTTACGAGAAGAACTTGGAGTCTCTTCAGTTGTGTGGTTGCCTCACGGCCTTGCACTTGATCACGACACTGATGGTCATGTCGACAATGTGGCAGCGTTCACTAAACCTGGTCATGTGTTGTTGCAAGGATGCAATGATGCAGCGGAGGAAGATTACGCACGAATGTTTATCAATGAAAAAGTTGCTCGTTCGTCTTTGTCAGGTCGTGGCGAGAAACTGGAAGTTGATGTTGTCCCAGTATTGCCATTCGTGGAAACCGGTTCAGGTCGTGTCGTTGTTCCATATCTAAATTTTTATGTTGGAAACAATTTTGTGGTTATTCCGGTGACAGGTCATGAGGCCGACAACGACATGCTGCCGATGATCGGTGCGTTCTTTCCAGGTCGTGACATAGTGCCCCTTGACATCGGTCGCATACTTGCGGTCGGTGGTGGAGGCATTCACTGCATCACACAGCAAGTACCTGCCTAGAGGCTCCAGTCGATAGGTGTTCGGCCAGCCTCTTGTAACAGCGCATTGGTGCGCGAGAACGGTGAGCTGCCAAAGAAACCCCGGTACGCCGATAATGGCGATGGGTGAGGTGCCTCAAGAACTGCGTGATGGCTCTGTGTAATCAACTTTTTCTCGGTTTGAGCGTGAGCACCCCACAAGATAAACACACATCGTTCTGAGTTGTCATTGACGATACAAATGATCTGATCGGTGATTGCTTCCCAGCCCTTTTTTGCATGGCTTCCGGCCTTTCCTTCACGAACAGTGAGTGATGTGTTGAGGAGAAGTACACCTTGTTGTGCCCATGGTGTGAGTGTGCCGTGTGTTGGAGGTTGTAATCCGATGTCATTTTCGCGTTCAGCAAATATGTTTCGTAACGACGGAGGAATAGCAATATCTGGTTGCACTGAAAAACTCAAGCCATGCGCTTGACCATGTTCGTGATACGGATCTTGGCCGAGAATGACAACAGAAGCATCAGTTGGAGAAAAGTACGACAGCGCAGAAAAGACTTGATCGGCTGGTGGATAAATGTTGAAGTGCTTTCGTTCACGGTTCATGAATGCTGCAAGTTCGTTAGCGGAATCAGTCGACATCACGTCGGTAAGTGATTGTTTCCATTGTGGATGCACGGTCTTATCGTACGAACTATGCATAGCCTATAAATACTAGACAATTGTCGCATAACGGGTCATGTGAATGTCGCAAATCTGGTCGACTCTTTGGCACACTAGATACCTCATGCAATTGTCATTGTCGATTGATATTGGTGGCACCAAGTGTGCAGTTGGTTTAGTTACTCGCGAGGGCGAGCTGATTGACCGCACCTCTGTTGCAGTGAACCCGCGCGACAATGCAGAAGATCTTTTTTCTGACATAGCTGAAGCAGTGCAACAACAACTTGCACGTGCACGTGAACATCATGGTGAGAGTCCGTTGACAATTGGTGTTGCATGCGCCGGTCCGAGCACTCACAATCTTGAATCTGTTTCGCCACTCAACATTCCTCAGTGGCGTGATTTTCCATTACGTGATCGATTAGTCGATATCACTGGCTTGCCAGTTTTTGGTGATGGCGATGCGAAAGCACTTGCCCTTGCAGAAGGCTGGGTCGGTGGGGCACGTGGCGTCGACAACTTCATGGCAATGGTGGTCTCCACCGGGGTTGGTGGGGGAATTGTGCTGAATGGGCAACTGCTAGAAGGCGCCAGTGGCAATGCGGGCCATATAGGGCATGTGGTTGTGGAGCCAAACGGCCGCAGGTGTGTCTGTGGAGGCCGTGGGTGCCTAGAGGCCGAAGCGTCTGGCCCAGCAATCGAGGCTATTACCGGCCGCTCTCCGACGCAGCCAACGTACGAAATCATGGTGCGCACCGGACGACTTGTTGGTCGTGGCGTTGCTTCAGTGTGCAATCTTCTTGATCTGCAACTTGTATGTGTAGGCGGAAGTGTTGCCCTTGGCTTTGGCGCAACATTTTTTAATTCGGCTCAACGCACTCTTGATGAATTATGCGGACTTGAATTTTCTCGTGGTGCAAGAATTGTCCCATCACGTTTGGCTGACCAAGGCGGACTCATTGGTGCAGCGGCAGTCGGCTGGCGCGGTCTTAACCGCATGGCTTCATCGCCCCTCTAAGTGTTTAACGCAGCGGTGGAGTTATACCCACTGTAGTAAATCAACCTGTACTCGAGTCAGTGGTTGCTGGACATCTATCCATTCACCAATACTCGGGATAGGTCGACCACGCGCAACGAACAACATCGAAGTGTGCATATGAGATGGTTCGAGCATGTTTAGTCGCTGGCGTTGAAAATGGAACGGGCTGCGTCCGTCAACCAACGGAACCACACCATGTGCGGTACCGCACCCGACAATGACTATTTCGCCGGGCCCTTTGATAGGGACCTGGGTATAACCCGCAAAAGACCCTGATTCCACTGGGTGATGATCAAC
>JAPKZX010000009.1 GCA_026393575.1 Actinomycetota bacterium
TGGCTATGGCCGATATGGAAATGAAACATGGAGTGCGTTAGAAGATGCGATCTCAGTTTTAGAAGGTGGCAAAACATTACTTTTCTCTTCAGGCATGGCAGCCATTAGTGCAGTTTTTTCACTCTTGCCAGAGGGTGCGGTAATAGTTGCCGCAAATAATGGTTATCAGGGTTCGGACGTACCAAGTTGTCAATGCCAGGGCGGTGTAAATCTGTAACAGCTACGCCAAAATCACGGCTGAGATCTCCAATGGACCCGTACACATCGATGCGTGGATACGTGGGGTCATCGCTCTTCCATACAGGAATTGGTGAACCCCAGAAGCGATTACGACTGATTGCCCAATCGCGAGCATTAGCAATCCACTTACCAAACGTTCCATCTTTAATGTGCTCAGGCACCCACGAAATGTTCTCGTTCAGTTCCACCATGCGGTCACGAAAAGCCGTGACTTGAACAAACCAGGACGATACAGCGCGATAGACAAGCGGCTCTGCACAGCGCCAGCAATGCGGATATGAGTGGTTGTACGAATCATGACGAATTACTACTCCCATCTCCTTCAATGCTCGAATGACGTCTGGGTTTGCATCGAAGACATGGCGTGACACCCACGGTGTTATCTCGGCGGTGTACTGACCATGTTCATCCATTGGACAGACGGTTGCGATACCGGCGGCGTTGCATTCGTTTTGGTCATCTTCACCAAAACCAGGAGCCATGTGGACAACGCCAGTTCCATCTTCAGTGGTGACAAATTCAGCACCCAATACTTGAAACGCATTCTCTTCATTTGCAAAAAATGGAAACAGAGGCGTGTATTTCTGGCCAACGAGTTCAGACCCTTGCACAGTGCGTACTAGTTCGGCACCTTCTAATTCTTTTTCATAACTGGCCAGTCGGGCCGAGGCAAGAATGTATGTGTCACCCTGCGGATGCTTCAGTACTGAATATTCGACCTCTGGACCAACTGCAAGCGCAAGGTTTGCGGGCAATGTCCAAGGAGTTGTTGTCCACGCGAGAATCTTTTCGCCAGAGTCCAACTGGAATGCAACGGTGAGTGCAGGGTCTTGACGGTCCTTGTAGACATCATCCATACGCGTTTCTGTATTGCTGAGCGGAGTCTCACAACGCCAGCAGTAAGCCAACACGCGGAAACCTTCATAGATGAGACCCTTATCCCACAATGTGCGAAACGCCCACATGACGCTTTCCATGTAGGGAGTGTCGAGAGTTTTGTAGTCATTCGCAAAATCAACCCACCGTGCTTGACGCGTGACATACCTTTGCCACTCATCGGTGTAACGCAACACGCTTGTACGACATGCGTCGTTGAACTTGTCGATACCAAATGCTGCGATCGCGGGGTGACCAGCAATGCCGAGTTCTTTTTCTGCTTCCACTTCAGCAGGTAATCCGTGGCAATCCCAACCGAATCGACGCTCTACGTGACGTCCTCGCATTGTTTGGTAACGAGGCACAGCATCCTTGACGAATCCTGTGAGCAAGTGACCGTAATGTGGCAATCCATTTGCAAACGGCGGGCCGTCATAAAAAATGAATTCGTTGTCGCCATTTTCGCCTGCGGGGCGAGCAGCAACACTTGCAGCAAAGGTATTGTCGCGTTCCCACCGTGCAAGGACCCCTTCTTCCACCGATGGGAAGTGAGGCTGAGAGTCAACGTGGGGGTATGTCACGCGTTCAGGCTAGGGGTGAGATGGGCTAGCACCCAAGAAGGCCAGCAACCAGTTGCACCCCGATGAGCACGACTAGGGGCGTGAAGTCAAAGGCTCCCAAGGTCGGAAGCACTCGCCGCACAGGCTGAAAGACCGGCTCGGTTGCCTGGTAGAGAAAACGCACAACTGGCGCGAACGGACTGCCAGGAGCGATGGGAAAGAAAGATGAGATAGCGCGAAGAACAATGATCAATACGTACAGGTTCGCAATTGTGCAAATCGGATTCATGATGACCTAGTAGCGAGGAGAGTCAAAACTGACTGCGGGCTTCAACAAGAAAACACCAGTCCCGACTTTTTCAATCGTGCCGCCAAGTGCGTAACACATGCCGCTTGCGAAATCGATAATGCGTCGAGGCATTTCGCCATCTAAACCTTCAAGGTTCACAATGACAGGCAGACCTTCTTTGAAGTAATCGGCGATCTCTTGTGCTTGATTAAAAGAACGTGGACGCACTGTGACAGTTTCGCCACCTGCTGCGATAGGACGAACAGTTTGTGCAGTGGCAGCTTGACGCGGCGTTCCGACTGGACGTACTTGCAAACCGGAATCATCTGGACGACGAGCAGCTCCTGTGTCATCGACACGCATCGGACGTTGCGCAGGGCGCTGCACCTCCGAAGAATATTCAGGCTCGTAGCCACGTCGTTGCACTGGCTCTGGTGCAGAACGTTGTGGTCGTGCGGGGCGCTCGTACTCCATCGACATGTCGTAATCGTCGTAGGCCTCTTCCCCACTCAAACCGAGATAATCCATTGCGCGACGGAAAAATGACATATCTACAGGCTAATCCACTTGAGACAGCAGATGTGGGAGGACCGCACTCGGTCAGGTGAGGCGTTGTCCAAACAATCGACTGCCTACTCTGACCATGGTCGAACCGCATTCCACTGCCTGCACGAAATCATCAGACATACCCATCGAGCACACAGAAAGCCCCATTTCATCGACCATTCGGCGCAATGTGGTGAAGGACCGCTCTCGTTCACTCACTCCAGTCGCGGTGGGCCCAATCGTCATCAAACCCTCCACGACGAGCCCCGCCTGCACGGCCACGTCAAAGAAACTCGCCACGTCATGAGGCGCAATGCCGCCCTTCGTGAGTTCGCCTGTGGTATTCACCTGCAGAAGAATCCGAGCCCCGGGGGCGCGTTTCGCAATCTCGTGAATGACCGACATGGAATCTACGGACTGCCAGAGAGCCACATGTGGTGCAATCGATTTCACTTTGTTGGACTGCAACCCACCAATGAAATGAATGTCAACAGGCGGCAATCCCTCTTCGACTTTGGCTAGCAATTCCTGTGCATAGTTCTCGCCCACTGCATCGCATCCGCCGAGCACCGCAGCAGCAATTGCATCACGCGGGAAAGACTTAGTAACAGCCACTAACTGAACACCCACTCCTCCTGCACGAATGATTTCATCGCGCACAAGAGAAATGCGATCAGCGACCTCGCTTGGGTCGACCAAGTGTGAGTTCCTTATTTCAGGAATGATGGAACGTCGAAATCATCATCGTCGTCAGACAGTGGGTCTGAATCAGAGAAGATGTCTCGCACGTTTGAAGATGGACGACTGTCGGATGGACGTGAGGTGCTTCTGGTTCCTGCGGAGGAACGATGCGAACCACTGTCCCACCGCTCGAATCCGGCAGCAATCACAGTTACCTTCATCTCATCGCCCATCTCATCGTCGATAACGGTACCGAAGATGATGTTGGCGTCTTGATGCGCAACTGCTTGAACAACTTCTGCTGCAGCATTGACTTCGAACAAGCCCATGCTCGATGGGCCAGTGATGTTGAGCAAGATGCCGCGAGCACCGTCGATGGCTGCCTCGAGCATTGGGCTGGAAATAGCGTCTTTTGCAGCGATAACACCGCGATTGTCGCCACTTGCAATACCTATACCCATAAGCGCAGATCCTGCATTAGTAAGAATCATCTTCACGTCTGCAAAGTCAGTGTTGATAAGACCAGGAGTGGTGATGAGGTTTGTAATACCTGCAACACCTTGCAACAGAATTTCGTCTGCCATCTTGAATGCGTTCACTAAAGATGTCTTGTCGTTTGCGACTGTAAGCAACCTGTCGTTAGGGATGACAATAAGCGTGTCAACTTTTTCCTTCAGTCTCTCAATGCCATTGTCGGCTTGTACTGCACGACGACGACCTTCGAACTGGAATGGTCGAGTGACGACACCAATTGTCAATGCACCAAGTGACTTTGCGATCTCTGCAATAACAGGAGCAGCACCAGTTCCGGTACCGCCGCCTTCTCCTGCAGTGATGAATACCATGTCAGAGCCATTGATCAATTCTTCAATCTCTTCGCGATGTGCTTCGGCAGCTGCGCGACCGACATCGGGATCTGATCCGGCACCAAGGCCACGCGTCAGGTCGCGACCAATGTCGAGTTTGACATCAGCATCGCTCATGAGAAGTGCCTGGGCATCTGTGTTGATTGCAACGAATTCAACTCCGCGCAGTCCGGCGTCAATCATTCGATTAACAGCGTTGACACCGCCGCCACCGACACCGATGACTTTGATAACTGCGAGATAGTTCTGTGGTGCTCCGGCCATGGGCCATTACCTCCGAAAAGAAGTCCTGATGGACTGTGTTCCTCAATGTTTCCACAGCGAGAGCCACATTTGTGGCAATTCAACCCCCTGCAAGCAAATCAACGGATCTTTACAGTGGCCGTTCCGGTGGAAACATCAACGACAGCAAGGGTTGCGGGGTCTTGACGGCGCAATAGCACCACCACCAGTACCAACTTGTTCTGTAGGTCAGCAGGCTGGCCAAAACGCACAACGGTTCCCGACTTCAATGTCATCGAGAGTTCACCACCGGGGCTGAGAGCAAGCGAGGCGACCTTCGGGCGGATCTCATCTGGCAGTGCTAGCACCAGTTGAGCCGCAGCTCGATACGCGTCGTCGGCAACTGCCCCCGCATCAAGTGATGGCCCAGTGCCCTCCACCTGGAGATATTTCGTTGGCCATCCATCAAGCACCACAATCACGCGCCCACGTGCATCGACGACACGCACCTTTTGGTCGGTACCCACGTACCACACCACGGGAACTCGCTCGGCAATTTCTACTAACGCCTTCGACGGAAAATGAGTCGTTATGCGCACATCAGACACCCACGGATCATCGAGAAGAATTGTGCGCGCCTTACCCGTGTCGACAGTAAACACTGAAGCACCCTTGAGTAAGTCACGAACTTGTTCAACGACTTCCTTAGACGTGTACACGTTGCCTTCAAGCGTGACTGACCTAATTGCGAACAACGGCGAAGCGAGAATGGCCATCACAACGACAATCGCGCCCACCACAACGCCGGCAAGCTTCAGCCACTTGACTCGCTGCAATCGCTCGCGACGCTCTTGTTTTCGGCGACGGTCCTCAAACGTGGGGTCTGGTCGATCGTCATCCACGATGACAACGTGATCAAGGCTGTCGGAAATGACTACGAAAGCCTCTGCATCGTCGTCCCCAGTAAACACGTCTCCGCGCATTTCAATAATCAGCGGGTCTGCTGGTCCTGGAGTTGGAGAGGAAACATCTAGCGACTCGTCAACTATCTCTAAAACTGCTGACACACTCTCGTCTTCAACGCCAGCCGCAGTGACATCACCACTTGACGTCAACATCGTGGTGGTATCTACATTGTCATCGTCGGGTGACTCTGGCGCCTGTGACACGGACGGGGTGCTATCACTTCCAAAAAGTTGAGACAGTTCATCGAGCACTTCATTGGATACCTCGGAGACGACAAATTCGCCGGAGGGTTTGGAGTCATCAGAATTACTCATCGATGTCTCCCAACAGTTTGCTCAAGTGTGCCCGTGCATCATTCTGCTCTAGCGCACTATGGCGTGGATCAGAAAACTGTTCGGCTATTCGTGCGTCGAAACCTACTAGCGCCACTTCGCTACGCAACATAATCCCATGAACTTCAAATACCTTCTGTTGCACGTCGCCCATGACAGCCACAACATCAGCCGCCGACGCATGTTCGCTTGCCTGAATAAAGTTCGCGTGCTTCTCAGACACGGATGCGCCACCTCGGCTGTAACCCCTCAGTTCGGCAGCATCAATGAGAGCACCTGCACTGCCGTCACCTTGTGCTGGGTTAACAAATACAGACCCAGCATTGCGTCCACCTGGCTGGTGTTCTCGACGCCATGCAACCACCGAGTTAATCGTCGCGGTTCCCTCTTTCGGAGTGATGTTCGTCGTCTGAAATCGTGCGGAAAGAACAACATGATGCTGACTCAACGCTGAACCACGAAAGTGCAAGCCAAGATCCGCATTCGAAACAACGCAGACATTTCCTGATTTCAACGACACGACACGTGCATCAATCAGATTGTCCACCATTTCTGCTCCATGACCACCGGCATTCATGCGCACTGCACCACCCACAGTTCCAGGAATGCCAACGCACCATTCAAGACCGCCACGACCAGCACCCACTGAACGTCTTGCTAGTACTGGCATCAACGCTGAACCACCTGCTTGCACCACATCGCCATCAACACCGACAGCAGAGTCGGGCGAAACAGCACCGAGTAAGACAACGACACCATTGAATCCTTCATCTGACACCAACACATTGCTGCCGCGACCAACCACCACAATGTTCTCTACCTGACACTGTGCGACAACTTTCGATAGTGCTACTGCGTCACTTTCGCTATGTACAACGACTACAACGGCTGCACTTCCGCCGACTCCATAAGTTGTTCGTTGCGCCATCGCCACATTTGTATCTACTTGAAGTCCAGCGTCCGCACATTGCTGAACAAAGGGCATCCAGGTTGCATCACTCACAACACACCACCTGTGAGGTCATCTGGGAACGTCTCGATGTCTCCGCACCCCATAGATACACATACATCGCCAGTGCTAATTACTGACTTGACCGCAGACACTGTGTCGGCGCGGCTAGGGGCCCAGACAATGGTTGCACGAGGATGAGCTTGTGTAATGGCCTGAACGAGCAACTCCCCTGTCACTCCTTCAATTTTAGGTGTTCCCGAGGCATACACATCCGTAATCACCACGATGTCAGCAGTCGCAAAGCAATCTCGATACGTATCGGCCATTCTGGCTATTCGGTGATAACGGTTGGGTTGGAATACGGCAATCAATTTTCCGCGCAATGCAGGATGACTCCGCGCACCAAGAAGTGTGGCTTCAATCTCTGCGGGCAAATGTGCGTAATCATCAATAAGCAGCGCACCGTCATAGGTTCCGCGTTCAGTAAATCTGCGCATCACTCCGGGGAATGTAGCCACAGCACCTACTGCCGTGCCTAATGAGACTCCGACAGAAATGCTGAGTGCAATGGCGGCGGCGATGTTCAAGACGTTGTGATGGCCCCGCAATTGAGATGCCACCAACGCACGATCACTTCCATGAACTAATTCAAAAGCGACACCGAGATCAGAAGACCGTTCATTTTCGATTCGAAAAGTGCTTCCCGCTCTCGTACCGAAAGTGACTACTCGGCTGTTCCCCTGGAGGGCGGTAATTACTGGACTAGAGCCCGGATCATCAGAGTTAAGCACCACGTGATGAGTGGCCACGGACGCAGCTTCGACAAAACATTCTTGTATCGCTTCAAAAGTGGCGAAGTAATCAAGATGATCAATGTCAACATTCGTGAGAACAATGGAAGACAATGGAAGCACGTCAAGGGTTCCGTCACTCTCGTCGGCTTCCACAACAAAGTACTCACTAGTGCCATATTGAGCACCGATTCCTGCACCCACAACTTCTGCACCAATTAACGAAGATGGCGATTGGCCAGCAATACCCATGATGTGTGCAATAAGAGCTGTTGTTGTGGTCTTGCCGTGTGTACCAGCCACACCAATTGCGTGGCGTACAGCACAGAGCGACGCGAGAATTCCACTGCGATGCCGCACAGGAATTCCACAGCGCTGCGCTTCCACTAACTCAACATTGGACAATGGGATTGCCGTGGAATACAGCACTACATCTTTGCCCAGCACAAGCGATGCGTCATGCCCGATCGAGACCGACACACCTTCTCGTCGTAGTTGTTCTATGACATCTGATTCGTAGAGATCTGAACCAGACACAGTGTGTCCCGATTGATGCAGGAGCAGAGCAATAGCGCTCATACCGGGACCACCTATCCCCACCACGTGGCAATGGCGTGGAGAAGAAAGATCGATCAGAGGTTCAGTTTGACGGCGAGAATCACGCGACTGCATGGGATGCCCATTGTCTCACGACCGAGCAGACGATGCGGCGTTCTCTATGACTTTCACAAGCTCATTACTGCGGTGAATGTCGCCCTTCTGGCGGGCTTTCTGCGCCAATTTGGTCTGTAATTCCTTATTGCTCGCAAGTTCTTGGACCACTTGAAGGGTCGCACCATTACGGCATGAGGCATCATCAGACAGAATCGCGGCCCCGTCATTCGACAACCAGCGAGCGTTGTGCTCTTGGTGATTATCTGCAGCGCCGGGCCATGGAATGAGAACCGATGCAACTCCCACCGCTGCAATCTCTGCCACGGTGCTTGCACCGGCACGAGCGACAATGATGTCTGCTGCGGCATACACCTCTGCCATACGAGATTCGTACCCAACGCGTTGGTACTCAATACCGTTTGCAACTTCGGGCATCGGCTCTTGCAAGAATCGTTCACCACAGATGTGCAATACGGAGATACCGCTTCCATCGAACAGAAACTGTTGTTGTGTACATGCAACAGCAACCGTGTTAATACTTTGCGAACCCAATGACCCACCCATGAAAACAATCAATGTGTTCTCCTCAGGAATACCGAGAACTTGTCGCGCCTTGGATCGATACTCAGAGACAAGAAGATTTCGCAGTTCACGTCGTACTGGGGCGCCAGTGACATGAGCACGAGGCAGATCGCTATCAGCAAATGCAACGGCGCATACCTGTGCATGTTTTGCTTGTCTCCTGGTTGCCAAACCTGCGAGATGGTCGTAACTCACACATACCAACGGAATGCCTGCAGCAATAGCTGCGCGCGACATTGGCTCACTGGCATACCCACCAACAGAGACCACTACCTTGGGCGACCACTTCGAAAGAAATCGACGCGCGACAAGACGACTTCGCAGCAACCGCCATGGCAATGCCATGTTGCGCAATATTCCTCGTGCGGAAAACGACCGCTGGAGGCCAGAGATCGGCAAGAACAACGACTCCACTGGGCTGTCAGCCATTAAGGAAGTTTCAACTCCGCGAATGGTGCCGACATACTTCACATCTGCCGGATTGTGACCGGCATCAATCAACGCCTCACAAATAGACATTGCCGGAATCACGTGGCCACTAGTGCCGCCTCCGGTCACAACTGCAAACGTCACGCGGACTTCTTTGGGTATCGAGCCACATTGATCAATAGACCTGCGCCAATCATGGATGCGACAATAGATGAACCGCCATATGACAAAAAGGGCAGAGTTAATCCGGTCATTGGGATGAGTCCCACTACTCCGCCGATGTTGACAAACGCCTGCACACCAAACCACGCAGCGACACCACCTGCAATAAATGCACCGTGAGTATCAGACGCGTTATAAGCAACTTGAACAGCAAAATAAATCAATAGCAAGAATCCACCGAACACAAGCACTGTTCCCAGCAAGCCCATTTCTTCTGCCACGACAGCAAAAATGAAGTCACTGTGCGCAAGCGGAACGTAGCCCCATTTACTAGTACCAGAGCCTGCACCAGTACCTTGCCATCCACCATTCGCGATACTCAGCAACGCCTGGTACACCTGATATCCCTTATCAATGCGAACTACCTCTTGATCCATATTCAGCCAGGCATGCACACGCACAGCTGCGCTACCTGCATAGGGGTAACCCACCACAGCGATCGCTGCTGTTCCTCCAACCAAAGCGAGCAATTGTCGCCACGGAATCCCAGCCATGAAAAGAACGGTGATGATGACTCCAAAGAAAATAGTTGCACCACCAAAGTCTCTTTGTAAGACGCAAAGACCCACAGTGATGAGAAGTACCGACAGCATTGGATACAGCACTGCTTGCTTGATGGCTACCGAACGATGGCGACGCGCCAAGAAGTTCGCACAGAAAAGTACCGTCATGATTTTCATGAACTCAGATGGTTGGAATTGAAATTCTCCGATGTTGAGCCAGGCCTGCGCTCCGTTTGTTATTCGACCTCGTGCCCCTACCACCAAGTTTGCAACAAGCACGGTCAATGTCACCGGAACAAGGAGAAAACCATTCCCTTTCCACATGTCATACGGCATGATGATCGCAAAATACATTGCAACCGAGCCCAAAATTACCCACAACAATTGACGCTGAAACATGCCCCAAGCAGAGGATCCGTCGTACAGGTTGACCACCGACGATGCAGACAACACCATTATGAGCCCAAGCAAAACTAGTGACGCAACAGTGATTCCAATCCAATACACCACTGCTGGTGGACGCTCCGTCGGCATGCGATAGCGCTCACGAAAACCAATTCGACCAACCGTTGCCTCACGACGTTCTCGTACGGTGGGAGTCTTTTTACGATTATCTGTATCCGACATCATGCAACTCCTGAATTTGTTTCGAAAAAATCTTTGATGCATTTTTGAAAATCATCGCCACGTTCGTTGTAATTGCGATACCAGTCATAACTGGTGCACGCTGGCGACAACAGAACTGGAACACGACCATTCGACATTTGGGTCGCCAACTCAACTGCCTGCGCCAT
>JAPKZX010000108.1 GCA_026393575.1 Actinomycetota bacterium
GATCAGACTGACGCCATTCACCCACGCGAAGAGCTGCCCTGCGTTGGTTTGCTCCATCCACCAACCGTTACTTGCAGTGTTGCGACCAAGAATTGCAGCAAAGTTTGTTGTCTGAGACGCGCCAGGCTTAATCCAAGCTTCCACCGTCATGGAACTTGAGTTCCATGCAGCGTTATCGGGAACAACAATCTTTGATGACGCTCCATTAAACGATGCAGCCAACTGACCTGCGCCCAACGGAGAAACGTTTGATCCATTGCCAAATGTCACGGCAGTAGGAACTCCGTTTGCTCCAGCACTTCCCGAATCTGCTGCTGATGTTGCGCCCGAAGCGTCACTCAGTTTCCAGAATCCGGTTGGGCTGTCAGCAAGTACTGACGATGTATACGAATCGATATTTGATGAACCAGAAACTGGAATCGTTCCCGCAGATGCATTGCTGCCCGTTGGCGCTGATGCAAAGTTTCCAGCCGTGTTACCGCCGGCCATGCCGATGACTGTTGTTGGTGTGCCGGTACCTGAAGCATTTGTTGCGTACACGCGGTACATGTACTGCGTACCAGCGACCAGAGATCCGATTGCGTACGGCGAAGTCGCGGAAGTGCTGACGTTCGTCCACACAGCTCCATCCGTTGATGACTGCAGGACAAAACCAGTCAACGCACTTGTTCCTGTATCGCTTGGCGTATTCCAGGTCAATGTAAGGCCGCCAATTGTCGCTGTTGCGATGAGCGCATCAACACGACCTGGTACACCGCCAGTTGCGTAAATACGTGCAACTGCATCGATCATTCCTACTTCTGCAGAAAGGACAGACTGCTCCCGTTCGAAAACAGAAGTTGGTGCAGCATTGTTCTCAACAATCGACTGGCTACGTGCTTTGTCCTGCACCAGCTGAAGATTCAGCGCGTACACGGAAGTAGTACACCTCATCAGCAAATGGAGTTCCGGTCACAACATCTCCCATAGTGAATGTTGTTGTGTCAGCACTAGCCGATGCATATGTGCGCCAAGATGAGTTATCACTCGATATCTCAATGCGGTATCCGGTGATCATAAATCCACCATCATTCGATGGCGCAGCCCAACTGAAAGCCACATTGCCAAGTGTGGGCACTGATACCGCAAACTCTGTTGGCGCAGCGGCTAATCCGCGTGGCGTTGCAGTAACTGCTTCACTTGCATTTCCGGCGCCAACACTCGTAACTGCGCGAACTCGGAATTGGTAGGCCGTTCCATTCGACAAACGTGTGCCGTCTTCTAGCTGTGTAACAAATGCCGAAGTCGAAGAAGAGAATGTATTGCTAATTGCATCAACCCAACCTGCAGCAGTATTCACTTGCACGTTGTAACTAAGTATGCGCGAACCGCCATCAGAAACGGGTGCAGTCCATTCCACAATGACAAATGCGTCACCTGCACGTGCGGACGGAATGTTTCCTGTTCCCAATTGATAATTCGCTGCGTTCCAATGCGCACTCACATCAGACGCAGCCAGCACAGTGGAGTACACCGCAAAGTTGGCTACCGAACCTGTGTAAGCAAAACCTGAATCGTTTGCACCGCCAATTACAAATACGCCACCCGTTGCAGCAGACGTTCCCGCGCCAACGCGTTCCCCGTTCACGTACAACAACACTTCACCAGCGCTATATGTCGCAACCAAATGTGACCAACTACCAGATGGGACAAGTCCGCGTACAGATTCCACCTTTGAAGCGGCACCATTTGCGAAGCCCACAAATTGCAGAGCTCCGCCTGAAGTCACTCGCATGAACGAACCGTTTGTCCTATCACCGACGCGAGCAACTGTTGCGGCATCCCCATTGATTGATGAAGGATTAATCCATCCTTCGAGAGTGAACGAGTCACTAACTGGAATATCCGATATCAGTTCTTTGCCTTGCAGATACCCCGCAATCATTCCGCCGATCGGCGCTGGCATCCCGAAAGCTGGAACTCCACTCAGGGTTCCCGTTGCCGAATTATCAGCAACAGTGTGCGATGGGCTGTCTCCAAACTGCCAGAATCCAGCTGGGCTGCTCACAAGAACAGCATCCGCATAGGGAGCCCCGCTTGCAGGAGTCGAAACCACGGCCGCACCGCGCGGAGCGGTTGCAAGCGCAGCAGGGATACCAGACGTTGAGATACTGCCTCCGGTGCCAGACGAGTTGATGGCCGCTACTTGAACATAAACGACCACGCCATTCGTCAGACCCTCAAGTACCACTGAAGTGTTCGTTGATGTCCGAGCCTTTGCCACAGGAGTCCATGTGCGTCCGTCCAGACTCCACGACACTGCATAACCAGAGATTTTCTCGCTGACGTTAGGGGTGTCCCAACTGAGCGTGAGTTTCTGATTATCAGGTGCCACTAACAGTCCAGATGGAACTGATGGCAGCGCAACGGGCGATGTTGTGCGGCTAGGAGTTGTTACAGGCGTGACAGTTGGAGTGATGGTGTTGTTCGTACCGACGGGCGATCCGTTCGAACTGTTGTTGTTGCTCGTACCAGGTGCAACGTTGTTGTTGTTATTCGTGACGTCAGCGAGGGCGATCATTGACGGCATGAATGGCAGTGCAGTTGAAGCTGCAATAAAGAGTGCGAGCACGACGCGCATAACACGTCGTGCTTCTCGATTGAGTTGATTGATGACCGACGTTCTGCTTGCCGCAGAAGTCGGGGTAGGAAAGGACCTACCCAGTATTAAAAGTTTCACGATGTTCGCCCTTCGTGGATGTGATTTTTTGGTACGAAACGCCAGCTGGAATGGACTTTCCGTCTGGTGTTCCCTAAAAATCCTAGGGCTGTTTAAAAGAACAAAGAACCTGTTACTGGATTGGGTTTGCAGAGTTTTAGGTGTGGATAAACACGTACGTTATAAACCCTCAAGTTGGACTCGAGGTTGAGGTGTTCTCTGTATCCCCTATCGGGCAGGACTTATATAAATAGTTGCACACTTTGTTTATTCTCAGTGCTCAAAATCCTCTCAGTGAGAGGCAGAAAATATTTTCTATTCAATTCACAGCAAAAGCATCAAAATCGACTGTGAGGTACCACTCGGCCGCGATTTGACTTACAACCAAACGACTAGAACGTTGAACGTATTGAGTCATGTAGCACCTCATTAATCAAGATCACACTGCACGTTTTGACGCATGGCGTTTGCGTCAACAATGTCAATACGTATTTTGTATTGACATAGAAAATCAATTGCTCTAGAGCTGAATGTTGTTACTCTTTACTCTGTCATGATCTTTCAATTCTGGGGTGCAACACCTGAAGAAATT
>JAPKZX010000123.1 GCA_026393575.1 Actinomycetota bacterium
AGTTACCCGAGAGATAAAGTGAAACTCCTGCCCAGGTAGCTCAGTCGGTAGAGCAACGCACTCGTAATGCGTAGGTCAGGGGTTCGATTCCCCTCTTGGGCTCCATACGCCACAAGCATTTGCTGGAGAAATGATTTCTATCAATCCCTCAGATTGAACATTTATTGAACATCTCTAACTCAACCTGTGAGATACAGGACTAAATTGCACCCATGGAACCTTCTGGATATTACAAAGATCCATTAAAGCGACACTTTGCCCGCCTCTATACGGGAGCCGGTTGGGCTTACAAAGTCCGAACTGAAGATGGCCTAGAACAGATCTATTTTGATGCCGACTTGACTGATCAAAAACTTAAGCAACTAAGCCCTCCTACAGATGGCTCACTGATCGAACTGGTGGAATTCGAACTTCCAGCAGAAACGCCACTACTGGAAGAAGTTGAATCACAACAAGATCAACAAGTGGAAGCAATTGAAATCGTCCAGGATGATATTGACTTTGCAAGTGGGGACTGGATTTATGGATTTAACAGCCGGGTTAGGTTGATCAAGGATTCAATCGAAATTCATGTCGAGACTACAAAAAAGAGAAGCACCTTTATCTTGTCTAGCTGGCAGGACACACTAAATGAAGGTGTCCGAACTATTCCTTTGCGAACTATCCAAGCGGTTCATTTGGCAAGTGCTCGTCGCGGAGGGATGGGCGCGCTTCAATTCACGGTTCCTGGCGCGTTGACTGGACAGCATCGAGACTCAGCAGGAAAAGCTCTAAAAGTTCTCGGAATGTTTACTGACAGTGAATCTGCAACGACAAGCCAAGCTCATGAGAATTCGGTTTCATTTGAACTGTCCCAACAACCGCTATTTGAGAAGTTTCATTCATTTATTCTTGAGCGAATGAATTTGGTTTTACAACCTCCCACCAAAAGTTCTTTGGCTGCTCCGGACTTCATCGCCCAATTGAGAGAATTGAAAGCCCTTGTTGATGATGGAATTCTTACGCGAGAGGAATTCGACTTTGCAAAACAAGAGATCTTGAAAAAGATCTAAAGTGTCTATCCCTGCAGGGGGAATGGAACGAATACCTCTGCTGAACAAAAGATGCTCTCAACGTTTTCATTCATGACATTGCACAGTGAAAACTCATATCCTGGACTGTCACAGTTGTCGACAATCTCATCTACGATTTCCCGGATCAGTATTTGCGCATCTGCTTCAGTTTGTGCACCAACGTTTATCAACATTGCTACTTCGTATGTATAGATGTTCCTCATTATCAAGCCTCCTTGGCTAATCGTGGGTCACGTATTGAGACTGAATCAACCAAGACTTGAGCAGCGTTAGCCAGGCTTTCTGGTGTTGTCTTTGCGTAGTGGTTGAGTGTTGTGCGAATATCTTCGTGGCCCAAGATCGCAGTAACTGTTTTGCTATCTGCTCCGCTTTGAAGCAAATTAGTGGCTGCAGTTTTGCGTAGGTCTTTGATCTGAAGTCCTTCTAGGCCAGCTGCTTTGACTGCTGGTTGCCAGATCCGGTTGCGGAAGTTTGAGGACACGAGGCGCCCCCCCTTTTGACTTATGAACAGTGGTGCTTCAGCATCTACAGCTGAACGGTTTGTATCCTGCAGATACCGAGCGATTACTTCTACATGTTTCGAGTGCAGGACAATAACGCGGTGTGAAGCGGCTGATTTGGGTTTCTCAATGACATATCCCCTCCCCGTTTCATGGATGCCCTGCTCAACCGTCAGTGTTGGGGGTGGTGTCATTGGACTGAAGTGTTTAACTTGTAGTCCTACAGCTTCTGACCAACGAAGACCGGTGGTGAGCATTGTGAACACGAGTGCGTAATGCTCCTGGGGGATATGACTAAGTAGAAGCTCAGATTCAGTTGCTGTTAGTGCCCTGCCATGACTGGGGTCCACTCGCGGGGTGGAGACTTTTAGTGTCGGTGATTTGTGAAGGATGTCGTCTGCTATTGCCATGTTGAATATTGCAGATGAAACAGCGATGTGGCGGCGGATTGTTGCTGGTGACAGCTTGGCAATTACCCATGTGTTGACCATGGCACTGATATCTGAACGTTTGATCGTTTTGATCTGGCGACTACCGATAGCGGGTATCAGATGTTTGTTGAGGATGCCGATATCCCGGGTTAGAGATGTTTGGCGCTTTGCGTTATTACTTTCAAGCCATCGAGTAGCCATCTGCTCAAACGTGATGTTGGTGTAACGGTCATCTAGCCAGGTGCCATTGTTGTGTTCAACAAGTTGTTGTGCTTCATAGGCCTCTGCTTGTTTCTTGGTGTTAAACGATTTCTGATATTGCGTACCGTCTGGGCGGCGCAGTTTGACGTCGTACTTGGTCTGTTTTCCTGCTGTCCTTTTGTGGATGCTCATTTAGCTCCTCTAACTTTCTTACAAGTGATTACGGTCATAATCAGACTAAAGGTGATTATGACCGTATGCAACCCTTGTGTCATGATTATTCTGTGACGAGAAAACTTGACCCCAAAGACATCGTGGGGGCCCACGAGATCGCAGAACGTCTGAATCTTTCTTTCCCAAACGTGATTCACAACTGGCGCGCAAGGCATGATGATTTCCCACAACCAATTGCTGAGCTAAAAGCCGGAATATTCTGGGACTGGAACGACATTAAGGCCTGGATAAAGGCAACCAACCGCAGCATTGAATAGGTAGTTGCTTTTCACAACGGAAAATCCCCCTACCCCTTAGGTCTATGCTCACTGAAGATAATTTCATTCTTGAAAGGGTCTTGTCATGAAGATCAACGGGCACAAAATTGAACCAGGGGCCAGTCTCCGCGGTGCCAACCTCTACGACGCAAACCTTCGAGGTGCAAACCTGACCGACGTAGATCTCACCGGCGCAAACCTTGCGAGCGCAAACCTGATTTCTGCAGACCTAATCGCAGCAGTTCTCAGCGCAGCAAACCTGATGGGTGCCAGTCTTGTCAGCGCCAATCTGACGGGTGCCAATCTGTACGGTGCCAATCTGTACGGTGCCAATCTGATGGGTGCAAACCTACGCGGAGCCAACCTGACCGGAGCGAATCTGACCGGTGCCAACTTGTTTGGCGCAACAATGCCCGACGGATTAACGCACGACTAACTGGTACTACTAATTTTAGATCCTCTCGAAATGAATTAGTCGAACGATTCTAATTTCTTTTCTTTAAGAATAGGAACTGATGATTTTCCGAAGTCACAGGCGTTGAACTTTACTTCGGTTGAAACGGAACGAGTAAATACAGTTCCTTCCATAAAACAGTTGTTGAATTCGACGTGAGACAAATCTGTAGAGGAAAAATCAGATTGACTTAAATCACAGTTGATAAAGACCACTGAGTTCAACGTGCAACGCCGAAAATAGCTCTTGTTTAGATTGCATTCGACAAACTTGCAAGCTTCCAGATTGGTTACTTCTACGGGGCGTTGAGGAACCATTCGATCTTGTCTAAAT
>JAPKZX010000072.1 GCA_026393575.1 Actinomycetota bacterium
TTCTGCTGCAGATGTGCACATCGCCGAAGTCACCACTCGCGATATTGATCGTGGAGATGCACCCCACTTCTTGCTAAAGGAGATTCGCGAAGCACCTCGTAGTTTCCGAAAGACCATTCGTGGCCGCACAGTAGAGAACAATGGTTTACTCGTTCCAGAGTTAGACGAATTCACGTTGCCTTCAGCGATTGTTGAAAAAATTCGGTCCGGTGTTATCAAGAGAATTCGCATCATTGGTCAAGGAACCGCGGCAGTCGCCGGAACATCACTAGTTCCAGTGCTTGGCTCATTGCTTGATTCGTCTATTCACGTTGAAGCTCTCACTGCAACTGAATTATCAGGATTCGCTATGTCAACAGAGATGTCCGACATGCTTGTTATTGCGGTGAGTCAAAGTGGAACCACTACAGATACAAACAGAACTGTCGACCTTGTCGTGTCTCGTGGTGCATCGGTACTTGCAATAGTTAATAGGCGTGGCAGCGAGTTGGCTAGCAAAGCACATGGTGTGTACTACACCTCAGATGGTCGCGATGTTGAGATGAGCGTTGCTAGTACTAAGGCGTTTTATGCCCAAGTGGCAGCAGGTGCGATCTTGTCATGTGCAGTTGCACAAGCAACGGGTCGTGTACATCCGGAACGTATGCATCGAATTTTGTCGTCACTCATCGACATGCCATCGGCGATGGAAACTGTCCTTGCTCAGCGCAGCAGTATCGCTGCAATCGCTCATGAGTACGCACCATCGCGTCGGTATTGGGCAGTTGTGGGCAGCGGTCCAAACACTGTTGCGGCAAATGAAGTGCGAATCAAACTTTCCGAACTTTGCTACAAGTCCATCTCGTGTGACATTACCGAGGACAAGAAACACATTGACCTTTCGTGTGAACCAATGATCATTGTGTGTGCAGCGGGACTCTCCGAGGGAACTGCTGCAGACGTGGCAAAAGAAGTAGCAATCTTTAAGGCTCATAAAGCAGTGCCAATTGTTATTGCAACAGAAGGCGAGACACGTTTCGATGCTGCAGCAGCAGTTGTGTCTGTTCCTGCTGCAGACCCAGCACTAGCTTTTGTGTTGTCTGCCATGGTGGGTCATCTCTTCGGATACGAAGCTGCTCTTGCTATCGATGCACTAGCTAAGCCTTTGCGCCAATTACGCGAAGTAGTGGAACTCATTGTTGGTCGTGGTGGCACTGGCGATGATGCTCTCGGAAAAGTGGAGCGCCAGATTCTTCCTGTGGCTCAACAATTCTTTGCTGCGTTACGCACTGGCCAATATGACGGCAACCTCGAGGCGTCTACGGCTGTGCAGTTAGTGGCTATGTTGCGCACGGTCACTGGCCCTCAACCATTGCAGAGTTATCAACGAGAGACAGGCAAAGTTGCCTCGCCAGCAGTGCTCCTCGATGATCTTGTAGCGGCATTGACGCGCGGCATAGATGAACTGACTCGTCCAATCGATGCCATCAAACATCAGGCAAAGACAGTCACCGTTGGCATTTCTCGAAGCGAAGAAGGCCTCTTTGACCGTGCACTGGTCAAGGCCGTTGTAGATGCTGGTGCGGCGCGCGAACAATTGTCGTACACAACACTGAAAGTTCTTGCTGCTCTCGATGCTGCGGTTGATTCCGTAGTTGGATACACAAGATATGCAATCAACGGTGATCCAACTTTGAATGTTGCAACCATCTCGATTGTTGAACGCGGCGGACTCGCATTGCAATTGTCTTCGCGCGTAGAAGCAAACACATCGCTAATGGGTACAAAGCGTCGCGTGGCCGCGGAGCAAGAAGTGTTAGTGGCGCGCGGTCGTAAAGATGGACGCACAGTTATCTTCGTTCCAGAAGTAAAGGGTGCCGAGACTGTCGGCATCACGCTTGTGCACGTTGCATTTAGAGAAAGCATGAGCGCCTCAACCGTGCGCCAAGTTCTGCAGGGGTATGACCGCAGATACGACCGCCTTGTGGACTGGGTAACAGAATCCGAAGGCGCTTTCAGAGAAGATCGTCTTGCCGAAGTTGCCATTGCTGATCTGCTCATCAATCCGGTATCTGAAAGCGCCAACCTGTGGCGTACTGGTGGCAATCAGTAATGCAGGGCATCGGGATTGACGCTGTCGACATTCAACGTTTTCGTGAGTTGCTCATTCGCAGGCCGCATTTGCGTACTCGTTTGTTTACAGAACAAGAACTAACGTCGCTCTCTGGTCGCGTCGATGACGCTGGTTCGTTAGCCGCGCGTTTTGCTGTTCGCGAAGCAACCATGAAGGCTTTGGGCGTGGGTCTTGGTGCATTCGATTTCCACGATGTCTCTGTGCACAGTGCCGACTCTGGTGCTCCTGAACTGGTGGTCACTGGTCGGGCTTTGGAATTAGCAACGAATCGTGGAGTAGATGGCTGGCATGTTTCCATTACCCATACAGATTCTGTTGCAATGGCTGTAGTAGCCGCCCTCTAACAGCGTCTCGGATTGCCATACTCCTAATACGCTTACAGGGTGATTGCTGTCCTGACGCCAGAGCAAATGAAGCTCGCTGATGCGGCCGCATTGTCATCTGCTGGCGAGCATCACGAATCTGTCTTTATTGAACGGGCTGGCTATGCAGTGGCACAGGTAGCTCGCAAGATGCTCGGCGGGTCTTATGGCAAGCAAGTTCTGGTCATAGTTGGCAAGGGCCACAACGGAGACGACGGCCGTGTTGCAGCGCAATGGCTACAACAGTGGGGTGCCGCCACAACTTTGATGAACGCAGACGATGCGGGTGGGCAATTTATTGACTCGCGTTGCGCCGACCTTGTGATCGATGCTGCCTATGGAATTGGTTTTCACGGTTCGTGGACTCCGCCATTTGTTTTCGATGTTCCAGTTCTTGCCGTAGACATTCCAAGTGGCGTTAATGCACTTGATGGTTCTGTGAACTCCAGTGTGTTGGTCGCAAACCGCACCGTCACTTTTGGCGCACCAAAGACAGGCATGCTTCTTGGCGATGGCCCATCTTTTTGTGGAGAGATCGACATTGTTGATGTAGGCATCGACCCTCTTGATGATGACACTGCGTTTCTCGTTGAAGCAACAGATGTTGCAGCATGGTTACCACCTCGAGATCGTGTTTCTCATA
The DNA here is from genome assembly GCA_026393575.1 of Actinomycetota bacterium. Classification (GTDB taxonomy): domain Bacteria; phylum Actinomycetota; class Acidimicrobiia; order Acidimicrobiales; family Ilumatobacteraceae; genus UBA2093. The sequence continues at coordinate 3,119 of JAPKZX010000072.1, forward strand.
AATGGAACAATGCCGTGCGAGTGATTGCTGGTAGTGCAGGTATGGGTGGCGCAGCGTCACTTGTCAGCATGGCTGCAATGCGCGCCGGAGCAGGCATGGTGCATTTGTCGTGGCGTGCTGGTGACGCATCATTCAATGTTCCCACTGAAGTAGTTGGCAAAGTTTTGCCCACAGAAAACTGGGCAGCATTCATTGGGCAAGATGTGCAGCGGTTCCAGTCATTAGTCATCGGGCCTGGTCTCGGACGCGGCGATGACGTTGGAGCTCAAGTTCGTTCTGTGTTGGCATGCGCCATTTCGATGGTTATCGATGGTGATGGTTTGAGCGCAGCCGTAGACCCCACGGGAAAACTAGAGACACTCACTGCACGCACAGCACCAACTGTGTTGACACCTCACGACGGAGAGTTCGCAGTTCTTGGAGGTGACGCTGTCAGCCCTGATCGCATTGGCGCTACGAAAGCTTTGGCCGCTCGAACGGGGTGCACCATTGTGCGCAAAGGGCCAACCACCATTATTTGTTCTCCCGATGGACGGGTGTATCTCGTTGCGTCTGGTGATGAGCGCCTTGCCACAGCGGGTACGGGTGATGTTTTGGCAGGAATTATTGGTGCATTCTTGGCCCGTGGATTAGCAGCGCCAGAAGCAGCGGCAGCGGGAGCGTTTATTCATGGCATGGCTGGTTCGTCATTACCAACTGAAGGTGCCATTGCACGAGATGTTGTTGCGCTGATTTCTGATGTACTGAGTGAGGTGATGTCTGGTGTCTGCTGATTTCTCTTCGCGTTGGGCGTGGGCAGAAGTGCACACTGGGCTTATTCAGCACAACGTTGCGATTGTGGCCGAGCGTGTTGCGCCCGCCAAGGTGTGGGCCGTAGTGAAAGCCAACGCATATGGGCACGGCGCAATTCCGGTTGCTAATGCTGCATTGAACGCCGGAGCCGAAGGTCTATGTGTGGCACTCATGGATGAAGGTGTTGCTTTGCGACGCGCTGGTATCACTGCACCAATTCTGGTGTTGAGCGAACAGCCAGCAGAGCTTTCCGAATTACTGGTGGGCTACGAACTCACGGCCACTGTTACCACTACACGTGGTGTTGCTGTATTGGCTAACGCTGCATCTGCTGCAGGCAAGGTTGCGCGCGTACATGTCAAGGTCGACACGGGTATGCATCGCGTCGGTGTTGCACCACGCGAGACACTCTCGCTGATTCGTTTTATGCAGTCTTTTGACTCGGTATTGCTAGAAGGTGTGTACACACACTTCGCTGTAGCTGATTCCCCTGAGCATCCAGCAAATATTGAGCAATTGAGATTGTTTAATGAGGTTCTTGCAGAACTTGCTGCACACGGTATTGAACCTCCGCTCGTACATGCTGCGAATAGTGCTGCGGCATTAGCTAATCCGGACTCACGTTTTTCTATGGTGCGTCTTGGTATTGCAATGTACGGACTCCTTCCGGGTGACGGCGTAAAAGAACTCTGTCGCGGGCTTATTCCAGCCCTTGCATTGAAGAGCCGTGTATCTGCGGTTCGTTGGATTGAAGCAGGGGAAGCAGTGTCATATGGGCTGCGTCGCCCAGTTAATGCCGCAACGTTGATAGCCACAGTTCCTTTGGGATATGCCGACGGTGTACCGCGAGCATTGGGTGAAACAACAGTTGGTGTTTTATTGAATGGCGTGCCACGTCAGTTTGCAGGAACTATCACTATGGACCAGCTCATGATTGATTGTGGGTCAGATTCTTCTGTCATGGTGGGCGATGAAGTGGTGTTGATTGGCCGTCAAGGTGAGCACGTTGTAACCGCAGATGAATGGGCGAGTGCAACTGGCACCATTGGTTATGAGATTGTGTGCGGAATTAGTTCACGAATTGGTCGTCGTTACCAATGATTGATTGTCTTTCTCGCGGGGTCGACGACACGCATCTCATTGCTGCTGCCATTGCGCGTCTAGTGCGACCACGAGACATGGTCGTGTTGTCTGGCGATATGGGTGCAGGAAAGACTGCATTCACCATTGGGTTTGCCAACGCTCTTGGTGTTGATTCCGAAGAGTATGTCTCTTCGCCTACTTTCAATTTGGTGCAGAGTTACACCTCTGGCCGCATGCCAATTCAACATGCCGATTTGTATCGCTTGTCGAGTCGAGCAGAAGTAGAAGATCTCGGGCTTCGTGAATTAGCCGATATGGGTTCTGTTGTGGTGGTGGAATGGGGCGATGTCGCCTCTGATGTTCTCGGTGATGCGCTCACTGTGCACCTTGCGCACAATGACGACGCTGACGATGAACGAGACATCACCATTTCGGTGTCGGGCCACGGATGGGATTCACGCTGGGATCAACTGGCCACTGCAGTTCGCACATGGAGTGTGAACTAATGATTCTTGGTATTGAAACATCGGTCGAGCATGTGGGTGTTGCGCTTGGCGATTATCGCGGTGTACGTGCGCATTCAATGTTGGCGAGCGATCGCCGACATGCAGAATCGCTGACCCCAATGATTCAGTTTGTGATGCAGCAAGCCGAAGTAGAGATGTCTGACCTTTCGGCAGTTGCCGTAGATGTTGGCCCAGGGCTCTTCACGGGAATGCGGGTTGGCATTGCCACTGCGCAATCAATTGCGTGGGCACTTGAGTTGCCAATGATTTCGGTGTGCAGTCTTGATGTAGTTGCAATGAACGCACATTGGTCTGAGTCGGTTGTGGCTGCTTCATTAGACGCTCGACGTGGCGAGGTGTACTGGGCCTTGTACCGCATGCGCGCAATTGGTGCAGAACCACAACGCATCACCGAGCCTGTTGTGTCGTCTCCAGAAGATCTTGCAGTACATCTCGCAGACCGTGGTGAAGAAATTGTGTGTGTTGGTAGCGGCTTTGATCGCCACCAGGAAGTCTTCCAAGCATTGCAGTGGGCACAATTCCTGGGGGCATCTGGTTCGTACCCGTTAGCAACTCATTTAGTCACGCTCGCTGGTCAACGACTTGCTGCAGACGACACCGTATTGCCTGGCGCTGTTGAACCGATGTATCTACGCGCGCCAGATGCAGAGATCAATTGGCAAACTCGTGGGGCAGCATCATGAGTTTCCTCCGTGAACGCGCAACCGATGCATTGACTACTGAAATCATGCGCCGTCGCCATTTGCGCCGGATTCTTGACATTGAAGAACAGCTGTATCCAAAGCCATGGACACATCGCACATTTGTGACCGAACTATCAGAGATGCGCACAGGTTCGCGGTACTACCTTGTGGCGTATGTTGGCGATGTGTTGGTGGGGTATGGCGGCATGTGGTTTAGCGGCGACGACGCACACATCACAAACATTGCAGTCGATCCAGCCTGGCAAGGTCGTGGCGTTGCAACAGAAATGATGATTGACCTATCCATCTTGGCTCACGATCGTGGATGCACTGCGATGACTCTTGAAGTACGCCATACAAACGTTGCTGCGCAGTCCTTGTATCGGCGTTTTGGTTTTGTGCCAGCTGGTATTCGTAAGAAGTATTACGAAAACAAAGACGATGCCATCATTATGTGGGCTCATGGTGTTGACACCAGCGAATTTATGGAACGAGTACGACTCATTGAAGCGAGACGACCATGAGCAATTTTGTTGTGAACGAGTCAACTGTCATTCTCGCGTTGGAAACAAGTTGTGACGAAACTGCAGCATCTGTGGTGATGGGCGGGAATGATGTTTTGTCGTCCATCGTTTCAAGCCAGATAGAAATTCATGCTCGCTTTGGTGGTGTTGTTCCAGAAGTTGCCAGCCGTGCTCATATGGAAGCACTGATTCCAGTGATGCAATCTGCGATTACCGAGGCAGGAATTCTCCCGTCACGCATCGACGCAGTCGCTGCAACTGCAGGACCAGGATTGATTGGTGCGTTACTTGTTGGTGTATCTGCGGCAAAGTCTTTGGCATTGGTGTGGGATAAGCCATTTATTGGTGTGAATCACCTCGAAGCGCATTTGTATGCCGGGCTTCTCGATGATCCAACGCTTCAATTTCCACTCGTAGTTCTGCTTGTCTCTGGTGGGCACACAATGATTATTGAAATGCGTGGTCATGGTGACTACACAGTGCTCGGCCGAACCATTGACGATGCAGCAGGTGAGGCTTACGACAAAGTGGCTCGATACTTAGATCTCGGGTATCCGGGTGGCCCAGTGATTGACCGTATTGCGTCGCAAGGTAATGCTGAGGCAATCGATTTCCCACGAGCCATGGAACACGACGGATTAAATGTTTCCTTCAGTGGACTCAAAACCTCAGTCATTAACTATGTGAAAAAGAATCCCGATGTCGCAAACGTTGATGTTGCGGCATCATTCCAAGCAGCAGTGGTCGATGTGTTGTGTACGAAAACTATTCGTGCCGCTCAACAGATTGGCGCAAAAGGAATTGTGTTGGGTGGAGGCGTTTCTGCCAACTCACTACTTCGCGCACAGATGAGCGAACGGGGAGCAGCAGCCGGTTTCAAGGTAGCTCTTCCTAGTCGGGCCATGTGCACAGACAACGCAGCGATGATTGCAGCAGCAGCGTGGCATCGATTGGGTGCTGACGGCCCGAGTTCATTGTCATGCGGCGCGTATCCAAACCTCAAACTTGACGCGGTCCCTCGATGACACGGCATCCACTCGTCTTGCGCGGTCGCGAGTTTCCTATCCCTGTAGTACTCGCACCTATGGCTGGCGTTACAAACATTCCCTTTCGTGCGCAGTGTCGCTCTTTTGGTCCAGGCCTTATTTATGTAAGCGAAATGGTGATGGCTGCTGCGTTGGTGCACGGCAATGAGAAGACAAAGAAGATGGTGGCGTTTGCGCCGAATGAAGATTTTCGCAGTCTGCAGATTTATGGCAGTGACCCTGAGTTTGTTGGCCGCGCAGTTCGTGCATTGTGTGAACAAGACATTGCAGATCACATAGATATGAACTTTGGCTGTCCTGCCACAAAAGTGACACGTAAAGGTGGCGGTGCGGCAGTTCCAGTGAAACGAAACTTAACTCGCGCAATTATGGATGCAGCGGTGGCAGCGGCAGCACCGTTTGGCGTGCCCATTACGTGCAAGTTTCGCATTGGTATCAACGACGACATCACCACTTTCCTCGACACCGGAAAAGCTGCTGAAGATGCAGGAATCGCCATGATTGCGTTGCATGCGCGCACCGCAGAACAGCACTATGCCGGTCATGCTCATTGGGAAAAGATTGCTGAACTGAAACAAGCTGTTACAAGCATTCCTGTTCTTGGTAACGGAGACATCTGGGAAGCACAAGATGCCATTGACATGATGAACCAAACCGGATGCGACGGTGTTGTGGTGGGCCGTGGATGCCTTGGTAAGCCGTGGTTGTTTCGCGACTTGGTGAATGCATTTCGCGGAGAAGAAGTGCAAGCATCGCCAGATCTCGGGTTTGTTCTTGGTGTGATGTTGGAACACGCTCAAGGGTTGATGCAGATCATGGGTCCAGAGTTTGGCATTCGTAACTTCCGCAAACATTGCGGTTGGTATCTCACGGGGTATCCAGTTGGTTCAGACGTGCGCCGTTCTTTTTCTACGGCTGCCTCATTTGCAGACCTTGAACGGGTGGCGGCGGGGCTTGATCACACAATGCGTTTGGTTGAAGGTGGGGAACGCTTTGCTCGCGGTCATACCAACGGACCAATCAAAGTGGTGTTGCCAGAAGGCTATTTAGAAAATCGCGACGATCTCACTGTGCCTGATGATGGACATGAGATGGCGCTTAGCGGTGGCTAAATAAGTTTCGATAATGCAACTGCCACAGCAACTGTCACTGCGTTCATAGCGATCATGGTCGTAATGAACCATTTCGTTTGCTCGTGAAGTCTTTTTTCTAGCGTTGTTTCAAAACTCAACTGAAGAGCTTGTATGTCGGCCTTGAACTCGTCACGTAGGTGTTGCAAGTCAGTTTTGGTAGCGACACGGAGACTATGAATCTCGGCCTTGAGTTCATCGCGTAGGTGTTGCAAGTCAGTTTTGGTAGCAACGTCGGCCCAGCCGACAGGAGGAAGTAGTTCCATAAGAGTGTCTGCTGCCTCCTCGCTCAGAATCTGACCTATCGCGGTCCGTAATTGAAATCTAGACGCTTCTGTAATGCTCATGTCAAGGATGTGTGCTGGCGTCGTAGAGTTCAGGAATGGCCACTGACCTCACCATCGTGCTTGCATCGCGTTCTCCACGCCGTGTTGAGTTGTTGCACCGCCTCGTCTCTGACTTCATCGTGATACCGGCCGATCTTGATGAAACTCCCCATCCGCAGGAAGACCCGGTTGCATACGTGCAACGTCTTGCCCTACAAAAAGCACGGGACGTATATTTGGCAAGCGAGGCAACGTCCGTTGTGGTTGGTGCAGATACAACTGTTGATCTGAATGGCGACATTCTCGGTCAACCAATAGATGACGACGACGCCCGACGCATGCTGCAGCTTCTTAGCGGTACCACTCATCGGGTGCATACCGGCGTGGCAGTGGTGAGCAATCGTGGGGAACAGATCAAGGTCGTCAGTTCAGACGTGACCATCATGCCCATCTCACCTCAGATGCTGGACTGGTATATTGGCACGGGTGAATCGGCCGGCAAGGCGGGTTCATATGCCATTCAGGGCCATGGCAGTGCCTTGGTGACCTCGTCAACTGGGTCCATGTCCAACATCGTGGGCCTTCCCCTGGCCGAAACTGCCACATTGCTGGCCTCAGCCGGGGTAGAAGTAGCCCCATCTGCGCACGAGATATAGCTCCACGGTTGCCGTTCCTGGCCTGAAGTCCGTATCATTAGCAGTCGCACTCCTAGAGTGCTAACCCCGAGTTGGGTCCCCCTGCTCGGGTCAATATCTGCTCACAGCCGATTTCTCGGAGGAACATCATGAATCTGAAGCCACTCGATGACCGCATCGTTGTCAAGCCCAGCGAAGCGGAGCAGACCACAGCATCTGGTCTCGTTATCCCTGACACTGCAAAAGAAAAGCCACAGCAAGGAACCGTTCTTGCTGTCGGTCCTGGTCGCTGGAGCGACGACGAAGGCAAGCACTTCGCACTCGATGTAAAAGTTGGAGACATTGTTCTCTACAGCAAGTACGGCGGCACTGAAGTGTCACATGGCGGAGACGATCTTTTGATTCTCACCAGCCGTGACGTTCTTGCGATTGTTGGGAAGTAGTCCTCAACATGGCAAAGCAATTGAAATTTCACGACGAAGCTCGTCGTGCACTTGAAGCGGGTGTCAACAAGTTGGCCGACGCTGTCAAAGTGACACTCGGACCTAAAGGTCGCAACGTTGTGCTCGACAAGAAGTTTGGCGCACCAACAATCACCAACGACGGTGTCTCCATTGCAAAGGAAGTCGAACTCGACGATCCATTTGAAAACATGGGCGCACAGTTGGTGAAAGAAGTTGCCACAAAGACAAACGATGTTGCCGGTGACGGAACAACAACAGCAACTGTTCTTGCTCAGGCAATGGTGCAGCACGGCATGCGTAACGTGGCCGCTGGTGCAAACCCAATGGGCCTCAAGCGCGGCATGGAAAAAGCAGTCGCAGCGGCTGTTGAGTCCATCAAGAGCCAGTCAAAAGTTGTTGACGATAAGAGTGATATCTCCAGCGTCGCAACAATTTCTGCAGCCGATGCCACTATTGGTGGCGTTATCGCTGACGCAATCGACAAAGTCGGTAAAGACGGCGTGGTAACCGTTGAAGAAAGCAACACTTTCGGAATTGAACTTGAGTTCACCGAGGGTATGCAGTTCGACAAGGGCTACCTTTCTCCATACTTCGTCACCGATCAAGATCGTCAAGAGGCCATCATCGATGAGCCATACATCTTGTTCTATTCGTCAAAGATTTCATCTGTTCAGTCTTTGTTGCCAGCACTCGAAGCAGTTATGAAAACTGGTCGCGCGTTGCTCATCATTGCTGAAGATGTTGAAGGCGAAGCATTGGCAACACTTGTTGTCAACAAGATTCGCGGAACATTCAACTCCACAGCTGTAAAAGCTCCTGGTTTTGGTGATCGTCGTAAGGCAATGTTGCAAGACATGGCTGTTCTTACTGGTGGCCAAGTCATCAGCGAAGAAATTGGTCTGAAGTTGGAGAACGTAACACTCGATCTTTTGGGTCGTGCAAAGCGTGTCATCATCACCAAAGACGCAACAACCATTGTCGATGGAGCAGGCGAGAAGGCAGAAGTTGTCGGACGCATTAACCAGATCAAGACAGAGATCGACAACACTGATTCCGATTGGGATCGCGAGAAGCTCCAAGAGCGTCTCGCCAAGCTTGCTGGCGGCGTTGCTGTCATCAAGGTGGGTGCTGCTACTGAAGTTGAACTGAAGGAAAAGAAGCACCGTATTGAAGACGCAGTGTCTGCAACACGTGCCGCTATCGAAGAAGGTGTTGTTGCCGGTGGTGGTACCGCACTCCTTCGTAGCCGTCCTGCTGTACTCAAAGTTGTTGAAAGCCTCACCGGCGATGAAGCAACTGGTGCTCGCACTGTGTATGAAGCATTGGTCGCTCCGGCCAAAGCCATCGCAGACAATGCCGGCATGGAAGGTTCAGTTGTTGTTCAACGAGTCGAATCCGAAAAAGGTTCTATGGGCCTCAACGCTGCAACGGGCGAGTACGTCGACCTTGTAGCTGCGGGCATCATCGACCCAGCAAAAGTGACACGTGCTGCATTGCAAAATGCCGCATCCATCGCTGCGCTCGTCATGACCACAGAATGTCTCGTCGCCGATAAGCCAGACAAGAACGCTGCTGCCATGGGCGGCGGCGGAATGCCTGGCGGCATGGGGATGATGTAGTTCCGATTTCGGAATAAACACATCCTTGGGTCGGTTGTACCCAGAGCCTCCCGTTGATGGCCCGGACCGAATGGTCCGGGCCATCAATCTTTCAGCGCCTACGGTGTAGGTATGCAGAAACGTTGGACCGGAGTGTGGGTCTTTCAATTACTTGAATACGCAGTCGCTCTGATGCTGGCCTCGTATGCAACTCGAGCTGTAGAACCAATTGTGCCGGCCTTAGTTGCTGGCGCAGTCTTGCTTAATGCGGCTCTGTTCGATGGGCCATTGTCTGCGTTTCGTGTCTTCAACACAGCAACGCATCGCGCCCTAGGCATCTTTCTTGGTCTGGGTATCATCGTCATTGCATTTCTTGGAAGCCTGGACATGACGAATCGCGCAACACTTATCTTGACTGGGGTGGCAGAGGTGTTCATCTCGGTACGCTTTGGGTATGGCATTCGAACGACCAGTAGCAGATCTAAATAAGTTGATTGCAGCTTGGGAATTATGGGAAAAAGGTGAAGAGATGCCAGGTCGCATTCTCGCCAATCTCAAAACCGCTGGTATGGCAGAAGTGCTTGCACAGTTGAAGGCGTCTGGGTGGACGCCAACTGAATCGTGACCCATCGCCGCGGTGGTGCTCAGCACATCCCGCGTCCAGATGATTGGCGTATCGGAGATGCGCCGCACTGGGAGTCACTCGATCTTTCAGTACTTCACGACATTGACGAAATAGAACGTCGTCTCGTGATGCACACGAACGAAACCGTGCAGCCCAATGACGAACTCGATCAAGAGTGGGTTACTGAAGCGCGTGCAGCTGCAGTTCTTGTTCCGTTGATGCTGGTGAACAAGGTGCCTTCTGTTTTGCTCACGCGCCGGGCAGATCATTTGCGTAGTCACGCCGGCGAAGTGTCTTTCCCCGGTGGGCGTATGGAAGAAGGCGAACTTCCTCATCACACCGCAATTCGTGAGGCATACGAAGAGGTTTCTCTTCCCATTCAGATGGTCAATGTGTTGGGCACGATGCAGCCAATCACAACGTTCGTCAGTAACAGCCACATCACGCCCGTGTTGGCACGAATTGATGGCGAGCCACTTCTTGAAGGCGATATTGGTGAAGTGGCACGCGTGTTCACTGTTCCACTTATTGAACTAACGCGCCCAGACACATACAGAAGTGAATGGTGGTCAACACCTCGAGGCGATATCAACCTTCACTTTTTTGAATTAGACGATGAAACCATCTGGGGTGCTACTGGTCGTCTGTTGTATCAGTTACTCACTGTGGTGACGGCAAAGAACTAAGGGCCTGCATAAGTTCGCACGAACCGATAGAAGGTTTGTGCCCACAACGTGCATGATGCCCGCACTACTCGCGGTCGACGCGCGCAATCGGCGTGCATGTCTTTCAGAAATACTGCATCAACTCGTGCTCGCAGTGCAGAAGTCCATTTCGTTCCATTGTCGAGGCGTGAATAGTTGCGATATCCAAAGTCGTGACGACGACATGCGTTACGAAAATCAAAAGTCCTTCCAGTACTTTCAATAATGGGTGCTGAACAGCCGTCTGAACTCCAGTCGAGGCGTGCGTCACGTGTAGGGGAATCAGCAGTACTGATGAACGTTGCGAGCGGTGTACGAAAGACAAAAGTTTCGATTTGGGCCCGTGGCGAGGGCGGGGAGAAGAGGGCCACCGATAATCCCGCAGTGGCAACGAGTGAATACATGAAAGCCATGCGAACCTCCTTCGCATACTTGTGTGCGAAGGACTATGTCAGTGGGAACTATTTAGCCACGAAGTTTTTTGACGAGAAGTGCCATCTCCACGGCACCGATTGCAGCTTCATCGCCTTTGTTATCAATTCCAGGGCCACTGCGATCTATTGCTTGTTGTTCGGTGTTTAAAGTCAACACTCCAAACATCACAGGCACGCCAGTGGTCATTTGGGCATCAAGGATTCCTTGGGTAGCGGCTTCACAGACATACTCAAAATGAGGCGTATCGCCACGAATAACGGTGCCCAAACAAATGACTGCATCTACTGTTCCGCTTTGCGCCAAAACTTTGGCGGCAAGGGGCACTTCGAATGCGCCAGGCACCCAGTGCTCGACGATGTCGTTGTCGAGCACTCCACAACGCTCTAACCCACGTAGTGCACCGTCACGCAAGTTGGTGACAATGTGGTCGTTAAACCTCGCTGAGACAATTCCGATGCGTAATCCTTCACCATGTAGTTCAGGAACTGCGCCGCCAGATCCGGCTCGTGTCATTTTCCTTCTCCTTTGCCATCGTGCATGTCAATGTGATGTCCCATGCGTTCACGCTTTGTGCGCAAATACGCTTCGTTTTCAGGTGTGGGCACAGTGTTAAGCGCAACACGTTCAACTACAGACAAACCGTACCCACCGAGCCCACCATATTTGGCAGGGTTGTTAGTCATGAGGCGTAACTGACGCACGCCGAGGTCGGCCAGTATTTGTGCGCCAATTCCGTATTCGCGACTATCGACGGGCAGACCAAGTTCAGTGTTTGCGTCAACCGTGTCGAAGCCTTCATCTTGCAATGAGTACGCACGGATCTTGTGTCCGATACCAATGCCGCGACCTTCGTGTCCGCGGAGATACACAATGACTCCTGCGCCGGCTTCGTCCACCATTTCCATGGCCGTTGCTAACTGTGGCCCACAATCGCATCGACGTGATCCGAAAACGTCTCCAGTGAGGCACTCGCTGTGTACTCGCACGAGTATTGGTGCGTCGCCTGTGACGTCGCCCTTCACAAATGCAAGGTGTTCAATGTTGTCGATCGTGCTCTTGTAAGCGACACATGTAAAGGAACCAAATTCGGTAGGAACTGTTGCCTCGCCCATACGTTCTACCAAGCGCTCATTGTGGCGTCGATATTCAATGAGTTGTGCAATGGACGACAACAACAAGTTGTGTTCAGCACAGAATTTACGCAGACCAGGGAGGCGCATCATGGTGCCGTCATCGTTTTGAATTTCACAAATGATGGCTGCTGGCTCACAACCTGCCAAACGTGCAAGGTCAACACCGGCCTCGGTGTGGCCCGCGCGCTTCAGCACCCCACCATTACGCGCACGCAAGGGGAATATGTGACCAGGGCGTGCAAATGATTGAAACGACAAACTGGGGTCTGCGAGTGCGCGCAATGTTGCTGCGCGATCGGCAGCACTAATACCAGTAGTTGTTCCTTCAATAAGGTCGACCGTGTCGGTGAATGCGGTGCGCTGACTCTCGGTGTTTTGTTCCACCATGAGAGGCAAACGCAATTCATCACAACGCTCATCTGTGAGTGGTGCACACACAACGCCAGTGGAGTAACGCACAATAAATGCAAGCTTTTCAGCGGTGGCAAACTCGGCTGCCATGATGAAGTCGCCTTCGTTCTCACGGTCTTCGTCGTCCACCATGACGACAATTTCGCCACGAGCCATTGCTGCAATGACATCTTCAATAGGTGCAAGTGGGGAGTCACTCATGATGCTTCTACTTTCTTTCGTATGGGTTCCATAACGATCTCTAGGTCTGCGCCAAGCGCAGTGGCCGATACCAGATGGCAATCGGTGAGGGGCAGTGGTTCGTCTCCGGCAAATACTCCGGGTGCGTTGTCGCTTCCACTCACTATTGGAGCAATGTGGAAGACATAACGATTGATGAGGTGTTGTTCGTGAAATGCAGTCGCAATTGTTGCCCCACCTTCCACCATCAACTGGATCACGCCTTGGCTGCCAAGTGAATCAAGAAGGTCGTCGAGCGGACCGTTCCATACTTCACAAGGCTGCACTTTTGCTGTTGCAGGTACTGAGCCACTGCGCGACAACACAATGCGACGAGGAGACTTTCCGTCAACATGGCGAACGGTGAGTTCAGGATTGTCTGCTGCAATAGTTCCATAGCCAACGACAATGGCGTCGCTCTCTGCGCGCAACTGATGCACGCGCACTCGTGCCTCTTCGCCTGTAATCCAACGCGGTCCGTTCGGTATTGCAGTGCGCGCATCAAGAGTGGTTGCCATTTTCAGCATCACGAACGCACGACCTGTGCGTCGGTGATGTAAATACGGCGCCAGTTGTTCAGTTACTTCGTTAGCCAGAACATCTGTGATGACTTCAATGCCTGCTGCACGTAATGCATCAAATCCACTGCCGGCAACGTGTTCATCAGGATCAGAAATTGCAGAAACAACACGTGTAATGCCTGCGGAGATAATTGCTTCGGTGCACGGCCCAGTGCGGCCAGTATGCGAGCACGGTTCAAGTGTGGAATACAAGGTGGCACCACGAATATCAGCGCCAGCTTCACGAGCAGAATTCAACGCAACAATTTCAGCGTGCGGACCACCTGGTGGTTGCGTGGCACCTTCGTACACAGTTCCATCAACACACACAATGACAGCACCCACCCATGGATTGGGTCGCGCATGTATGCGCGCGGTCTCAGCCATATGCATGGCACGGCGCATGAGCGCCTCGTAGTTAGTCATGTTGTGTCCTTGCTCCCATCCGGACTGTTACCGTCGGCCTCAGAATCTCACTGAGTCGGCCCTCGTACCGAAGTACGAGGGTTCGCGGGCTATACCGCCGGTCGGGACTTTCACCCAAACCCTGCAAGGGGTGTTTTGTGTACGTGAGGGACGAATTTCCCTCGCCTCAAAGGCTACGCCTCGGGATACTTGGCCAACAACCCGACGACACGACGCCACAACTGCATGACAGGGGCAATATCTTTCATGTCGTTCATTCCCAAGATGGGGGCAAAGGTGCCAGCGCCGAGGCCAATAGAAATGGCTTGGATGGCGGCTTCACGGGCAATAGATGGATCGATGTGTTCCACCTCTATATAACGAGTAGTGAGGGCTTCCAGAATCGGCATGTTGTCAAACAGTGAGCCAGTTTCAACTCCTTCAAGGTCCAGCCAGAGCACGAGTCGTACCATTGAGATCACTTCTGGGTCAAAGAAGTTGATGGCTGGCGTGCCTGGCACGGCATCTTGAACCCCTTGAGCCAATATGAGGAATTGTTGCTTCACAACAGCAAGGAGCAGTTCGTTTTTCCCACCAAACCACGTGTGGACAAAACCATGGTTCACATCTGCAAGGGCTGCGATATCGCGGACTCCCACCTCGGAGAACGGCTTTTCCTGAATGAGTTGCTTGGCGGCCTTAATCAGGCGTTGTTCACCCTCGGCTCGGGAAATGGGTGATCGACGCTTCGCGGCCGGTTTCTTTGTCACTGTTTTTTTGGCGACCATGAAATCAACCTTATTCCTAATTTCTATAGATCGACTGTTCAGCATCAATTCATCGAGAATCTGCAGTTCTGATGGTAACAGTTTCCGACTGTTGATGTTAGTGTCGAGTCACTATGCACAAAAGTTTTATGTCTCAGTTAGTTCGGCCAGTAGCCGCAGTGGCAATAGTTGTTGCCTCAATTGCGATAGGTCAACCTACTCACAGTGTTACAAAAGCGACTGCGGCACCAGCGACGGTGATTGCATATGTCTCCTCAGAAAATGGACATTACAGCCACACCATCAATACTGATACGAAGTCCTGGGGAACATCTGTTGGAGACTTCCAACCGTCACAGAACAACTGGCGCTGCCAACGTATGGCCAACACTGTTAATCATGCTGGTACACAGGTTTACAATGTCGCGACTTGCCAAGGCAACGCGGTTGCAATTGATACTGCCACTAATACGTTTACAGGTCTTCCATTTGGAGGCTCAGCAATGGTTACAAGCAGTGACGATCAGTACATATATGTTGCGGCCGCGTACTACCGAACCAAGTACAAATTATCTGACAACTCGGTGGTTTGGTCTGCGCTGTCACCTGGGTATCGGCCATGGGTGACGTCGTATACCTTCGGAATTTCTCAGGATGACACAAAATTATACGTTCCTATGCAAGACAGATTTCAATACATCGAAGTCATTGATGCTGCAACTGGTACGACATTGTCGACGATTCAAGATTCATCATGGAGTTCACCCACATGGGCAGTGGCTGCTCCAGTCGGAAACAAAATTTATGCAGGAACCAATCTAGGAATAGCTGTCATTAACTCATTGACCGACGCATTCACCACTTTGTTGCCCGTCACTTCAAATTCACCTATCGCCGTTAGTGCTGATGGCAGTGTGCTCTATGCGTCTAGTGGGGGAACTATCAAAAAAGTTAGAGCTTCTGACGGAACTGTTCTTGCTACATATTCAGTAAATACTGGCGAAGGTGGCATGGCGCTTACGCCCGATGGAACCGCGCTATATGCGGTGACCAATGGCGGAGTCAGCATTATTCGTCTTTCAGACGGCGACATTACTGATTTGACCTTTCCATCGACGAGTATTGCGTCACGTGGGCGAACAATTGTGATGGTGCAGCCTATGGCAGCTCCAAATATTTCTTTGTCTAGGTCGACGGGAACGGCGTCAACAAACAATGCAGTTAGCGGCCTCTATTCGATCAGCAATAGCGGAGACGCAGCGTCCTCGTACTCAATATCGCCGTCTCTACCAGCGGGGTTAAATTTCAGCACTTCTACAGGGCTTATTTCGGGAACACCTTCTGCAACCTCGAGTCGATCGTCATACACCATCACTGCGAGAAATGCGGCGGGAAGTTCGACAAGCGTGTTTTCATTGGCAGTTGAATTAGCAGCAGGACTGACGCCAACTTTTTCTGCAGTTGTCTCAACAGCTGATGGGTTTACATTCAGCATCACAAATAGTTCAGTAAATTACGCATATTCCGGAACAGCGACGAATGGTGGATCTGTCGCAATATCCAGTAGTTCAGTTACGGTTTCTGGTCTGGGGGTGGGCGCATCATCCAATGTCATTATTACGGCAACGAGAAATGGCTATGCCGATGCATCTGCAGCAATATCAGGAAGTGCCACGAGTCCAACAACAACGACTGTGGCCACATCGGGATCCTCTGTTACGACAGTTGCCCAAGGTCAGTCATCTGTTGCAACGATTGCACCATCAGGCGCACCAACGACAACCGTGAAAACACCATTGCGTTCTCAATCGGTTGTATCTACCACAACGTCGGTTATGCCAGTAGAGGCTGCTCCGAAAGCCCCTGCACTTACACCGGGACAAGTTGCGGCTGTTATCGGCGGGAAGAAAGTCGATGCAAAAATTAGTAAGACGGACAATCGCATCACGGTGATAGCAGGCGATATTTCAACAACAATCTCGGGCCTTAGACCTAATGGACAACGAGTTGCATTAGATGCAGATGGCAATCTTGTTCTCAATGAGGGCGACAAAATAGTTGTCGAAGCTTTCGGAGTTGAACCAGATGAAGATGTTGCTGTGTGGATGTTCTCAACACCAACAAAACTGGGTGTAATCGCCGCTGACACAAGTGGAAAAATCGCGGGCACTTTCAATCTGCCAAATGGAATTGAATCGGGCGAGCACCGCGTTGTCCTTAGTGGGAAAAATCGAAATGGTACAGATGTTGTTCTTGGTATTGGTCTTTCATACGGTGCGGTGAACTCTGGTTCTACGCTCACTCGAGTTCTGATTGCAATTCCAATCGCATTGGCGATTCTTTTCGGTTTGTTCTTGCCAGCAGTCTCACGCCGTCGCCGCAAGGCCGTGGGTGCTTAGTTGGTGCTGTCTAGGTGAACAACTAAGGTTTAAAAATGTCAAACAGTAATTCCCGAGGCTGTCATGGCTAGGTTTCGTCGCAGATCTAGTTCTGCTGAAGAAGGAATTGGTTGGATCTATGCCGACCTTTTCTTGGCTCTCACAATTGTTGGTCTTGGTTCTGCAGTGATCACTACATCTTCACCATCGTCAAGCGCGGAAGCTCCGAAAGTATTCCAACTCAGTTGTGCCGAATTCAGTGTTCCGGTTCCTGCAAACTTGAGTCCTGCAAGTGGTGGCAAAAAAATTGAATCGGCGATTGGCACAGAAATTGCGAATCGCGGTTGGGCACCTGAATCGTCAAAACCAGGTTTTGCAATTGTGATGGGCGGGTTCTCTGGTTCTGAAGGTCCTGGCGCAGGTGATGGCCGAGCAAAGGCAATTCTTGGTCAATTGCGCAACAGCTCGCCACTCTTGAGTCAAATTGAAATGCGTACGGCTGGCGCACGTTCCGTTCGAGTGAACGGTACAGAGACCGCTGTAGGTGGTGCCGGTTCTCACCTCATGGTCGTTTACTTGTTGTTTAGTGGTCCGCAATTATCCGAAGATTGCACTCGTTAGAAAGTTTAAATATATGTCGTTATCAGAAGCATCACATACAGATGCAGTGAATGCCATGGACAAGTGGCTCACAATTTCAAAACAAAAGAACTCTCTTAATGTGAGTGCCAAGCATTTCGTTGATGACTTGCGTCAAGGGCAGAACATACAAGAGTGGACCAACGTCAACATCGAGCAGATCTTGCCATATCGCTCAGAAACCCCACGTCTACTCATGGTCGTGCGTGCAGGCGCAATGTTCTTGCCAATTCTTCTCACTTGGCTCGCGCTGTCGCAGGTCATCGGACCATTCGCGTTGTACTTGCAGAATCAGCAAGCAAGTGCAAACTTCTTGTGGTTCTGGGAAACCAACCCTGGTAAATCTTTCGCAAGTATCTGGGCACTGGGCCACGTTGCTCTCACAGACGCCGCAATTCTCGCCTTCCTTACCGTTCTGGCAATGCGCATTACCTGGTGGGAAACCTCACGTGCAGAACGTAGCGAAGCTGCATACTCAGAGATGTTGTCGGCTCTTGAGTTCTACTTAGTGTCCGCGCGCTAATTGCCTTTGGCCAATGGCCTATCGTTCCACCTGTGGAATTCGAAACTCATCTGGCCCATCTAGACGGGGTCACGATTGCTTATTGGCATGAGCGTTCGTCGTTACCGAATGCACAGACTTTGGTATGTGTCCATGGCTGGCCTGAATCGAAGCGTATCTTTGCGCGTGTAGTACAACCGCTAGTCGACGCCGGCTACAACGTTGTTGTTCCAGACCTGCGTGGCTTTGGTGATTCATCACTTGGTGCCGATGGTTTCTACGACGTAGTGACTCATGCTCACGACATGGAGACTTTGCTTTTCTCGCACTTGTCGTTGTCGTCAGTTGTTTTGATTGGTGGTGACCTTGGTGGCCCAGTCATTCAAGAAATGGCTCTGCGATCACCAGAACGAATTGGGAGGATGGTGTTGTTCAACTCGCCGTTGCCAATGGATAAAGAACGCATGGCAGGAATGCGCACGCGACCACCAGTTGAAGTGATGGACTACTTCATACGACAGGGGACTGATGCAGATGCATTGGCAAATGAATTAGATACTCCTGAAAAACGGGCTGCATACATCGCAACCTTCTATTCCACTCGCTTGTGGGCGCATCCTGGCGCATTTAATGCAGAAGAAACTGAGTGGCATGTTGAGCCTTTTCGCGATGTAGCAAAACTGCGTGCGTCATTTACCAACTACGAATCAGCATTTGATGAATCCAAGAGAACCGCAAGGCCTTTGTATGGCCGCAACACTCGTACCCCCACGCTGATCTTGTTTGGTACGAGTGACCATGTCATCTATCCAGATTTTGATCTCATGGCAGCAACGGTCTTTGAAAATCACGTAGGTCCCTACCGCATAGAGAACTGTGGTCACTTTGTGCCGTGGGAAGCGCCACAAGAACTAGTGATGCGAACGACAGAGTTTCTGCGTTAATCAGTCAGATGATTTCATCTGTTCGGCAATGGCTCGATCACGGCGGATGACATTGCGCACCAGCACGGTGCCAATCACCCCAACACCGGCCAACATCACAAGAAAGACGGTGTACTGCATCCAGCCACCGCGGTCGCCAGATAGCTGCGGCTTTTTTCCACAATTGGGTCGAGGGTTTGAACTAATGCATTGTGAAGGGTCATTTTCTAGGTCCCACACATACGCAGGGTCAGATGTACTGACTTGCGCGATGGTGGAGTCGGTCGGTGTATCGGCAGCGCGAACTTGGGATGCAGCAAATGGGGCAAGAGTGAGAAGTACGGCACAGGCGATTCGGGTGTAACGGGGCATAGGTCTATCGTTCCACGCCCACTAGTGTCGAGAAGGTCATGGCACCGACAAATCCCCCCCAGCACGACGTAGTTCTCGTAGTCGACTTTGGTGCTCAGTACGCACAACTCATCGCTCGGCGAGTGCGTGAGGCTCAGGTCTACTCAGAGATAGTTCCTCATCGCATTAGTGCCGCTGAAGTAGCCGCCAAGCAACCAAAGGCCATCATCTTGTCTGGCGGACCAAAGAGCGTGCATGTTGAGGGGGCGCCAGCTCTGGATCCGGCCATCTATGAATTAGGAATTCCCGTATTGGGAATCTGTTACGGCTGTCAGTTGGTGGCGCAACAACTAGGCGGCACCGTTTCACGCGGAGGCCGCGGTGAATATGGTCGCGCCACATTGGTACGCACAGAGACACCGAGCACGTTGCTTGGCAGCAACACCCCCGATGTTCATGACGTGTGGATGAGCCACTTTGATTTCGTGAGTGAAGCTCCAGCTGGTTTTGTGACTACAGCTTCTACTCCCGATGCCCCTCATGCATTGATAGAAAATGACACACGCAAGATTTATGGCGTTCAATACCACCCAGAAGTTGTGCACACATCAAGTGGTCAAGATTTATTGCTGCGATTCTTGGTTGACGTTGCGGGGTGTTCGCAAGACTGGACAATGGCAAACATTGTTGACGACCAAATTGCTGCGATACGTGAGCAAGTTGGAAATGAACGAGCCATTTGTGGATTATCTGGTGGAGTCGACTCTTCAGTTGCTGCAGCAATTGTGCATCAGGCCATCGGGGCTCAACTCACGTGTGTGTACGTAGACACCGGCCTCATGCGTCGCGGTGAAAGCGAACAAGTAGTTGAAACATTTAGGCGCAGCATGGGTATTGAACTCATTCATGTTGATGCTGGAGAACGATTCTTTGCAGCACTCGCAGGTATTACAGAACCTGAAGCGAAGCGCAAAGCTATTGGTGAATTGTTTGTTCGAATCTTCGAAGAACACACTGGTGGAATCACCGATGCAAAATTCTTAGTGCAGGGAACTTTGTATCCCGACATTGTTGAAAGTGGTGGCCATGATGGCACTGCTGCAGTTATTAAGAGCCATCACAATGTTGGTGGACTTCCCGAAGACATGACGCTCAAACTGTGCGAGCCGTTGCGTGCATTGTTCAAAGATGAAGTTCGTAAAGTTGGCGTACAAGTCGGACTTAGCGACGACATCGTGTGGCGTCAACCATTTCCAGGTCCCGGCCTCGGTGTGCGCATCATCGGCGAAGTCACCCCAGACAAAGTGGCTACGTTGCAACATGCCGATGAAATCGTGCGCCACGAAGTAAAGGCAGCGGGCCTCGAGCGAGAGATTTGGCAGGCCTTTGCCGTATTGGCCGATATCCGCAGTGTTGGCGTCATGGGCGATGAACGCACCTATGGGCGCCCCATCATCATTCGTGCCGTGACTAGTGACGATGCGATGACGGCTGACTGGGCACGTCTGCCGTACGACCTCTTGGAGAAGATGTCGAACCGCATCATCAATGAGGTCCCTGGCATCAATCGCGTGGTCTACGACGTCACCTCAAAGCCGCCTGGCACCATCGAGTGGGAATAGCCCCACAGGCTGTTCCCCAAGCCCTGTAAGGCCCACAGGGGGCGACGGGGGTCATGAGAAGAGCCCAAGTACCCTAGAAGGGTCATGAACGCGGCCCGCCAACACCGGGGATCCTCGAGGTCCGTTCTCGCCATCCTTCTGCTCGTCGGGGTGCTGCTTGGGATTGTGGTGGGTCCATCGGGTGCCTCTGCCGATTCCATCGACGACAAACGCCGTCAAGCCGCCGCCATTGCCGACCAATTGGAGAACCTGGTTGACCAGATGAACGCACTCGGAGAGAACTACTCCGAAGCCCTCCAGACCCAGGCCGACCTATCTGTAGAGATTGAACGCGCGCAAGCAGATGTGGCTGCTGCTGAAGCACAACTAGCGCAGATGCGTGGCACTTTGTACATGTCGGCTGTTACCCAATTTATGCATGGTGGGCGAAACTCAACGCTGACCAACTTGTTTGCGTCATCGGGTGGTGTGCAAGATGCTTTGCAGCGCAGTCAGCTGACTTCTATTGCAATGAACCAAGGTTCTCTCACGACTGATTCGCTGGATGCCACTGCAACTGAACTGACGAAAAAGAAACAAGTTCTCGAAAAGAAAAAAGTGCAAGCTGAAAATGTTGCTTCCGATGTATTAAAGCGACAAGGAGCTGCAGAAGCACTTGCATCGCGTTATGAGCAGTTGCAGTCCACTGTCCAGGGTGACCTCATCGATCTTTTACGTGAAGAGCGAAGCCGTCGTGATGCCCAAGCATTGATTGATGCAAAGAATGAAGCAAACTCGTATAACAGCAAGTACGCATCTATCCAGAAGCGATATTCAAATCTTCCGAAGGTGTCGGCGCGAAGCCAGTCGGCAATTCGTGCTGCTTTGTCTCAACTCGGCGTTCCGTATAGGTACGGTATGAGTTCGCCAGGAAAAGCATTCGATTGTTCGGGACTCACCACGTATGCATGGGGTAAAGCGGGTGTGGGATTGGCACGCAACTCACGCGCTCAGTACAACACGTTGCCACATATTCCGAAGCAGTTGGCTCAAGCAGGCGACCTCATATTTACTGGTTCTCCGATTCACCATGTGGGCATTTACCTCGGCAACGGCACCATGGTGCACGCGCCGCAGTACGGCGACGTCGTAAAGATTGGCCCGATTCGTTGGTACAAGGTAGTTGGCGTCGCCCGACCAGGGTGACAGGCACTACGGTCATTGTCCATGCAAGGCATTGACGAAGTAAAAGTTGAAGCGTGGTTAAACACTCACATTGATGGGGTGGAGGGGCCATACTCGTATTCGTTAATTGCAGGCGGCCGCAGCAACCTCACATTTCTTGTTGCAGATGCACATGGCACTCAAATGGTGTTACGCCGTCCGCCACTCGGACATGTACTCGCAACAGCACACGACATGGCTCGCGAACATCGCATTATCTCAGCGGTTGGCAAAACAGGAGTTCCTGTTCCTAAAACTCTTGGTGTGTGCACAGATGAATCAGTGAATGGCGCACCGTTTTATGTGATGTCGTATGTCTCAGGCATGGTGTTGGATAGTCCTGAGAAGGGTCAATTGCTACCTGAGCATCTTCGAGCAACCGCGTCAGATCACTTGGTCGACGTGTTGGCTGACCTTCACGCAGTCGACATTGATGCTGTTGGTCTTGGTGATCTTGCAAAACGCGAAGGATATGTAGAGCGTCAAGTGAAGCGTTGGTCCACACAGTGGGCCAATTCAAAGACTCGTGAGTTGCCAGCGATTGAAGAAGTCGCACGATTGCTCGCTGAGAACATTCCTGTTCAGCACGGAGTGTCTATTGCGCACGGTGATTATCGATTCGGAAACTGCTTGACGAATTTAGAAACGGGACACATTGCTGGTGTACTCGACTGGGAACTCTGCACACTCGGTGATCCTCTTGCAGACCTTGGGTATATCGGTGTGTATTGGACAGACCCAGGCATGCAAATGACGCGCACAAATGATCCGACTGGTCTCGCGGGTTTTCGCACATACGACGAAATTGTGAATAGATACGCGGCACGTACCGGTCGCGATGTTTCAAACATCGGGTATTACAAAGCGTTCTCAAGTTTCCGCTTGGCTGTTATTTCCGAAGGCGTGTATGCGCGTTATCTGCATGGAGCCATGGGTGACCAAGATGTCGACCTCATGCCACTAAAGATTGGTACAGAAACTCTTGCTGAAGCTGCGCTCGCTTCATTGAAAGGGAAATAAAAATGGAAGTTGTGTCGTCATTACAGGGCTGGACAAAAGGCTCTTTCACTGCCGCTTCTCTCACTCGTGAGACATTCCGCAAAGGCAATGGGCCAGTTGTCATTGTTGTTCACGAAATTCCAGGAATTACGCCGGCAGTGGAACGCTTCGCAAACGATGTAGTCAATGCAGGTTTCACTGTTGTCATGCCAAACCTCGTGGGCACTCCAGGTCGTGAAATGAGTAATGGATACGGCGCTCAGTCGATGCTGAAGGTGTGCATTGCAAAAGAGTTCACAACTATGGCGCTCAATAAGACTTCACCCATCATCTCTTGGTTACGCGCGCTAGCACGTTCGCTTCACACTGAAGTGGGCGGCAAAGGCATCGGTGCTGTGGGTATGTGTTTCTCTGGGGGCTTTGCGCTCGGCATGATGGTCGACGACATCATGATTGCACCTGTGTTGTCACAACCATCGTTACCTTTCCCTGTCGGCAAGGACCGTGCTGCAAGTCTTAACTTGTCACCCGATGATGCTGCGGTTATTGCTCAGCGTGCAGCAGATGGTTGCCAAGTGCTCGGTCTGCGTTTTGATAAAGACAAATTGGTGGGCGACAGGTTCTCGTCGCTTCGATCATTGTTAGGTGATGCATTTATTGCAATTGAATTGCCATCGCAATCACCAAAGGATCACAGTGTGTTGACAGAGCAGCGAGATGAACCGAGTGTTCAGCGGGTGTTGCAGTTCTTCGCAGAAAAACTGAAGTAGTTACTTTGGTCCACCATCAACATTGATGAGTGTTCCAGTGGTGTAACTGCTTGCACCACTTGCCAGGTACAACGCGGCCCCAACAATTTCGTGTGGTTCGCCTCCGCGCTGCATTGAATAAGCGGCTTTTGCCGCTTGTCGAAACCGGTCCATGTCCCAAGCCTTTGAGATATCTGTGAGAAAAGGTCCGGGCACGATGCAGTTCACTCGAACATGAGGACCGTACGTATGGG
Source organism: Actinomycetota bacterium (assembly GCA_026393575.1). GTDB lineage: Bacteria > Actinomycetota > Acidimicrobiia > Acidimicrobiales > Ilumatobacteraceae > UBA2093. The sequence goes on from JAPKZX010000072.1 coordinate 26,806, forward strand.
CCAAACCAACAGTGAGATTGTTGATGGCAGCCTTTGCTGCGCCATACACCACTTCATTTGGCGATGGGCGTTGGCTAGCGATAGACGAGACATTGATGATTGAGCCGCCACGAACTGTGCCGTCTGCTTGTTCAGAACACATGTGTGTTGCAATCAAGGTGGAAAGCCTGAATGGCCCTTTGAGGTTGACGCCAAGAACTTTGTCGTACAACTCTTCACTGACTTCCACCAATGACGAATAGAGCGGCGACATTCCTGCGTTGTTTACGAGAACGTCAACATGACCAAAATGTGCAAGTGCTTGTTCGGCGAGCGAGTCGGCATCAGCCCAGGATGCTGCGTGGTAACCAATTGCTAATGCTTTACGTCCTTTGGCACGGATCTCATTTGCAACAACTTCGCAGTTTTCAACTTTGCGACTTGCAATCACTACATCAGCACCGTGATCTGCAAATGCAAGCGCCATTTCACGGCCTAACCCACGGCTTCCACCCGTAATGATGGCGACTTTGCCTTCGAGTGAAAAGAGTTGAGTTGATGTCACGATGTCACCTTTGCTGAATACTCAGGATGTTTGAATGATGCAACAGTACGCCGAATATCTGTACCGGTAGACAAGAACAAATGTCTGGCAAGTAATCCTTTGGCGGCTTTGGCATTGTGGCCACCGACAATCCCGCCAGAATGCGCCACTAAGTCGACACGAATTGCAGTGGGTACAAGATCCCAGTTGATTGCAGCGCGATGTTCGTTCGGCAGAAGGTCAATAAGCATGCGACCTTTTAGAGCCTTCACGAGAGCATCGGTGATGTCATCACGCCACCATTTTGAGAGTGTTCCAATTGGTGCAAGTCGCGCTCCCATTTTCAAGCGGTAGTCGGGTAGCGGATCATCTGCACGTACTAACCCAGCGAGACCGGATGGTACGTAAATTCTTTTCGCGATTGAATTTCGTTGCGCTGCAGTGAGCGAAGATAAGTCAAGGTGATCCCAGACGACACCGGTGTATCGCTGCCAAGCGGGTAACGAAGGTGCATTCATGATGTGCGTGTTTGCGTCTTGTGCGCGTGTTAGGTGCGCCCCACTGACGCCTAAGAGTTTCTGGTCTCCGCCTTTCACTTTCTTTAAGTGCGCTAATAGTTCACTCCGGTGAGCCTCGAGACTGCTACCGAATGACCCTGAATCAGGCTTCCATGGCTTCTCTTTTTGTCCTCCCACGGCCTTTCCTTCTGTCGGCGGCAGAAGAATGACAAATTGTTGGGCACTCATGACTACATTCTCGCACGCCGTTATCAGAGGTTCGGGTGGCTAGTGATTGTCACCATTCGTGTCCTTGTGATTTCTTGGTGCATCCAACATCGGTTTTGCGGCGTTCAACGCCTACGCTAGGAACATGCGAGTACGCGTAGACCCCTCAAAATGCCAAGGCCATAACCGCTGTTATGCCCTTGCGCCTGAATTATTCGATGTCGATGACCTCGGCAATGCTTTCGAACTGAACGATGGGGTAGTCCCTGTCGGTCTCGAAGACAAAGCGCGATTAGCTCTTGCTAATTGCCCCGAGTTTGCAATAAGCATCGAGGAATAGTCATGGCTGAAACAGTTTTTGGTCCAGTCACAGATTGGGCGACCGACTTCGATCACGGTTCACCTGCATACGCAGCTGACATGCACAAGATCTGGGACGACCTCAAAACATCAGGTTGTCCAATTGCACACACTGATCGTTACGGCGGCGTATGGCTTCCTCTCACTCACGAGATGGTGCATGAGATTGCATACGACACAGATCACTTCTCCAGTGAAGGTCCTGTTGTTGGTCAATTGAAGCCGAGCGAAGTGCCTGATCGTATTGGTGCACCAATCGGACCAGTTCCACCGATCTCTTCAGACCCACCGTTCCATGCTGAAGCACGTCGCTTGTTGCTCCCAGCTTTCTCGCCAAAGAAGATTGATCCTTGGCGCGAAGAAGTCATCGAGATTTGTAACAAGTTGATTGACGACATGGGCGATGCAGATCATATTGATGCTGCACTTCAGTACTCACAGCACATTCCCGTAATGGTGATTGCACGCATGCTCGGACTTCCCGTTGAAGACGGTGACAGATTCCGTGGTTGGGTCAACTTGGTTCTCAGCGGAATTGGCGAAGAGCGTACGGAAGAGCGCATGGCCAAGTTCGAAGAGTTCAACCAGTATCTCGCGTACCACGTGAACGATCACATGGAGAACCCACGTGAAGACCTCATCAGTTTCTTGCTCAACGCAGAAATCATGGGTCAGAAGTTGTCGCTCGAGCACACCGTTGGAACAGTTATCTTGCTCCTCATTGCTGGCATCGACACCACATGGAGCGGCATTGGCTCTTCACTGTGGCATCTTGCAAGCAACTCGGTTGACCGTCGCCGGTTGGTAGAAAACCCAGACATGATCCCAGCTGCAATCGAAGAGTTCCTTCGTGCGTATGCCCCGGTCACAATGGCACGTGTTGTTAAAGAAGACATGGAATTCCATGGCGTACAGATGAAGCAGGAAGATTGGGTTCTTCTGCCATTCCCCGCAGCAAACCGTGACGACAAGCAATTTGCAAATGCTCATGAAGTAGTAATCGATCGTGAAGAGAATCGTCATGCCGCCTTCGGCCTTGGTATTCACCGTTGCCTCGGTTCAAACTTGGCTCGTCTTGAAATGAATGTTGCTATCGAAGTGTTCTTGAAGCGTTTCCCAGACTTCTCAGTCGATCCAAACGAAATGGTTACGTGGAGCACAGGGCAAGTACGAGGACCTCGTTCCTTGCCTTTCGTGGTCAACGCACGCGCCTAAATCTGATTCACAGCCCAGACACACTCGCCTCGTAGGATGGCGAGACCATGTCTGAGTCTCACAAAGCGTCTATTGGGGTGAATATTCCACTCAACCCCGACCAAGAAGAGGCCGTGTATCACCCCGGTGGGCCGTTATTGGTCGTCGCTGGTGCTGGCTCGGGCAAAACACGCGTACTCACGCAACGAATCGCTTGGCTTATTTCCCAGGGCATTCACCCCATGGAAATTCTGGCCATCACGTTTACGAACAAGGCCGCAGAAGAGATGCGTCATCGCGTGGCAGATTTGGTTGGCCCTGTTGCGCGCAACATGTGGGTTACTACCTTTCACAAATCTTGTGTCCGCATGCTTCGTCAACACGCTGAACTCATCGATTATCCAAAGCAGTTCACCATTTACGATTCACAAGACTCAAAACGTCTGATTGGTTATGTCATTCGCGACATGGGTCTCGACCCGAAGAAGTTTCCAGCAGGAGCATCCCAATCACGCATCAGTCTGTGGAAGAACGAGTTAGTTTTCCCTGCCAAAGCATTCGACACGGCTGAACATGTAGCTGCTCGTCGCCACGCAGAGATCTATCGCGAGTATCAAGCTCGTCTTGTTCGCGCGGGCGCAATGGATTTCGATGATCTTTTGGTAAATGTTGTTCGCTTATTTGAATCGCATCCCTCTGTACTGCAGCAGTACCAACAACGCTTCAAACATGTTTTGATTGACGAATACCAAGACACCAACCAAGCTCAGAACCGCATAGTTCTCCTGCTTGGGCAACAACACAAGAACGTGTGTGTAGTGGGCGATAGCGACCAAAGTATCTACAAGTTCCGTGGCGCCGACATGCGCAATATTGATCAGTTTGAAAATGCATTCGGTGAAACAACAGTGGTGGTTTTGGCCCAGAATTACCGCAGTACTCAAACCATTCTCACGGCAGCAAACGCTGTTATCTCACAAAACATTGGCCGCCGACCAAAAGATCTGTGGACATCAGCCGGAGACGGAGAACGCATCGTTCGTTATTTCGCTGAAGATGAATACGACGAATCTTCGTGGGTCGCAAGTACTGCACAAGAGTTACAGAAAAAAGAAAAACGAGCATGGGGCGACATCGCCGTTATGTATCGCACCAACGCGCAGAGCCGTGCAATCGAAGAATCAATGATGCGTGCGGGAATTCCATACAAAGTGGTCGGTGGCACCAAGTTCTACGAGCGTCGCGAAGTGAAAGATGCCATTGCATATTTGAAGGCTGGCGCCAATCCACTCGATGAGATAAGTATCAAGCGAGTACTCAATGTGCCAAAGCGTGGAATCGGCGACACGAGCATCGGGAAAATTGATGCGTTTGCAGCAGTGCATTCCGTGTCTTTTGTTGAAGCAATGCGACGCGCGTCCGAAGCCGGAGTATCTGGCGCGGCGATCAAGGGAATTGCATCGTTCGTCACTCTTATCGACGAGATGAACGCAGCACTTGCCGATGGGCCGTCTGCGCTACTTGAAGTAGCAATGAATAACAGTGGATATATCACTGAATTAGAGCAAGAAGATTCTGTTGAAGCTGCGGGTCGCCTGGAAAACATTGCCGAACTCATTGGATCTGCTGCTGAATTCACACAAGTGGAGGAGTTTCTCGAACAGGTTGCGTTAGTTGCCGACACCGATGACCTCGACGCTGAAAATCACATTGTGTTGATGACGCTTCACTCAGCAAAAGGTTTGGAATATCCCGTTGTATTCCTTGTTGGTTGTGAAGAAGGCATCTTCCCTCACAGTCGAGCATTGTTAGACCCAGATGAATTAGAAGAAGAACGACGTCTTGCATATGTGGGGCTCACACGTGCTCGTGAGCGTTTATTTGTCTCGCATGCATGGCAACGCATGCTGTACGGACAATCTCAGTACAACCCACCGTCGCGTTTTCTTGCTGAAGTGCCAGCCGAGTTATTCGATCGTCAAGGCAATGTCGATTCCGGTGCAGACCACGGACGCACGTATGGCCGCAGCACCGGCGATTGGAACGATGGCGAGATCCCTCCGTACAAGCGGCGCAACGAAGATGACGAGCCAATGGGGCGCACTTTTGGTGCCAAACGTGCTGAACGTGCAATGCGCGCACCGTCTGAACCACGAAATGTTGAGCACCTCACTGGTTTGAAGGTGGGCGACGATGTCGAACACTCAGTCTTTGGTGAAGGTGTCGTTATTGAAATCAAGGGAACTGGCGAGAAGGCTGAAGTCACAGTTCGGTTCCGTGAAAAGGGCACCAAACACTTGGCCTTGGCGTGGGCTCCGCTGAAAAAGCTGTAGAAAAATCGGAATCCGGTTGGCAGCAGTAGTAGAAATGAAGTCATGAAGGCAGCACTCCTAATCGAAAGTCTTACTGGCAACACATGGAAGGCGGGCGAACTCATCGCGGCCAACTTGCAGCAAGAAGGCTGGTCAATCACCGGTATTTCATCAGTGAAGCAGCCACACCACGCGTCTATTCAAGATGCCGACACAGTCATTGTCGGAACATGGGTGCACGGCCTGTTTGTAGTGGGTCAGGCACCATGGGCAATCGATCGCTTGCGTCAACTTCCTTCAATGTCTGGGAAGAAAGCCGTTTCGTTTTGCACGTATGCGTTGAATCCGGGCAAGTCCCTCGATGTCATGACAAACACGTTGTTGTCACTTGGTGCAGACGTTGTTGGCGGTCTCGCTTTGCAGCGTGGTCATCTCGCAGAGCATGCAGAAGAGTTTGCGATTCGCTTAGTTGACGCAACTGCTGCTTCGTAAGTTTTCACTTACGGCAATGTGGAGTTGCTAGCAGTCAATCCACGAAGATCGATGTAGAGCGTCTTTCTGTTCTCAACAATTGGTCGCACTTCATTTGGTGCTTTGAGTTCTGTGACTGCAATTGTGCGTCCCTCACAATCGGTAAAGGTCCGACTTCCACGTGTATGAGTGACGAGACACGTTGCATCTCTGTCGGCAGGGTACCCGTAATAGGCCTGCCAGCCGGTTGCTGGGTCGTTACCCGTGTGGTCGAGAACTACGGAACGAACCCCGTCGGGGCTCTTCAGATCGGGGAGAAGAAGTGGCCCATCTTTGGCAATTGACTTGGCCATGGCCTCCACCTTGCCCACTTCAAAGACTTTGTTGCCGATGGCCGAGGTGGGCTCGGCGCGGTTGTTGATGACGGTGGCAACACCCCACAAACCCAAGAAAAACAGGGCAAAGAAGGCAATTCCGCCGAAAACGGGCACCACGGCTCGAGCTAATGGGGAGCGAAGTCTGGGAGATTCCATACCCCCCATTGTGGCGGGTTGGTAACTAAACCCCTGTTCAGCGTAGGGTTTCCCTTCTGTGAAGCGCCCGTATCGAGTAGTCGTTGCCAAGCCAGGCCTAGATGGTCATGACCGAGGAGCCAAGACCATCACCCGTGCCCTGAGGGACCACGGCTTTGAAGTCATCTATACAGGCCTCCATCAAACGCCAGAACAAATCGCGGAGACCGCATTACAAGAAGATGCAGACGCTGTTGGGCTGTCACTTCTGTCTGGTGCACACCTCACTCTTTTCCCTCGCACGATGGAAGAACTTCGCAATCGCGACATGGCCGACATTTTGATCTTCGGTGGTGGAGTGATTCCTGATGCAGATGCGCGCGCACTTCGCGAGCAGGGCGTAGGCAACATCTTTGGACCAGGCTCATCGCTAAAAGCAATCTGCCAATGGCTTGAAGAAGAACTCGACAATAGGGAGTAACTCATGGACCTTTTTGAGTACCAGGGCAAGCAGTACTTTGCGCGCTACGACATTCCAGTTTCAAAGGGTGACGTCGCAGTCACCGTTGATCAAGCAGTTGCTGCTGCAGATGCTGCTGGATATCCAGTAGTAGTGAAAGCACAAGTGCAAGTTGGCGGACGCGGAAAAGCTGGCGGCATCAAGTTGGCAAACAATGCCGACGAAGTACGCACACACGCCGGAAACATTTTGGGTATGGACATTAAGGGCCATGTTGTGAAGCGTGTATGGGTAGAAAACGCATCCGACATTGCTGAGGAGTACTACGCCTCATTCACACTTGATCGCGCAGCAAAGAAGCACTTGCTTATGTTGAGTGCTGAAGGTGGCGTGGAGATTGAAGAAGTAGCCGCAAAGAACCCTGATGCAATTCTCATGCTGCACATTGACCCAGTTGACGGTCTCAACGCTGCTGGCGCAAAGAAGGCAGCAATTGATGCCAAGATCCCAGAGAAGGCTCAACAAGGCGTTGCCGACATTCTTGTGAAGTTGTATCGCTGCTTCGTTGAAGGCGATTGTGACTTGGCAGAAATCAACCCGCTGATTCTGAAGCCAACTGGAGAAGTGCACGCACTGGACGCAAAAGTAAGCCTTGACTCAAACGCTGACTTCCGTCATCCAGAATGGGAAGAGTTCAAGGCAACTGAAGAACTTGATGCGCGTGAACAACTTGCTCGCGAAAAGGGACTTCAATACATCGGTCTTGATGGAACTGTTGGCATCATCGCCAATGGTGCAGGTCTTGCGATGAGCACACTCGACGTTGTAAATCAGGTTGGCGGCACAGCTGCAAACTTCCTTGACATCGGCGGCGGTGCAAACGCTGACCTGATGGCAAGCGCACTCGACGTCATCAACTCGGACAAGAACGTCAAGAGTATTTTCATCAACATCTTTGGTGGTATTACTCGTGGTGAAGAAGTTGCCAAGGGAATTGTTGAAGCAATGGGTCGCGTTGATTTGCGTGCTCCAATTGTTATTCGTCTCGACGGAACAAACGCTGAAGAAGGTCGCGAGATCTTGAAGAACGCTGGAATTCCAGAATCAAAACTCACCAGCAAACCCACCATGCTTGAAGCTGCTGAAGCAGCAGTGGCATTGGCAAAGTAAGGACTACGTCATGGCAATTTTCGTCGATCAAAATACAAAAGTCATTGTGCAAGGACTTACTGGTGGTCAAGGTAAGTACCACGGCTTGCGCAACAAGGCATACGGAACACAAGTTGTTGCTGGAGTAACTCCGGGCAAAGGTGGATCCGACGTTGAAGGCATCCCCGTGTACAACAGTGTCGCCGAAGCAGTATCTGCAACGGGTGCAACTGCATCATTCGTAACAGTTCCACCAAAGGCTGCATCTGCTGCAATCTTGGAAGCCGCAGCTGCTGGTATCACTTTCATCGTGTGCATCACCGAAGGCATTCCTGCCCAGGACGAAGCACGCACATACAACACTTTGGTACGCGATTATCCAAAGGTTCGCCTGCTTGGGCCAAACTGCCCGGGAATCATTAGCCCAGGAAAATGCAACATTGGTATTACAGCTGGTGAAATTGCGGAGCTTCCAAGTGCAAAAGGTCCAAACGTTGGAATTGTTTCGCGTTCAGGAACTCTTACGTATCAGGCTCTCTACGAATTGAAGCAACGCGGCATTGGTGTATCTACATGTGTAGGTATTGGCGGCGATCCTGTTCCTGGAACATCGTTCATTGATTGCCTTCGTGAATTCCAAGCAGATCCTGAAACTCACGCAATCATCATGATTGGTGAAATTGGTGGTTCAGCAGAAGAAGAGGCAGCCGAGTTCATTAAGGCTCATGTCACCAAGCCGATGTCTGCATACATTGCAGGCGTTACTGCGCCGGCAGGAAAGAAGATGGGCCACGCTGGCGCAATTGTTTCTGGTGGCAAAGGAACTGCTCAGGGCAAAATGGACGCTCTTCGCGATGCGGGCGTGAAGGTTGGAAACAACCCAACCGAAGCTGGTTCGTTGATGGCTGAGATCGTGGCAGGACTGCGCTAAGTGCCACGCGCACTCCTTTCGGTTTACGACAAGACTGGCATCATCGAATTTGCCACGGCGTTGCATAACTGTGGCTGGACATTGGTGTCAAGTGGCGGAACAGCAGCGGCAATAGCAGCAACTGGTCTTCCAGTTACAGACGTCGCCGACATCACTGGCCTTGGCCCCATTCTTGATCATCGCGTTGTCACGTTGCACCCCAAAGTGCACGGCGGCATTCTTGCCGACAGGGACAATGCAGATCATGTAGCGGAGATGAAACTGCATGGCATTGAGGGCATCGACCTTGTTGTTGTCAATCTGTATCCGTTTGCTTCAAATCCAAGCATTGAACTAATTGACATTGGTGGCCCAGCGATGGTGCGCGCTGCTGCAAAGAACTACGCACATGTTGGCGTTGTAGTGGACACTGCAGATTATGAAGATGTTATTGAGATGATCGAAGGTGGATTTTTCACAATTGATGCACGTCGTCGCTTGGCGCAAAAAGCTTTTCGGATTACAAGTTCATACGACGCCGCAATTGCTTCGTGGATGGCTGAAGAAACGAGCGACAGAGAAGACGCAACCGTGCCACCAATTCTTACGCTTGTTGCAGAACGTGCAGAAGTGTTGCGCTACGGAGAAAACCCGCATCAAACTGGCGCGAGGTATCGCCTGCCAGGAGTGGAGAGCTGGTGGGATGCTGCAGTTCAGTTGAACGGCAAAGAGATGTCGTATCTCAATGTTCTCGACACTGAGGCTGCATGGCAATTAGTGAGCCGTTTCGATCAACCGGCGGCAGTGATTGTGAAACACGCAAATCCGTGTGGCGTTGCAATTGCTTCGACGATTTTCGAGGCATACACGCAAGCGCACGGCGCCGACCCAGTGAGTGCCTTTGGCGGCATTGTTGCTGTGAATGGGGAAGTCAACGCTGACACTGCACGAGCAATTTCTGAAATCTTCACTGAAGTAGTTGTTGCTCCGTCGTTCTCGGCCGACGCATTGGAAATTTTGTGCAAGAAAGACAACTTGCGCCTCATCGAAGGAGCAGCACCATTTCATTCAATGGCTATCGATGTTCGTTCGATTGATGGTGGCTTGTTGGTGCAATCTGTTGATGAAGTCGATGAACCGCTCGATGATTTCACTGTTGTCACCGAACGCGCACCGTCCGATACTGAATGGTCGAGTTTGTTGCTCGCATGGCAAACAGTTGCTGCCACATGGAGTAACGCAATCGTTTTAGCCAATGGCAATACTGTTGTGGGTATTGGTGGGGGTCAACCAAATCGTGTTGACGCAGCACGCCTAGCAATTAGCCGTGCTGGCGAAAGAGCGACTGGTTCAGTTGCTGCAAGCGACGCCTTCTTTCCTTTTGGCGATACCGTTTCAGCGTTGGCCGCCGCTGGTGTCACTGCTATTTCCCAACCCGGTGGCAGTGTCCGAGACGAAGAATCCATCGCGGTGGCCAACACCCATGGCATTGCCATGGTCTTTACTGGCACTCGCCATTTCCGTCACTAGTCAAGTCGTAGACTGTACAAATGGCGCGTATCGCAGAACTTCTTGCTGCAGGCAGAACCTTCTCGTTTGAGTTCTCGCCTCCCAAATCTGCGACTGCTTCCATGTCGCTTGGCCGCACCATTGCCGAATTAGAACCCCTGGGCCCGTCATTTGTTTCGGTGACCTACGGTGCGGGTGGTTCCACACGCGAGCACACCCGCGACACAGTGTTGTGGGTGCAGCGCGAAACCAATGTGCCCCCAATGGCACACCTCACCTGTGTTGGCCATACACGCGCCGAAATTGAAGACATCATTGCTACGTATGTCGAGGCTGGCATTGTGAACGTTTTGGCGTTGGCTGGCGATGCGCCAAAGGATCCTGCAGATGCGCGTCCTAGCGATTACACCTACGCAACAGACCTCATCGAACACCTGCGTGAAATCTCCGACCTATCCATCGGCGTTGCGGCGCATCCCGAGGGACATCCACGTTCACCAGATCTCGCTACCGATCGTCGCTATCTGGCTGAAAAACTTCGCATGTCAGATTTTGCAACCACGCAATTCTTCTTCGACATTGAGCACTACCTCTCACTTGTGAATGATTTGGCTGATCTTGGAGTTACGAAACCAGTGGTGCCAGGAATCATGCCCGTCACAAACATCGGTCAAGTAGAACGAATGGCTGAACTCTCTGGCGCTGCATTCCCGTCATGGTTGCGTGAGCGCTTAGAGTCTGGCAAAACACCAGAGGATGTTCGCCGTATTGGTGTTGATGCAGCAACTGAACTATGTGCAGCGTTACTTGAAGCTGGTGCGCCAGGGTTGCACTTCTACACAATGAACAAATCAACTGCCACTCGTGACATTTACACACAACTAGGGCTTCCCGTCGCCTAGTTCGTTGACTATGAATAGTTCTGACAATCAACAGTTGTCCGGTGGTACGCCGGCATGGGGAACACGTCGCGGTCCCGTGGTCCCATACGTTCCCGGTCTCGATGGTTTACGTGCACTAGCTGTTCTGGCCGTTGTCGTGTACCACGCAAATCACGCATGGCTTGGTGGTGGCTTCCTCGGTGTTGAAGTCTTCTTTGTCATCTCTGGTTATCTCATCACGTTGTTGTTAATTGCGGAGAGAGAACGCTCTGGCACCGTGTCACTCGGTAATTTCTGGATGCGCCGTGCGCGTCGATTGCTTCCTGCGCTCTTCACACTTCTGCTCGGAACAATTGTGTATTGCGCACTCTTCGATCGTGATCGTCTCGGAATGTTGCGTGGAGATGTTCTTGGCGGTGTTACGTACATTTCGAACTGGTTCCAAATATGGACCGGATCTTCGTATACGTCTGGTTTTGCCTTTGCGCCATTGCGTCATTTGTGGTCGTTGGCAGTAGAAGAGCAGTTCTACATCGTGTGGCCACTCGTTATGTTTGTGCTTCTTCGCCGCATCCGCCCACGAACACTGCCAATTCTTGGTTTGGTGTTCACTGCCATTGCTATTGGTCTTGGTGTGTGGTCGGCCATGTTGTATCGCTCAGGTCCGATTGACACGTTTGCTGTCACACCAGAGCAATACATGAGTTTTTTCGGTCATCAAGTTTCCCGCATTGATTTCATCTATTTGGGTACAGCGACTCGTGCCAGTGGATTGCTCCTAGGTGCAGCACTTGCCACGATGTGGCGTCCATGGGCTATTCGTAGAGGTCGTGCTGGTTCAAATGCCAATGCTCTCGACGTCGCAGGTGTTTTGTCACTTGCTGCGTTGGCATTCATGTGTTGGAAGTTTCGAGAAGTTGTCAGCGTCGTAGACGGCGGTACGCAGGGTTATGACTTGTTGTATCGTGGTGGTCTCATCGCAGTAGGCGTGGCCACATTGGTTGCTATTGCCACCGTGACGCACCCGCGTTCGCGATTAGGTAAGTACGTCATTGGCACACCGATCTTGGTGTGGATAGGGAAGCGTTCCTACGGTTTGTACTTGTATCACTGGATCGTTTTCCAGGCATATCGAAAACTTGCCGGCAACGCTTTGAATGTTCAAGAGTTTCTCGCCTTAATGGCAATCACATTGGTGATAACTGAAGTCAGTTATCGCTTTATTGAAACTCCGGTCCGTACGGGACGAACAAAAGCAATATGGACTGACTGGCGCCGAAGTGGTGGAACGTTGAGAGGCCCTATTGCTGTGCTGCTTGGAACACTTGCAGTAGTTCCCGTGTTCTCCGTGGTGAGCATGGTGGGTGCTCGTGTGATTCCAGATGACATCACAGCCGGTCTTGATGAAAATGAGGAAGCTGTCACACGCATCACAACGACAGTTCCGAATTCTCAAAGCACGATTCCAGGAGTGGCGACAACAACAACAGCATCGGTGCCAAAAGGAAAGATTGATGTCTTGGCTGTGGGCGACTCTGTCATGTTGGGTGCAGCGAAGAAATTGAGTTCGTATGGCCTCACAGTTGACGCAGAGAAAAACCGCCAAGTGTTATACGCCAAGCAGATCTTTCGGTATTACTCATCAACAGATGAACTAGGCGACAACGTCGTCATTCACCTTGGTACAAACGGCACAACTAAAGCCTCAACCTTCGATTCGATTCTTGGGCCACTGAAGGACGTAAAGCGAGTGCTGGTGCTCAATGTTCATGTTCCCTCTCGCGAGTATCAAAAGATCAATAACAAGATCATCAATGCTTTGCCCGAACGGTGGAGCAACGTCACGGTGTTGGATTGGTACGGACATTCCACTCCGCACCCTGAATGGTTTGCCAAAGACAAGGTGCATCTCAATGCGGTCGGTCAGGACAATTACGTAGCCTTTATCCTGCGGGGCCTCGGTCGCTAAAAAGCCGTTTTTCGGTCTCCCAGCATTGGGATTCCACGGTCGTGAGTGCCTACGCTTAGAGGCATGAAAACTCCCGTTCGTATCGCTGTTACCGGAGCTGCTGGCCAAATCGGTTACAGCCTCCTTTTCCGAATTGCCTCTGGTGCCGTCTTTGGTCCTGACACTCCAGTGATTCTGCAATTGCTCGAAATCACTCCAGCGCTCGGCGCGCTTGAAGGCGTACGCATGGAACTTGATGACTGTGCGTTTCCACTTCTCGCAGGTATTGAGTGCACAGACAATGCAGAAGTTGCGTTCGGTGACGCAGACGCAGCGTTCCTTGTTGGCGCAATGCCACGTAAAGACGGCATGGAGCGTGGCGACCTGTTGAGTGCAAATGGTGGAATCTTCAAACCACAAGGTCAGGCCATTGCAGCGGCTGCAAAGAAAGACATCAAAGTTCTCGTTGTTGGCAACCCTGCAAACACAAACGCGTTGATCGCAATGAACAATGCGAAGGGCATCGACCCAGGCCGATTCACAGCAATGACTCGTCTCGACCACAACCGTGCCGTTAGTCAATTGGCTGCCAAAGTCGGAGAGCCTGTTACCGCGATCAAGAAGATGACCATCTGGGGTAACCACTCAAGCACCCAGTATCCCGATCTCTTTCATTGTGAAGTGAATGGAAAGAGCGCAGCAGCGCTGATCAATGATCAGGCTTGGTTAGAGAATGATTTCATTCCAACCGTTGCAAAGCGTGGCGCCGCCATCATCAAGGCTCGTGGTTTGTCGTCTGCTGCCTCAGCCGCAAACGCAGCTATCGATCACATGCATTCGTGGGCACTCGGAACAGCCGAAGGCGACTGGGTCTCCATGGCGATTCCATCTGATGGTAGTTACGGAGTTCCTGAAGGAATCATCTCGTCGTTCCCATGCGTATGTAAAGACGGCAAGTACAGCATTGTGCAAGGTCTCGAAATTGACGAGTTCAGTCGCGCCCGCATCGACGCTTCCGTAGCTGAACTTGTTGAGGAACGTGACGAAGTAAAGAAGCTGGGTCTTATCTAATGAACGTTGCGTCACTGGTCGATACTGACCGGTGGCCAATGAACGACAACGCCTTAACATCGCAATTGAACCAAGCTTTTGTTGATGAAAACATTGTGGTGTTGCCGGGATTCATTAAAGAATCTGCGTTACCTGGTTTAGTTGCCGAGTGCGATGAGTTGGCTCAGGTGGCCTATCACACCACGGTGAACGCCAATCTTGAAGTCGTTGCGTACGACCAATTCCCGAGAGACAGTGTCATCCGTGCACTGTACGAATGGGAACCGTTAATGGAGTTTGTCGCTCGCGTCCTGGGAGAGAAACAGTTGTATCGGTATGCCGATCCGTTTGGTGCATTGAACTTGGCAGTCATGCGAGATGGTCATGAACTGGGATGGCACTTCGATCAAACTGATTTTGTTGTGTCCATTGCATTGCAGCCGTCGCTTGAAGGTGGCCATTTTGAGAACGTGCCACGCATTCGATCCATGAGTAACGACAACGTAGAAACTGTTGCAGCAATTCGCAATGGTGAACGAAACGACCTTGTACGAATTGAACCAATGACACCAGGAACCTTGATGGTATTCAACGGTCGATGGAGTTATCACCGCGTCTCGAAAGTGCACGGCGATGTCGCACGCCATGTTGCCTTGTTGGCATACGACACGAAGCCCGGCACAGATTCAAATAATGAATTGAAAATTGGCCGCTATGGAAGGTTGCCCGCATGAGTGATCAACGCATTTTTATTGGTGAGGGTTTTGTCGGCGAAGGCGTCAACGCAGCTCACATCAACACAGTGATGGGTGCTCGTAATGGCCCGGTCGGCACTGCGTGGGCAACTGCACTTGCCACGCCACGTGCGGGCCATGTGCCGTTTGTGGCTGTTGCTAAACCAGGAGTCCCCATACTTCCGTTCACTTTGTTTGTGAATAAGGCCGCCATCGAAAATGACACTCACGGATCTCTCACTTGGGGCGCTGCGCAGGCAGGAGTGGCTGCCGGGGTGGGCCAGGCACACATCGACGGGCATATCCCAGCGGTCTCCGAGTCGTATGTCCTCATTGCTGCTGTGTGGGTCAATCCGGCCGCAAACGACGAGGAAGCAGTCTTTGCCAATAATCGGGATGCGACGCTCTCAGCGCTCGCTATGGCGCGTTCCAGCGCCCCTGATATGGACGCTGCCATTGCAGCCATGCTGCGGCCTGAAAATCCCTATTTCCGCCAGGGGTAGACCTCGAAGTTGCGAACTGGCACTCCTTCTGATTAGATACCTGACTAAATCACTCGGAATTATCAGGAATCCAGAAATGACCACCATCACCCACACCAGCAACGACCGGCAGAGTCACTCAGTCGCACCGCGCCTGAGTGTGAGTCGTGCTCGAGTTGGTCTTGTGGTTGTGTTGTTGGCCGCGCTCACTTTGGGAATCGTGTCAGCACAATTTGGCTCGAACGAAGATTCGTCTCGCGGCTCTGCGCCAAGCACTGCACGTTCTCTGTAAGAACTATTCGTACACAGTTTCTGATCGCACTGAAGCGAACGCTGCATCAAGTGCAGCAAAGACGGGGAGCGAATCCATGATGCGCTGTGAGTCACCACCAATGCGAACGTGACCCTTGATAAAAACTTCTTGTGCTGCAACCTGTTCGGTCGCAACAGCAACTGCGGTTTCCCATGACTGTTCCATGCGCACATGTTCAACTGATGCAGGACCAGCGCCAAAGGTGGCAACACCGTTACCTACCTGCAAGTGATACATGACAGTTCCTTCTGGACCATCAGTAACAACTTGAGTGATTCCGATTTCATGAGTCTGTGCTGCAGCCTGCATTGATTCGCTGGCGCCAACAAGTGTCTGCATGGCCTCTATCCATTCAAGACTGAGATATCGCATGTAACTATTCTGCCGAATGTTTCCGAGAACTGCGCCAGTGATTGATGAATTCGATGGCTACGGGAAGAATGGAAATGAAGACAACCGCAAGAACCGCAATCTCGATGTGTTCTTTCACAATGTCAATTTGACCGAGAAAGAAACCGAGTAACGGGAGCCCTGCACCCCACAACAATCCGCCAACGATGTTGTATCGAACGAAAGTTTTGTATTCCATCTTTCCGACGCCGGCCACTACCGGTGCAAACGTGCGAACAATGGGAACAAATCGCGCCAGCACTACCGTGCGTGCGCCGTACTTTTCGAAAAATGCGTGAGCTTTCGTGACATGGTCAGGATTGAACAAGCGAGACTTTGGTCGTGCAAAAATTGCTGGCCCCATTTTATTTCCAATGAGATAACCAACTTGGTCTCCAATGATGGCCATTGATACTGAGACGAGCATGACAAATGGCAACGGGGGAAGCACGTTGTTACCTGCTTCACTCGCGAGGAAACCGGCGATAAAGAGCAATGAATCACCAGGGAGAAAAAACCCAATCAACAATCCAGATTCGGCAAACACAATGGCCCCCAAGATGAGAAGACCTCCATTGCGGAGCAGATCTTCGGGGTTCAGTAACGCGAGCATTTATTGAACGCTAGTGGGGTAAACACAAAGGGCCCGGGCATTACGCCCGGGCCCTTTGCTAGATGTAGGTCTATTCGGCAGATGCCAGAATCGTTGACTTCTGACGACTGGAACGAATCACTGATGCACCAAGCACAGCGAGTGCTGCGGCTGCAATGAGAAGACGCGTTGTGTCGTTGTCTTGGTTACTGATGATTGCAGGAAGAATCAACAATGAAACAAGGTTCATCACCTTGATCAATGGGTTCAATGCAGGACCAGCAGTGTCCTTGAATGGGTCACCAACGGTGTCTGCGATAACAGCAGCCTTGTAAGGCTCTGATCCCTTACCACCATGGTGTCCGTCTTCGATGTACTTCTTAGCGTTGTCCCATGCACCACCAGCATTGCTGAGGTAGTTCGCCATGAGCTGACCAGTAAGAATTACAGCGGCAAGGAAGCAACCAAGTGCTTGCCAGCCGATACCGAAACCAACGATGACGGGTGTCAACACTGCAAGAAGTGCAGGTGTCATCAATTCACGAAGCGATGCCTCTGTGCAGATGTCAATGACTGGACCGTATTCAGGCTTCTTTGTGCCGGCCATGATTCCGCCATCGCGGAACTGGTTACGTACTTCTTGCACAACAACACCAGCGGTACGGCCAACGGCACTAATCGACAATTCAGATAACAGGAATGGCTCGGAGCCAACGATAAGAAGACCAATGAAGATCTTTGGGTCATCAACGTTTATTGCAAGCTCTGGATCCTTGAACACACCATCGGCCAAGTTCTCAGCCTTGATCAAGAGTTCTGCACCAGCGGTTTCAATGAATGAAGCAAACAATGCAACTGCAGCAATTACAGCAGATCCGATTGCGAATCCTTTTGTTACAGCCTTAGTGGTGT
>JAPKZX010000075.1 GCA_026393575.1 Actinomycetota bacterium
GTGCGCCACGTTGCACAGCTGTTGCTGCTGCTTCTAAGCCAATGAAGCCTGCACCAATCACTACAACACGGATGTCTGTTTGAATTTCGTCACGCAATGCAATGGCATCGTCAATTGTGCGCAAGGTGTGAATGCCTGCAAGTGGTGGTTGATGCGGAAGCAATCGTGCAACTCCACCAGTTGTAATGATGAGTCCGTCGTATTGGACAATAGATCCATCTTCGAGCGAAATGATTTGCTTTTCAACATCTAGTGCATTTGCAGCTGCACCGAGTTTCCATTCGATATTGAGTGTTGCGAGGTCTTCTGGTTTGCGTAATGCAATGCGATCTGCTTCCCATTCACCAACAAGAAATTTCTTCGAAAGTGGTGGACGGTCATATGGCATCTGACGCTCGGCGCCAACGACAGTGATGGAACCCGTAAAGCCACTAGAACGCAAAGTCTCGGCGGCACGGACTCCGGCCAACGACGCGCCGACTATGACAACTTTCTCCACAGCACAAGGATACGAACTAGCGACTTCATTTAGCGAGATGGCTGTGATGCTCGTATCGTGGAAGCCGTGAGCACCGGCAAAGAGACCGCAGACATGATTCTTGCTGAAGCAAGAAAGATGCTTGAAGAGAACGGTGAAGCAGCATTTCGCGTTACCGAACTCGCCGAGCGATGCGGTGTAGCTGTTGGCCTGTTGTACCACTATTACAAAGACCGTGATGCGCTGGTTGCAGCAGTGCGTGAGTCCCAGTTCCTAGCTCACATTGAAGGCGATGTTGAGATGTTGGCAAACATCGTGAGCGCGACAGCAGATCTTGATGCGGTGTTGAAAATTCTTGTTGATGATTTTTCTAATCCTCGTAGTGCAGAGCGCAATGAATTCCGCCTTGATCGCATGGAGGCTTTGGTTGCGATGCGTCACAACCCCGAACTCGGGCAACGCCTGACGGATGCCGAGAGTCGATTAACTACTGAAATCATTGCCACAGTTCGACAAGCGAAAAAAGATGGACTTGTAGATCCGGTGGTAGATGAGAATGCTTTGGCGTTCATGTTGGAAGTAATTCCACTGGGCACTGCGCTTGCAAACGTGTACGGCGAGTATCTTCCAAGTGAAGAAGCGTGGCGCACATTATTGACACGCATGCTGGTGTCATTACTGCCACCGCAGTAAGCGTCTTAGCCAAAGACAACGGTGCGGTTGCCGAATGTCAACACGCGGTGTTCCACATGCGCCCGTACGGCACGAGCCAGAACAACAGTTTCAAGGTCACGACCTTGTCGTGTTAGTTCCGCTACATCGTCGCGATGTGAAATGTGTGCCACGTCTTGAGCAACGATGGGGCCTTCATCTAAAACATCGCTTACGTAATGTGCTGTTGCGCCAATCACTTTGACTCCGCGATCATGCGCCTGCCGATACGGGTTAGCACCAATAAATGCTGGCAAAAATGAATGATGGATGTTGATCATGCGCCCAGTCCACGGTGCAACGATTTCCGATGGCAGAACCAGCATGTAGCGCGCAAGAATCACTAAATCAAGATCAAGGGATTGTAATAGCTCGCCAATCTGAGATTCTTGAGTTGCCCGCGCATCTGCTTTGTCGCCAACCGCAACATGATGAAACGGCAATGCAAATGATGTTGCAAGCGGAGCAGCAGCATCGTGATTAGAAATCAGCGCGACAATGTCTAGACCGAGATCTCCGTATGTTGTGCGCGACAGTAAGTCCGCTGCGCAATGCAATTGTTTTGAGCACAGAATTGCTGTTCGTGGTTTCCACGGCAAAGCATCAAGTGTGAACGCCATTTCCCAATGTGCTGCGAGTGGTGCAAACCCCGCAGAGAGCGCATCAACAGAATCCACACCTGTGTGTGTGAATTCCACACGTTGAAAGAACATTGCGTCGGCAATATCAGTGTGTTGTTCTGCGTGAACAATGTTTCCGCCCACTGCTGCGACCCACGTGGCGACTGCAGCGACGATGCCAGGCTTGTCTGGGCAAGAGATTCGAAGTACGGCCGAGAGATTCACAGATGATGAAGGGTAACGGCGAGAAAAGTGGTGGAGACGATGGGAATCGAACCCACGACCTCCTGCTTGCAAAGCAGGCGCTCTACCAATTGAGCTACGTCCCCGTGTTTTGGAAATGTCAGGTTATCGGGTGACAGCCGCAGCGGCTCTAACTCATCCCCTTCTCGGGGGCGGGCAGGGGTACCCTTATGGCTATGGCTGGCGAGCTCATCTATGCATTTCGAATCATGCGCCTTCCGCTCCTCGACGCAGGTGGAGCGGCTATTGGCCGTATCGACGACATTGTGGTGGTTCCTGGCCGTAGCGGCGAAGCCCCACGGGTTACGGGTTTTGTGGCCACCAGCCAGCGCCGACGCATCTTTGTGAACGCCAACAGGGTCTCGAGTCTGGACACCGAGGGCGCCCGCCTACGCAGCTGGGACGTGGACCTGAACCCTTTCAAGCCCCGCGACGGCGAACACCTGCTGGGAGCCGCAATCATCGATTCTCGGGTGGCTGGCGAGACCGTCAGCGACGTGGCTCTGCGCCCCACCCTCACCTCCCGTGAGGCTGGCTGGGAAGTGGCCAAAGTGCGCCTCACTCGCCGTGGGGTCCTTGGCCGCCGTGCCACATACCGCCTTGTGGAATGGAACGACGTGAGTGGCTTGTTTGCCGCTACCACCGAAATGGCCGCCGAAGCTGCGCGACTTCGCGACATGCACCCAAGCGACGTGGCCGCAGTTGTGCGCGCCTTGCCACATGCTCAGCGTCAATTGTTGGCCATTGAAATGGAAGACGATCGTCTTGCTGACTTGTTAGAAGAACTTCCCGAGAGTGAACAGCTTGCACTGATTGCCAACCTCGATCTCGACCGTGTCATTGACGTGTTGGAGGAAATGGAATTCGACGACCTTGCCGACTTGCTTGCAGAAATGCCGGCGCAACAACGCTCCACCGTGCTTGATGCAATGGATGACGAGGACGCCGATGTTGTGCGTTCGTTGTTGTCATACGCACCGGGTACTGCCGGTGCATTGATGACGCCCGAAATCATTGTGATGGGTGCAAACGCAACAGTTGCTGAAGCATTAGCGCAAGTACGCGACCCCGAGTGGTTGGTCTCTATTGCTGCACAAGTGTTTGTCACTCAACCACCATTTAAAGCACCAACAGGTACATACCTTGGCGTTGTTCACTTGCAACGTTTGCTGCGCGAACCACCAAGCACAGAACTTGGTCAGTGTGTTGTGAAGGAACCAACTGTTGCTGCCGACTTGCCAGACCGTGAAGTTGCAGAGTTCTTGGCCTCATACAACTTGCTTGCAGTAGGTGTGTGTGACGACGCAGGTCATCTGTTGGGCGCAATCACCGTGGACGACGTTCTCGACCGCATGTTGCCAGCCGACTGGAGACAACGACGACGTCAGGCGGCAACATCATGAAGCGCCGCAACGATCTCTCTACGCCACGTCAGCGGCGCCGTGTAGGTATTCACTACGACCCCGATGCATTCGGTCAGTTCAGTGAAACAATCGCTCGTTTCTTAGGAACGGGTAGATACCTCGTTCTTCAAACCATCTTTGTATGTGCATGGGTGGTGGTGAACTTCGTCCAGCAACTGCAGTTCGACGGTTACCCATTCATTTTCCTTACCCTCATCTTGTCGTTGCAGGCTTCATACGCTGCGCCGCTGATTTTGCTTGCCCAAAATCGTCAAGAGGATCGTGACAACGAACAACTCGACCGCGACCGTGCCGTTGCTGCGCGCACACAGGCCGATACTGAATACCTTGCTCGCGAACTTGCCGGTGTGCGTCTTGCCTTGGCAGACGTTGTCACCATGGAAGACCTGAAGGAACAGTTAGAGCGCATCACCGATGCGATTGAAAAACTTGGTCCTAGCGAATCTGCTGAATAACAGCATCAACTGATTCACGCATAGCTGCTGCATATTCACGAGGCTGTTGCAACGTGCCCATGTGATCAGCGTGGAATTCAACCACTGTTGCTCGTAATGCTTCAGCCAAGGCTGCTTGCTTTTCTGGTGGTACCGAACGATCTTTCGTGGTGAGAACAAAACCAGCAGGTACATCCACAGTGTGAGCAAAACCACGTGCGTCGAATTTTGAAATCGCCATTCCTGCTTCAGCAATCATCCATGCGTCATTGCGTCGCATTTCTCCCATGAGCCATGGAACATAGCGAGCCATTTCGTGACCGCGAGGAATGATGCGCTTAATGCCCCAACGCATCAAGCGTGGTCGGCTGAAGAGACGCGACATAGGAATGATGAATTTCCATCCGGACCGTTCTCTACGAGTACCACTCCATTCAAGAGATGTGGCCTGCAACACCATTCCCTTCACTAGGTCGCGGTGTCGTTGCCACAGCAACAGCGTGATGGGGCCACCCATTGAATAGCCCACTGCAACAACCGACTTCACGCCAAGTGATCGCACTACTGCGGCTGCGTCATCAGCACAGTCTTCTAAAGAGAAAGGCCGATTCGGACGTAGACCACGGCCGTGACCACGATGATCAACACCAATAATTGAATACGCACTAGACAATGTTTCGTACGCGGTGAAGAAGTTGACGTCGGACGACGCAGTCCAACCGTGCAGCAACAGCACTGTTGGAGCATTGGGGTCTTCGTGCTGGTGGTATCTCACAAATATTTCGCCCCGGCCGGGAAGAGAAACTATTCGTCCGGGGAGCAATGGTGGCACATCGATAGTGCTTCCGATTTTTACTGACATGTCTTACATACTCCTACAACGTCAAGGCGATGATGCGCCATTTTGAATCCGACTTTTTGCGCAACTTTTTCCAAAGCGGCGTCTAACTCATGTTCGATTGAATCTGAAATGCGAACATCGTCAACAGAACCACACACACTGCACACCATGTGATGGTGGTGGCCAGTGAGATCTTCGCTCAACTCGTAGCGAGCCCATTCGTCTGTGGTGATGACTCGCACTACTACCCCCGCGTTTTCTAACACTGTGAGATTGCGATACGCAGATGACTGTGCCAAGCCCGTTGCCTGATCAAGAATTTCCGGAATAGATAATGGTCGCTGTGCGGCAGCGAGAGCACTCACAATGTCGCGTCGCCCTGGCGTAAACCTCTGGCCAATTTCGCCCAGCTTGGTAGCGACGTGGTGTGCAATGTCGGCCGCAGCAACGGGGTCTGAGTGCTGATGCGATGCCATGGTCTCGACGCTATCGAGAATGAGTGAGAATCAGCTATTGATGTGGACTAACGCCCTATGCACCACGGTGTCTACCAAAGACTCCGAATCAGCAATGGTGCCTGGGCGAAGGACGAACTTGCCTTGATCATTTTGAGTAGCAAGCGGACGCTGACGTGGTCCGCGAGCAAATGTAAATGCCGGCGCAATGCGGTGCGTCTGCCATTCCATTAACGGACGCATCAAACGGCCGAGGTCTTCCTGCGGCAATTTCGATACATCTGCATCCAAGATTGCGTGTGCAGCAAGAGCCACGCGCGCACCAGAACGAGCCGCCTGCACCCATGGCATTACTTCGTCTTTCATGTCTGGCATGTCGCGAACTGCTTCCCACCATTCACGAGTTGGAGATTCGCCGGGCCAATGCAAATCTCCCCGATACGCCGTTGCTTCAGCGAGCAACCGCCAACCGTCGCGATCAACTGCTGTATTCCACGCTGTCATTGCGTCTTCGCCACGCCACCATGCCGCAGCTGACTCCAACATTGGTAGTGAAGCAAATGGCTCCACCATGGGGTTCCACAAGAAACCGCTGCAAATGTTTTGTAATCCATGTTCGCGACCTTGCAGTGGCCCAAGATGCATATGCGCGTGCATCAATGCGTCGTTCACTGGTGCGTTGTCCCATACCAAAGGTGCACGACCACCAGTGACACCTCGGCGTGCAATCGCATCTTCCACAGAGATGGTGTCATTCACCACGTAGTTTCCAGTCCACATCACTTCAATGTCGTCGCCAAGACCAGTGCATAACGCTTCGAGGTATGGAGAAGACGTGAGGCCTGCGTAATGCGTTGGTGTAATCCACACTGCAACGTGCAATGCATCACGTACTGCATGTGCAATGCGTTGATGCTCTGCTGCCGCGTTCAATACAGGCAGGTCATCGAAGCA
Organism: Actinomycetota bacterium; assembly: GCA_026393575.1. Lineage (GTDB taxonomy): Bacteria > Actinomycetota > Acidimicrobiia > Acidimicrobiales > Ilumatobacteraceae > UBA2093. The sequence goes on from JAPKZX010000075.1 coordinate 6,161, forward strand.
CAACACCACTGCAGTTGCACCAGCTTCAATTGCTGGTCGCAGTTTCGTAACTACTTGTTCGTTTGTGGCGCCAGAGCCAGGCGTGAGACCGATAATGAAATTCACGCCTTCGTGTCGCTGTGATAACTCTGCAAACTGCATAAGTTCTTCATCCGTGAACGGTTCATTCCATTGTTCGCGATGACGAGGTTCTAATTTTGCGGCCCATACATAGGTATTCCAGCCCCAATCACCCATGCGATCGATGATGTGTAATCGCACCTCATGTGAATACGGCTGACCGTAAAAGCCTTCAATCACACCAAGGATTGATGCCGCCACTGTTAGTTCCCTACGAATTGATGCAACGTGGTTCCTGTTGCAAGCACGCCGTCAAGAATTGTGTCGTTCGGAAGATTCTCTTGCCCAAGATTGTGTACACCTGGTGGCACTGTGCCGTTATGAATTGCAAGCGCAGTGTTAGACGCAACTGCGCCAGCCACCGACGCGAGTCGTTCAGCAACACCAACAATTTCCACGTGTCTGTTTCCGTTGCGTACGCCACGCACTTCGACGCGTAATCCGCCAATGCCGCCTTCAGGGTGTGGTGGCGCAAGCATTGGCAAACGCGCGGTGAGGCGGTCTCGCCTTGTGGCAGATACTCGCGATGTAATGCGTTGCAGCGTGATCTCTGCACGTTGCAGCAACAACGGTTCGGGGCTGCCATATCTGTAACAGTCACGTGCACCAATGGGGTCTGGGAACCAGCACAGTTCGCGGCCACTGCCAGCGGGGCGTTGCAACCATTCGCCGTCGTGCCAGCCAATGGAAACTCCGGCTAATGAATCATGGTGTTGGCGTGCGCAAGCCGGGCCACCCGTACCGTGCACCGCAACGTGTACTTCATCGATTGATTCGAATGCTCGTTTCACGTGATGCACTAACAAGCCAGTCATGCCCGGCGAACAAGCGGCTCCTGCAATCACGGACACTCCGCGCGCAACTGCGCGATCGTGCGCGTCGAGAATGGACATGACGTCTTGCAAGTTGTCACTAGCCGAAACTACAGAAACGCCTTGAGCGATGAAAGCTGACACAAGCGTTGCGTGAGGCGCACCGTGCGCGAGAACGACAACAGAACAATCAAAGAGTTCTGATGCGTGTTGAAATGACGTGGTGCGTGGACGAATGCCCAACGACTGAAGATGCAGTGCTACACGGGACCCGACAACGCCAGAGCCCACGATGCCAATGTTGAAGTCACCTGAGGCGGTCACAACAGTTATCTCTGCGGAGTGACCTCGCGCCACCCGCCCTGTGAAGGGGCATCGGGGCTTTTACCCCTGGTGCGCAATACGGCGGCAATGATGCCACCCAAGGAAATAGCAAGGATGGCCTGGCGGATGAATTTCACTGGGTCTCCTTTTCCTGACTCTGGCTCAGAGTGGGACAGATGGTGGGGCTAGCAAGAATCGAACTTGCGACCTCATCCTTATCAGGGATGCGCTCTAACCGACTGAGCTATAGCCCCTCTACGGGAAGCCAAGCCTATCGGCGACTGAAAGGGCCTGCCACACCGATTATTCCGGCTTCCTAGGCGGAATTACCACCTCAGCAAGGGCTGATTCCAAGGATTGAACGGCTTCGTTTAGAGAAAGAACCACGTCAGACAATTTCATAAGCTCATTAGCAAGAGCAATGGCTCGCCGCTGAGAATTCATATCAGGGCATGGAATGTGAAGGCTCATTACATCGTCTCGAGACAATATGGCCCTTGTGCGTTTGGGTACCAATCTCATTAACTCAGTTCGGTTGAAACGCGCCCACATCTCCAGATATTCGGGCAGCACGATGTTGTTATTCGTAACGCGCAGCCGGGCCACTCTCACCCAATCTGTTCCTTCAATCTCGGATGCACGAACGCAGTGACCGGCTTCATGGCCAAGCAAATTCAGAACTACATCGTCTTCAGTGAAATACGAATTGTTCCAATCTTCTGATTGCTTACGGCTCACAAAACTCACAGTGATCGGCGAATTCAATTGAGACAGCGAAATTAGTTGAACAGACATTGGAGCATCTGTGCCTAATACTTCTTTATTGAGCAGCATCGAAAGTTCTCTGCAAGTTTCTAAGTGATTAGTGAAATCAATCATCCCCGCACCAAAGTGGCCAACTAGTTCTTGGAAAGTCCGAGGTGCGAAATCCAGGCTTATTGTGTTGCGCAAAAGATACGCAGAGCGCTGAAGGGCAGAGTTATTTTGAATGATTCTTGACAAAGCAACTGTTACTGGAGTGTCTTCAAACTCTCCAACATGCGCATGACCATCTGAACTAACAAAATCAGCAATATAGGCACAATCGTCGTTCGACAAATCACGCATTCTTGGTCCGGAAAGATAACCAACGGCTTCAGAGCTCGTAACAAATTTGATTGATTCTCCGAGTTCTCTCTGTTTGTCAATCACGATCAGGGTGGAAGCAGCATTGCCATACCCCAGACTTGTAGGCAATTCGATCACGCAGTCAATCAAATTTCCACGCACAAGAGCTTCACGAACTGCTTTATGTTGCGGTGCCGAGCACCATTTTGCTGGGACCACGATGAAGGCTCTGCCATCTTCTGGGGTTGCCGCAACGAGACACTGCACGTACAAATCGATTGCATCACGCGTTTTTTGGCACCCTGGCAAACGTCGTCCATCATCAGAATTCGGAATGCTTCGTGACTGTGTGTCGGTAAACGTTGTTGGCGTTGCGCCTATAACAATCGTTCCACCCTGCCTTCTTGGCGGCACAAATTGTCCCGATAACCAATCCCCTACGACAACAGCAGTGCTTGGCACATCTGCACAGAAGTATCCGATCAGTCCAGCTTCAATCGTTGGAGTAAAGATGGTCAAGGATGAACTTGCCGAACCGAATGCATCAGCGAGAAATCCCGAAGATGGAGTCATGTCGACAATATGTGAATCAGGCCCAGCTAAATATTGAATCAGTGAACCCAAGGACGGAGATCCAAAGACCATTCCATTTCTATTCGTTGATCGCATGTACCTACGCACCCATGTCACCACATTTTGATGACTGACTTGGAGATAGATGTCATTTCTTCCAGATTGATCCAACCAACCGTCAATCTCTTGGCGCATCTCTTCAATTGGTAACCGAGATTTTTCTCCCTGTATTGCGGCGTGTGCATTGGCAATTGCATCAATCACATGTCTCGCGGTAACAGTTTCAGATATCGAGAATGCTTGTGAAGATGCAGACAAGAGGACTACGAGGCGCCATTCTGTTGACAAAGTCGGACACAAAGTTGCGAATGCATAATCCAATGGCAAAACGTCGGGAGCCTTCGTGCTCCTTCGGCCAGTGAGCCCGCGTTCTTCCATGAACTTCTCTACGTCATCAAGCAAGTACAACAACTCATGTTGACTCTCGTCTGAAAATCCTTCCGGAAAGTTCTCATATCTTGAGCGCCAGTTAATGAGAGTCGTCTTGCCAATGCTCAATGTTTTCGCAAGGGTCGTTATGTTCATGCCTTCACTGTTTTCGCGGATGGTCATTTTAGATTCCTCCTTCAAGGTGTGAATTGTTGATTTGTGCATATGGGCTGAAGTAGTGCACTTCATCTGCGATCTCTAAGAGACCGCGTGCGATAGATCCACGTCGCCCAACGATGACTATTCGACACCCGTTTGTTTTGAGGTCGCGCGCACAGGGGATCATTCTTCTGTCACCTCCAACAATGATGATTTGTGTGGATCGACGTGAGGCGGGTTCCTCCGTCAATACCTCGGCAAGGCATTCATCTGCTCCGTCGACTCCTGCACGGCGGAGCAACCTCACCCCGGGGAAATCGAATGCTAAGAGATGATGATTGCGGACGGCATTGGGGCCCGTGGCTGCGACCCACATGATGGGCAGATTGCCGAAGAGGTTGTCGAGGCATTTTTGAAGTGCCTTGCAAATACGGGGGTTGACATTGTCAGACCCGCCGACGAGATTTTCGATGTCAATGACCCCGAAGCTGCGATTTTTAATGACGAGAGAGGCTTTTGCCGATTTCATGGTTATTTCCTTAGATATTTCTGAATATTTAGTGTGAACACTTTAATAATCTGTTTCATAAACAATATAGCAGGTGTTCACAACATCAGACTAGCGCATGAGGTTCCCTATTGCAATCACCATGGGGAAATTTTTGTAGCCCTAAGCCTGGATATGGTCAGGCTCAACCGTGCGAGCCACCACTTCTTCTTCCAGGACGGTGACCCGGATACCCCCCACCAATTCGGTGATGAGGTTGAAAACCACGGCCCCAAGCACCCAGATGCCTGTTCCCAGCACAATGCCAAAGAGGCCAAAGACTGCAAAGCCTCGGAACAGCTCCCCACCCTTGAAGGCAAAAGAGTCCCAGCCGAAGGAGGCCATGAACTGCTCGAGGTTGTTGATCGTGCCGGTGGCTGAGCCAACATTCCAAAGCAACACGCCTGTGATCATGAGAACCAAGTACAACGCGGCATGAAACACAAGGCCCACCTTGAAGACGCTCCACGCATCGATGTCTCGCAAGACTCGTGACACCTTGCGCACACGACGCCGTGATGTGGGGGTTGGTGCGCTTGTACTCACACTCTGAGTGTATTGACTACGCGACACCCAAGATGGTCAACGAGATGCCTGCGCCTGAATCCGCACGCCTGCGGACTGGACAACCACGGTGATGACTCCCCCATTATCTTCATTCGCCGACTCGATACGGGCACCAGTGATGGTGGCGAGAGTTTGTGCGCTAGATGATCCGCCAAGCACATACGCCAATGCGATTGCATCGGCATTGGTGTGTGCTCGTGAGATGCGCATGTATTGAGCAGCAACAGTGACAATCAGAAATACACATGTAGCAGTGCATGCGCACCACAACATGGACATCATTGTCACGCTTGCGCGCGAAGGCTCACTCTTCGTCGGTGGAAAGAATCGGTGCGACTGAAGCAACAACTGCGCCATCATCAACGTTCATCAGTTTCACGCCGGTAGCGGCGCGACCCTGACTAGAGATCTGCTTGACCTCGGTACGAATGGTGACGCCATTAGAAGCAATAGCCACAATCTCATCTTCAAGACCAACCATGAAAGCGGCAACAACTTTGCCCTTCTTCTCATTGATCTTTACGCCGATGACTCCTTGGGTTCCGCGACCCTTGCGTGGGAAGTGAACAATCTGAGTGCGCTTTGCATAACCAGCAGAGGAAACGATGAGCAATGCATCGTCACCACGACCTGGATCTGCAGACACAACTTCGTCGCCTGCCTTCAACCTCATGCCTCGAACACCCGCGGCAGTACGGCCCATTGGACGCACTTCGTTTTCGGAGAATCGAATAACTTGGCCGCTTCGACTGACAATGAAGATGTCGTCGTCACCAGATGTTTCGATAACACGGACCAGTTCGTCTTCACCCTTGAGGTTGAGAGCAATGAGACCATCGCGACGGCTGGAGTTGTATGCATCGAACGCAGTCTTCTTGACTTGACCGCTCTTTGTGATGAAGAACAAGAACCGCTCGCCGGGGAATTCACGCGTATCAATAATCGCTTGAATGGTTTCGCCTGCTTGCAACGGCAACAAGTTCACAATAGGAACGCCTCTTGCAGTTCGTTCACGCTCGGGAATGTCTGCTGCGCGAACCTTGTACACGCGACCACGGTTCGAGAAGAACAGCAAGTGTGCGTGTGCTGTGGTGAAGATAACGCGACGAACGATGTCGTCTTCCTTCAGTGCTGCACCCTTTACGCCACGACCACCACGTGCTTGTGCACGGAACTGATCGGCTGATACAGACTTCACGTACTGCGCTTGTGTCATAACGATGACGAGTTCTTTGTCGTCGACCAAGTCTTCAAGTGCCATTTCGCCAACGTCGTGAGCAATTTGGCAAACGCGTGGCGTTGCGAAATCTTTCTTCACGCTTGCGAGTTCATCTTTGATAACTCCACGAAGCTTTGCATCTGAAGCCAAGATTGATTCGTATTCCTTGATGCGTTCTTGCACGTCGGCAAGTTCTTTTTCAAGGTCGATACGAGAAAGACGTGTGAGTTGGCGCAACTGCATATCCAAAATGTCAATTGCTTGACGCTCTGAGAATTCGTATGGCTTCTTCATCAACGCATCTTTTGCTGCTGTCGGATCATCGCTCTCGCGAATAAGTTTGATGATCTTGTCGATGACATTGAGGGCCTTGAGGCGACCTTCGAGAATGTGGCCACGATCTTTTGCTTTGTCGAGACGGAATTGCGTGCGTCGTGTGACAACTTCAATTTGGTGCGCAACGTAACCCTTCAGCGCATCAGCCAAGTTGATTGTGCGAGGAACTCCATCGACAAGAGCAACCATGTTCACGGGGAAGCTCGACTGCAGCGATGTCATCTTGAACAAGTTGTTGAGAACAACGTTTGCATTTGCTTCACGCTTCAACTCAATGATGAGGCTTGTCTTGCCACCAGATGAGTTGTCATTCACATCGGAGATGCCTTCAAGGTCTCCGCCGTCAACGAGTTCTTGAATACGAGCAGCGATAGAAGAACAACTTGTTTGGTAAGGAAGTTCGGTGCAACGAATTTCCATACGGCCCTTTCGGCCTTCTTCAATAGAAACTTTTGCGCGTGTCTTAATGCTTCCGCGACCAGTGCGATATGCATCGATGATGCCCGCGCGACCAAGAATGGAGCCGCCCGATGGGAAGTCTGGGCCCTTCACGAAGTTCATGAGATCGTCTGGTGTTGCGCCGGGATTATCGATGAGGTGCACAGTTGCATCGATTACTTCGCCCAAGTTGTGCGGCGGAATTGATGTAGCCATACCAACGGCAATGCCTTGGCTGCCATTGACCAACAAGTTCGGGAAACGAGCAGGCAACACGCTTGGTTGTTCTGCTGTGCCGTCATAGTTCGGAATCATGTCGACGGTGTTTTCGTCGATGCCGTCGAGCAAACGCATTGCTAATGAATGCAGACGAGCTTCGGTGTAACGAGCAGCAGCAGGTCCGAAGTCTGGGGAGCCGTAGTTTCCGTGGAAGTCGATGAGTGGGTGACGCAACGAGAAGGGCTGAGCCATACGAACGAGCGCGTCGTAAATGGCACCGTCACCGTGTGGGTGATAACGAGCCATGGTGTCACCGGTAACGCGAGCACATTTCACGAACGGACGGTCGGGACGGAAACCTTGTTGTTCCATGTCCCAGATGATGCGACGGTGAACTGGCTTTAAACCGTCGCGAACGTCGGGCAATGCGCGCGACATGATGACGGACATTGCGTAATCGAGGAACGACCGCTCCATTTCGTCCTGCAAAGGAACGGGCTGGATGGGATCAATTGGTGCTGGTGTGTTGACGTCGGTCATGTGTAATTCCTGTGATCAGAAGTCGAGGTTGCGAACATCGCGGGCGTTGGTAGTGATGAATTTCTTGCGGCTCTCTACGTCGTCACCCATGAGCACGCTCATCACTTCGTCGGCGATTGCTGCTTCTTCAACAGTGACTTGCAACAAGGTGCGAGTGGCGCTGTCCATGGTGGTGCTCTTGAGTTCTTGCCAGTCCATTTCACCCAAGCCCTTCAAGCGTTGGAATTCTTTTTTGTGGTTTGGCTTTTCTGCCAAGAAACGATTCTTTGCTTGATCGTCTTTCAGATAAATCTTTTCTTTGCCGACTTCAGTGGAGTACAACGGCGGTTGTGCGATGTACACAAACCCTGCTTCCACCATTGGGCGCATCTGCCTATAGAAGAAGGTGAGCAACAACGTACGAATGTGGCTTCCGTCGACATCGGCGTCTGCCAATGCGATGATCTTGTGGTAGCGAGCCTTTGTTGCATCGAACTCGTCGCCCACTCCGCCACCGATGGCTGTGATGAGAGCTTGAATTTCGTTGTTCTTCAACATTTTGTCGAGACGTGCACGCTCAACGTTAAGGATCTTTCCGCGAATAGGAAGAATTGCTTGTGTGCGTGGATCGCGTGCGTCTACTGCAGTACCGCCTGCAGAGTCACCTTCCACGATGAACAACTCGCTCTCTTCAGGCTTGCCACTGGAACAGTCCTTCAACTTGTCGGGCATACCGGCACCAGACAATGACGTCTTACGACGAACTGCGTTACGTGCGTTCTTTGCTGCAAGACGCGCCTGCGCAGCAGCAGTTGCTTTTTTCACAACCTTGTTTGCTTCGGCAGGGTTTTCTTCCAGCCACTCGGCCAAATACTTGTTGGTGCTCTTTTGTACGAACGAACGCATAGGCACGTTGCCCAACTTGGCTTTGGTCTGGCCTTCGAACTGTGGCTCGCGAAGCTTCACCGCGATGATGGCCGTGATGCCTTCGCGAATATCTTCACCCAGGAGATTGTCTTCTTTTTCCTTAAGGATGTTCTTGTCGCGCGCGTACTTATTGAGGACTGATGTGAGTGCTGTTTTGAAGCCTTCAACGTGCATGCCGCCTTCGGTAGTGGAAATACCGTTGGCGTACCCGTGAATACCTTCGTAGTACCCGGTGTTCCACTGAATCGCGATGTCGAGTTGCATGCCCTCTTCTTCGTCTTCATCTTCAAGTGAAGCAACCTTGCTGAACAAAGGTTCCTTCGTGGCATTGAGATGCTTCACGAAGTCGACAACGCCACCTTTGTATTGGAAGGTGACGGTCTGTTCTTTGCCTGGGCGTTCGTCGGTGAAGACAACTTCGAGACCTTTGTTAAGGAATGCCATTGTCTGCAAGCGCTCCATAACAGTGCGCGCAACAAACTCAGTTCCTTCTGAAGCGAAAATGGTTTCGTCTGGCCAAAAAGTAACTGTGGTTCCAGTCTTGCGGCCACGTGCTGGAGTGCTGCCAGTTTTTGCAAGCTTGCCCTTTGGTTTGCCACCATCAACAAACTCCATGCCCCAACGATCTCCGTCGCGATCGATTTCGAGAATGACGCGACGAGACAATGCGTTGACAACGCTGACACCTACACCGTGCAGACCACCAGAGACTTTGTAGCCCTCGCCACCGAACTTGCCACCGGCGTGAAGGACGGTAAGTACGACTTCGGCCGCGCTTTTGCCCTTGTGGGGACCAGATGGGTACGGATCGACTGGAATTCCACGTCCGTTGTCGTCGACTTGGCAGCCACCATCTTCAAGAAGAGTGATGCCAACGCGAGTACAGAACCCGGCCATTGCTTCGTCGATGGAGTTGTCGACAACTTCCCAAATGAGGTGATGCAAACCAGCAAGACCGGTGGAGCCGATGTACATACCGGGACGTTTACGAACGGGATCTAGTCCCTCGAG
>JAPKZX010000043.1 GCA_026393575.1 Actinomycetota bacterium
GCAACTATTTCGGATTACATCGTTGAATACAATGTGAACTCGTCATCAACATGGTCGGTCTGGAATGACGGTGTCAGCACAGCAACTACTGCGTCTCTCACCAACATGACTCCTGATGTGCCCGTGTCAGTGCGTATCAAGTCGGTGAACTCATACGGAACAAGCCCTGCATCTGCAACTGTCACTGTGACGCCTCGCGCTACAGCCACAGCGCCAACCGAGCCACTGAACGTCACCGCGACTACCGGTGATACTCGTGTTGCTGTGCGGTGGAGCATTCCATCGTCAGATGGTGGCTCTGCCATTACTTCGTACAGAGCAGTCTCTTCGCCTGGTGCATTCTCGTGCACTACAACCACGAATGCATGTGTTGTTACCGGCCTCACTAATGGTGTTGTTTACACGTTCACCGTTACGGCGACAAACGCAGTTGGCACAAGCCCAGTATCAGCGGTATCAAACGAAGTCACTCCTGTCGGTGTTGGCATTCCAGCAGTAGCCGCACAATCATGGGGCTTAGATCGCGCCGACCAACGTGCACTGCCGCTTGATGGTCTTATTACGCGTGCAGGAGCCGGTGCCGGAGTTTCTACGTATGTCATCGACACTGGTGTGTATGCAGCCCATAGCGAATTCACGGGCCGAGTGGCTACGGGGTATTCAGCAATCAGCGATGGTCGTGGTTCTTCTGATTGTCATGGTCACGGAACACATGTAGCTGGAACTGTTGCGGGCGCAAATTATGGATTCGCAGTAGACGCAAACATTGTTCCAGTGCGAGTTTTGGATTGTTATGGCAGTGGTTCTACGGCCGGTGTTGTTGCAGGCATCAATTGGATGATCAACCACCATGTTGCTGGTGTACCTGCGGTAGCAAACATGAGCCTTGGTGGAAGTTACGACCTCGCAATTAACGACGCAGTGACACGCGCAGTGGCCGACGGCATCACCATGGTTGTTGCTTCTGGTAATGAATCAACCGATGCGTGCACTAAGTCGCCAGCAAGTGCACCAGTCGCAATCACTGTCGGTGCAACTTCAAATAATGATTCGCGCGCCTATTACTCAAATGTTGGTGCATGTGTAGATATTTTTGCACCAGGAAGTTCCATTACGTCTGCCTCAATTTCTGGCAATACCGCAACTGCACTTATGTCGGGAACATCTATGGCTTCGCCACACGTTGCCGGTGTAGCAGCGCTCATCTTGGGTAATGCACGTTCTCTCACGCCGGCTCAAGTGGGTGCACAACTCAGTGTCGATGCAACCGTGGGTGTCGTCACCGGTGTTGACTCTGCAACAGTGAATGCGTTGCTGTACCAGCGCGTGAGTTCCGCAGCTTCCGGTGCGGCAATTGAAGTTCAAGATCCAGTAATTGGTCGTGCAACGGATACTGACGAGGAAGAATCTTCGACTATTGATTACGGCAATGATCCTGATCCGACTCCGCCAGTGGTAGGTACTCCAAGTGCGCCAGCTGTTGGTACGCCCCCGAGCGCATCACCACGAGTTCCAGTTGCTGCTCCAGCGGTATCACGCGCCACAGTGGCAATCACCAAGGTGAAGCGTGTTGGTCAAAAGTTCCAAGTAACAGTGTCTGCACCTCGTGGTGCCGTTGTTGCTCTGTATCGAAACGGGAAACTGGTGAGCAAGGCTGCCAAATCCAAGTTTGTCGTCAGTTCTGCTAAAGGCAAAATCAATAAAATGCACGCAGTGGTCGTAATTGACGGCACAATTGTGTCATCTCAATCAGTCACTTTCTCCGTACGCGCCGCATCACGTTGAGCCGCGGTCGTTCCCGCTCTGTGCTGGGAATGCTTCTGTGTGTATTAGTTGCTTCTGTCGCTGCATGTTCTAGTGAAGAAATTTCGTCAGTTGCATCTGCACCCGCTTCAGACATCACATGGTTGCCATGTGGAGACATTGAATGCGGCCAGATTCAAATTCCTGTTGACCATTCGGCTGTATCTTCGGAGAAATTCACGTTAGGTCTCTATCGCCGCGCGTCGAACGTTTCAGATGATGCTCGCACTCTTATTCTTGTGCCAGACAAAAAGTGGACTGCTTCGGCGCGCGACATGGCGGAAGCGGCTGTGCTTACTTATGGCCCGCGCATCAACTCTTTCAATGTTGTTGCAGTGGCACCACGTGGCTCTGCCGAGTCTGTGTTGCCAACCGGTGCTGAACACAATGTTGGAACTCTCGACAATGTCGATGACCTAGATATGGTGCGTCGCGCGCTGGGTCAAGAGAAAGTCTCAGTGATTGGATGGGGGACAGGTGCAACTGCGGTGACGGCATGGGTCATGCAGCGCCCACGTGATTTTTACTCTGCAGTTGTCGATTCTCCATTAGATCCGTCGGTGTCGCCGGTGAAACAGATACGCCAAAATATTGCTGCTGGTGAATTGGGTGTACTGACTGCTGTTAAGTGGTGTGCTTCACATTTGTCGTGCACGATTAACGCAAATGTGGCTACTGGTCTGAATCTGTTGAAAACAGATATGCGACTTGGTCGGGTGCCGGCAGATGTGACAAACGAAGTTATTGCCAGAGCAGCAGAACATGCGTTGGCCGATGGAAACCCCGGGGTGTTCTTTAATGCGATTGCTCAAGTGATGTTGGGT
>JAPKZX010000005.1 GCA_026393575.1 Actinomycetota bacterium
CCACCCTTCACTTCGATATTCGAAGCAATGAGGGCCTGCTGCAATGAACGGACTTTGTCGCTCTTGTCTCCACGAGCAGGAAGATTGCCGGTGATTACAGAGGTGTTGGCAGCAGCCGCAGAAACGGTCGGTGCTGGCGCAGGTGCAGGTGCAGCAACCGGTGCTACGAGACCGAGAGCCGATGCTGTCGATGCATCAAGAAGTCCAGTGGCTGGCAATCCTTTTGCGCCCTGAAATGCTGCAAGGGAAGAAGTGGTTCCAGAACCGAACATGCCATCAACGCCACCCTTTACAGAGATGCCAGCAATGACAAGTGCCTTCTGGACAGCAAGAACAGAAGCGCCTCTAGTGCCGCGTACTGGAAGGGTGTCGACCGTGAGTGGGTACACCACGGCTGGAAGGGTTGTGGTTGGAGCCACTGTGGTTGTGACTGGTGCGATTGTTGTGGTGGTTGCATCCGCAGATACTTTCAAAACTTTTGCGGTTGGAGCGTCAACAACTCCTGATGCACGAAGTCCAACAACTTTTTGGAAGCTCTTAAGCGCACGCAATGTGTTCTTGTCGAAGACGCCAGTGACGCCACCCTTCAATGTGAAGCCGTTACGTATGATCGCGGCCTGCACGGCCGAAACGTGCGCACCTTTGTCGCCGAACTTTGGTTGTCCTGGAGCGGTTTTTGCAGTTGGTGCAGCGGAAACAGTTGCTGCTTGTGCTGTCTGAGGCAATGCAACGAGGCCCATTGAGAGGATTGCTCCCGAAATGATGACTTTGCTGATTGTGAGTGTGCGGTTGTGAGACATCTGTCTTCTCCCTTGTTGATCCGGTTAAGGGATCGGCAGGTCGGGAGGAAACTTGAGGAATTTCTCACAGAAAATGTTTAGGTGTTCACTTAGAGTGGTGCCAGTGGTGACTCCGTCACTAAAAGTGCTGAGATGTAGGCCCCGAGGGAGCTTCTAATGGCTTCAATGACCCAATCTCTATGGGAACATGGCCTAGAGGCAGGGGGTCTCCATGGGTCTGAGCCAGTTATCGAGAAGCGTGTTGGGGGCCAGAGTTCTGATCACCGGTGCTGGAAGCGGCATGGGTCGGGCGACGGCGCGTCTATTCGCCGATGAAGGAGCCCGGGTATTTCTCGCAGATTGGGATCGCAAAGGCGTAGAGGCAGTAACTGCGGAGATCCAGGCCATGTATGGGCCAGATAGTGCGGCTTGTCTGTCCGGAGATGTCGCGAACCAGTCTGATCGTGAGTTGTTGATCTTGGCCGCAATTACGTTCATGCGCGGAATCGACATTCTCGTTAACAATGCTGGAATCAGTCGAATCTCATCCGTGCACTCTGATGACGAAACGTTCAATTCAAACTGGGATGAAACGTTGGCTGTGAATGTCTCTGCTCACGCTCATCTGATTCGGCTTGCATTGCCGCAATTACTTCAAGCACCTCATGGCGGACGCATAGTGAACGTTGCTTCGACCGAAGCTGTTGTTGCTACTCGTGGACTTGCCGCCTACACCGCATCAAAACATGCCGTGATTGGCTTGACGAAAAGTTTTGCTGTCGAGTTGGGTCGTAGCAACATCACTGTCAATGCGATTTGTCCAGGACCAATTCTTACGGGAATGACATCAGCAATTCCTGAAGAGTCGAAAGAGAAATATGCGCGCCGAAAAGTTCCGATCGGTCGGTATGGCGATCCGGAAGAAGTTGCTCAGATGACTCTCAGTGTCTGTTTGCCAGCAGCTTCTTTTCTGAACGGAGCGTCAATAGTTGTCGATGGTGGCATGTCCATCAACCACGGATAGTTACTGCGGTGTGTAGCCGTCGGTCATGCCGGAGAATCCAGAAGGCGTGTGGGTTCCAAGAACCAAAGTCTCGAGAATTCCAATTCCTTTGTGCTGAGTTCCATCAGACAAGGTGCAAGTGACATGGCTAAGTGTTTGTGTATGTAAATGTTGCATGTCCATGGGTGTCTCCACTGGGACTTGAAAACGTTCCCCACCTGTTTCGAGTTCACCCTTCCAATTTCCATGGCCCCATTCGGCGCTGAGATACCCAAGTCCCACCATTTGGAAATGAGTGATCGGTTCGAACACAAGGTGAACGGTCTCTTTCGAGAATGTATAAGTGACTTCGAATTTTTCTGAGCGACGAGTACCTGCTTCATAGTGGTACTTATAGTCAATATTGTGAGCATGTCGGATGGTGTCGTCACCGACAAGCATTGCTCCTGATTCATGCCATCTTTGACCGTCGGCATACTCGTTTACGTCGAATACAGTTCCAAAACTCTCAAAACACACTGGTGCCCATAACCAGTAGAACTGTGGGATTGCCTGCAACGGTGCTCCTTGTTGAACTCGTTCACCGATGCCACGAATTCCCCAGGAGCGGTCACGTGAACCGACGACTGTCTGTGGTTCCACCTCAATTCGCACGCCATCTACTTCGATCCACCCCGACCACTGACCCAACTGAGTAAGACGTGTGTATTGCATGGTTGTTCTGTTGCCGGAGCGCACGAGAAACGGTGGCTCTTCGTAGGGAAGCGAAGTGGCTGAATATGTAATGTCTGCTCGCACTCCGTGTTCCTTCATGTCCACCAGAATTCGATGTTTGCGCATTGGTTCCAAAACTTGAATCTCAATCGGGCCAATTTTGGTGCAAAGCATTCGATCATTGTTCGCTCTTGCTGAAGCATGAACATTGATTTGTTCACCTTTAACAATGACGCTGAAAGACGCGTCCATCACATGGCGATTTGGGTATAGACCCATTGCGGCTGCAAAGAACAAGGATCCGTCACGCGAATAACCGTTGAAAAAGTATCTGTCGTAGTGGTTCGCGTCGCCAGATGCCGGATGAGCAATCGGCTCCGATGTCTGGTGAATGGGGAAGTCGTCATACGAGGTGATCATGACTGTGACCGTAGCCACCTTCAGGTCTTCGGAACTAACGGGACCGTAAACCCCTGAAGGACATAGATTGAAGACATGCCTACGGTCTCTCAGAAGTCCTTTCGACTGGTGATGGGAACTGCGTTGGGCTCGGTATGTCTCATCGTGTTTACGGGGGCACTCGTTCGCCTCACGGGCTCTGGGTTGGGATGCTCGGATTGGCCGAGGTGCAATGAAACAAAGTTTGTCGATGTTTCAACAGGTCACACAATGATTGAACAAGTGAATCGACTCTTCACTGGAGTTGTTTCCGCATCTGTCATTGCAGCTGTTCTGCTTTCGTACTTCCGCAAGCCGCGCCGTGCTGATTTGGTCAAACTGTCGTGGGGTTTGATCATTGGCGTCTTAGCTCAAGTAGTAATCGGCGGAATCGTGGTGCTCACAGGTTTAAACCCTTTTGCCAATTTGGCTCACTTCCTTGTCTCCATCATTCTCATCACTAATGCTTTTGTTTTGTATCGCAGGTCAATGTCTGATAACCCCACGATCTATATTCGTCGATTGGCATCGGGTAGCTCTTCAATGCTGTTGCCGTTGGCCGTACTCAGTGCATTGGCAATTGTGACTGGCACCGTTGTGACGGCTACTGGCCCGCACGCTGGTGATGAGGACGCAGTACGGTTTGGGTTTGCGCTCACGAGCGTCGCACGATTGCATGGAGTAGCGGTAATGCTCACCGTCGCTTTCATTGTTTTTCTAGCTGTGAAGGCAAGGAAGTGGTACGACAAAAGATTTAGTGAGGCTGTGCAAACGCTTTTAATTGTGGCCTGCTTTCAAGGAGCAATTGGATACACGCAATACTTCACAGGAGTGCCTGTCATCCTTGTAGCTGCGCACATTATTGGTGCAGTTTCATTCTGGCTTGCAATTTGTAATGTGCTATTCGAGGAATCACACTCCTAGCTGGATTCAGTCACCAAGTCATACAAGTGATGACAATCGTTAAGCGTGAGCACACTAATTACATCTGCCATCTTCACCGTTGTGATGCTCGTGTTCTCCACCATCATCCATAGCGAACGTTGAGTGCCGAGTACGTCCGCCAAGAATGCGTTAATGACTCCGCCATGACAAACAACGGCGATCGTTTCGCCTTTGTGCTGATTCGCAAGTTGGCGAATTTTTGAAGCGACACGTAAACGAAATGCGGCGTCACCTTCTCCATTGGGTATGCCATCCCATGTTCCATTTTTGGTCCACTCGACATACTCGGGGTCCATCGATGCAGCTTTTTTGCGAAACTCACCATGGCTCCAGTCTCCGAGTCGAACTTCCTCGAGTTCTTCGTGGATAAGCACAGGTAAACCGTGGTGCTCAGCGATTGCAAACGCAGTGTCGTGTGCGCGAAGAAGGTGACTGGAATACACGGCAGAAATTGTTGCGTTCGACAGTCGTTTACCTACGGCCTCCGCTTGCTTCTTGCCTACATCGTGTAACGGAGGATCAATTGATTCAGGAGTTCCCGGAATGATGTCTGCTGAGCGTCCATGGCGAATCAAGAGCACACGGCAACCGTCTCCCACTGACCCGTCAAGTGTTGGTTGCGGTACGGCTGTGGCGTCCGGAGTGCGAATAGCAGTTGATTCATTCATGCTTGTTATCTTTGTCGGTATGACGAAAGAAGATGAAGTTCTCCTAGAGATTGAGGACCACATAGCCACAATCACGCTGAATGCGCCTGGGCGTATGAATACCATCTCGGGCCAGATGCTGACTCAATTGTCGCAACGGCTACTAGAAGCCGATTCCAATCCTGAAGCTCGCGTCATCATTCTCACTGGTGCAGGACGAGCCTTTTGCGCAGGACTGGATTTGGGTTCGCAAGCAGGCAAGACAGAGTCGCTGGGTGTTTTGGATAACACCGAAGCAAACATGGTGGAGTTTGATATTCGGGATGCTCCGCCAATAGTTCTTCATAACTTGGATACGCCCGTTATCTGCGCCCTTAACGGGGGAGCAGCCGGATACGGACTCGATATTGCACTTGGTTGCGACATCCGTATAGCTGCAGACACTGCCAAGATGGCTCCCGGGTTCGCAAAGCGCGGCATCCTTCCTGAAAGTGGCGGGACTTGGTTACTTCCCAGAATTGTTGGTTATGCGCGAGCTGCCGAGATTGCATTTACTGGCCGAACGCTCATGGCTGATGAGTGTTTAGAACTTGGACTTGTGAATGCAGTGGTGCCCGCAGATCAACTTATGGATTCAGTTCGTGAGATGGCAGGCGAAATCGCATCAAACGCACCTCTGGCTGTACGTGCGATTAAGAGAATGATGCGCGCTGCAGAAACTGAGACCTTCGAACAGAATGTGCACCACGTGTTTTTGCAGTTGCTTCCATTATTTCGTACAAAGGATTTCAAGGAAGGCGTCGCCGCCTTTATTGAGAAACGCCCTCCCAAATTCATAGGGCGATAGCCACAGTGGAACACTCCGAGGCCCTGAAAATTCTGGGCTTGTCCGCTACCGCAACTCATCAAGATGCGCGTAGTTCTTGGCGTGTTTTAGCTAAGACGCACCACCCCGATGTTGGTGGAAGTGAAATCAATATGGCTCGCATCAATCAGGCACTGGAGACGATTCTCGACATGCAAGAGCCTGTCATAGAAAAGAAGCAGTACGACTCGCATATTCGCCGTGACGTTTCCAGTTTCACGGTGGAGGTTCTTCCCGTCGTTTGTTGGAATGCCCTTGAAGTAGTTGCGGCGCATTGTGGTCCCATCATCGTTGATGACCCGCCATACATGATCGAGTTTTCGCTTCATGACACTCATCTAAATCATTCGTTACAAGCGTGGTGTCGCTGCGAATTGGTTCCCGAAGCCGGTGCTACAACCGTTCATCTCACGGTCGGATCAACTCGTGCATCAGAAACACCAGATGTTGAAGAAGTGAGGGACTTGCTGGTCGGGACACTCAATTCAATTGACTGGCACGACGACTAATGTGACGCCTTGCGAAGGCGATCACGAATAGCTACTCCAAGCCCTTGATCTGGTGGCAGAAGAGCGACCACTACAGTTACTCCCGTTTCGTCTGCTTGGCGCAACGACGCATACAAGCGAAATGCATATTCCTGTACGGAATCGAAATGCAGTGAAATACAGCGTGTGCCAGAAATGGAGAGTTCTGAGATCTGACTCCTTAGTTCCTCAATTGTCTCGACCAATACAACTCGTGCGTTCGGAGCGTAGTGACTAGTGAGCATCCCTGGGGCACGAGATTCTCCAGTGTCGGCTTGCATCGAAATGTGTAGCACTGCCTCAATGTCGTCTTTGCTGATTGATCCGGGACGAAGAATTGTCGGCGTGTCGATGCATTCCACGATTGTTGATTCGACACCGTGTTCACTAGATCCACCATCGAGGATGTAATCGACAAGTTTGCCTAGATCATTGAAGACATGTTTCGCTTCAGTGGGGCTGACCTTCCCAAATAGGTTTGCTGATGGTGCAACAACTCCATCCGATACAAGTTCAAGTAGAGATTCTGCAACAGGATGATTTGGCACTCGAATCGCCACAGTGTCGCGACCTCCCGTTACCCAATCAGACACACGTGCAGTGCGAGGGACAAGAAGCGTTAATGGGCCAGGCCAAAAGGCTTGGGCGAGTGCTGTCGCATCCGAATTGAAGTGACCCCATTGCGAGAGGTCTTCAGTCGGTGAGAGATGAACAATCAAAGGATGGTTGTATGGCCGACCCTTTATGTCAAAGACTCGTCGAACGGCTTCTTCATCGCTGGCAAGTGCTGCCAAGCCGTACACAGTTTCGGTTGGCATTCCAATAACGCCGCCATCGCGTAGCAACGTTGCCGCCTGTCTGATGTCGGAACCAATTTCTCCTGAAGACATCACGCAGAAAGGAAATCTAGAAGCACATCAATAAACGAAAACGCTTCAGTAGTTGCGAAATGGTCGGTGTTCTTCAACATCACCATTGATGCATTTGGAAACGAGGCAGCAAGTTTGTCGGCGGGTGCAGCGAAATCTTTGTCGCCAATGACCACTCTAATTTCGTTGTGAATTGAGGCGAGCTCTTCTGGCTTGATGGGAACCTGTGGCGGTCGTTTCATAATCGCAGTAAGTGCAAGCACGTCGTTACCGGGTTGATTGCCATAATGCGCAAACATACGAGCAAACGTGTCTGTCTCTGGAGCGCGTCCTTCAAGTGCATCAATAATTCGCTTATGAGAGTCAGGTGCCGGCTGCTGGAAGACTCCGTCTCCGATTCCCGCGAGCACAACTTTTCCAAACCTGTCTGGAGCATCGATCAAAGCGCGAAGAGTTGTGAGGGCACCAAGTGAGAATCCCACTACATCCACTGGCCCAGTCGATGGCAGGCGGTCGAGGAGCCAAGAGGAAAGGTTGACGTAAGCCTGGGGGTCATGGGGCTTCTCCTCGTCGCCATGTCCCAGAAGGTTGATTCCTATGACTTGGCGGCCTACATCGTTGAGCAGGGCGTCTATTCCGGGCTTCTGCCACGTGTCGACGAAGTTGCCGCCCCAACCGTGGATAAGGACTACAGGGGAGTTCTCTGAAGATGCCATGCCAACACGGTAGTCTTGCAACGCCCTATGCGGTTCCTACATGACCTCCCCGCACACGACCTGACGTATAACGACGTCTTTATGGTCCCGTCTGCTTCTTCTGTGCCATCCCGATTCGATGTGGATCTGCGTACGCCGGACAACATAGGCACAAACATCCCCATCATCGTGGCAAACATGACTGCGGTAGCAGGACGGCGCATGGCTGAGACAGTTGCCCGCCGCGGCGGTCTGGTCGTTCTTCCTCAAGATATTCCGATGGACATCATCGAGATGGTTGTCCGCCATGTGAAATCGCGCCACCCAATTTTTGAAACCCCCATCACGTTGGGACCCGAGGACACTGTGGGTGAGGCGTTGAGCTTGATTCACAAACGTTCTCATGGTGCTGTGATTGTGGTTGATGCTGGGAATCGGCCACTTGGAATTTTCACTGAGCACGATGCAGCTGGATACGACCGATTTACGCAGTTAAAGAATGTGATGAATCCAGACATGGTGTTGTTTACGGAACAACACTCCGTTGAACAAATGCATGATTCCTTGATTGAACAGCGCCTTACATTTGCCCCTGTGGTGAATGCTTCGGGGACCTTGCTTGGAGCAATTACTCGCAAGGGTGCGTTACGCAGCACCATCTATAGCCCTGCACTTGATTCGCAAGGGCAATTTCTTACTTCTGTTGCAGTAGGAATTAATGCTGACCCAGCCGGTCGTGCAAAGGCTCTCGTTGACCTTGGTGTTGATGTTTTAGTTATTGACACTGCGCATGGTCACCAGCAGCGCATGTTGCAGGCAATCGAGGCAGTGCGCAAAGTTGCTCCGAAGGCAATTGTTGTTGCAGGCAACGTTGTGACTAGAGAAGGAACTCGAGACCTCATCAATGCTGGTGCCGACATCGTGAAAGTTGGCGTAGGGCCTGGCGCGATGTGTACAACTCGCATGATGACTGGCGTCGGACGTCCACAGTTCAGTGCTGTTTTAGAGAGTGCGGAACAAGCGCGCTTAATGGGCAAGCACGTGTGGGCCGATGGTGGCGTTCGCTACCCGCGTGACGTTGCACTGGCCCTGGCAGGTGGCGCCGCCAGCGTGATGTTCGGGTCGTGGCTCGCGGGCACCTACGAGTCCGCCGCCGACACCCTGCGCGACCTCGACGGCCGGCTCTACAAGGAGAGCTTCGGCATGG
>JAPKZX010000126.1 GCA_026393575.1 Actinomycetota bacterium
CAGCAAACATGCGAGCACCAAGTTCTGTGCTGGCTCCAGTTGGATCACCGATATGTCCTTCACGGAAGAAATCATTTGACAACCATCCGAATGCAACGCGACCACCGAACTTCACTTGTTCGTTCTTTGCCAAACCTTCAGGAACGCGCCTAACTGCAAGTGTCATGTCGACCAGGTCAGGACGCAAATGCAGCATCACTGAAGTTTCGTCGACACCACCATGGACTCCCATACCAAGTTCTGATTCGGCAGATGATCCACCTTGGTCAGCTGGCATATGAGGATGCGCAAGGAAGGTCTGTAGGCCGTACTTCAACCGCAACTCGCGATTCATCATTGCCATAAGGGCACTATTGCCACCATGTCCATTGATAAACATGATTTTCTTCGCTGGAGTAGCTGCTACACACCGCCCGATGTCATCAATAACGGACATCATGGTTGTCGCTGACAACCACATAGTCCCCGCTGCCCATGCATGCTCATTTGATTTGGTAAACGGAAGAGTCGGCAACAGCCATGCATTTGTTTCTGCACCAAACTTCTCTACTGCAGCGCGAGAGACGGCGTCTGCCACTACGAAGTCAGTATTTAACGGCAAGTGTGGTCCGTGTTGCTCTATTGCGCCCAACGGCAAAACAACAATCGAATCTTTTGACAGTTCGGCTGATAATTGCAATGCGGAAAGGTCACCCAGTAATCGTGAAGAAGCCATGCAACAAACCTATCTGAGTGCTTGAATAGAGACTGTGACTAAGCGATCAGAGACAGATTTTGACGCCATCGTTATAGGCGCTGGTCATAACGGACTGGTCACTGCTGCTTATCTCGCCAGACACGGCTTATCAACGTTGCTCATTGAGGCCCGTTCAGAGGTTGGGGGCACGGCTGCAAGCGAGCAATATTTTGGCGCCACAGTAAATATCTGCAACTGCGATCACCTCACATTTCGCACTACCCCCATTGCTGAAGAGCTCAACTTGTCAGCCCATGGTCTTCAATACATTGATGTCGAACCGCCACAAATAAACGGTGACTGGACAACCGAGAAGTTCTGGCCGTTGTGGAACGATGTTGACAAGACCCTTGACGAACTTGCAGTTGCACATCCGGATTCAGTCGACGGATACAGACAATTCGCAAAAATTGCAATACCTGTAGCACGGTTGATACTTGAGGCGGCCGCGAATCCGCCAACGAGAGGTTCACTACTGTCAACCGTAATTCGCAGAGGTGGTCGTGGTGTTGCCTCGATGCTGCGCATGAGCCGGATGTCAGCTGCTGACGTCATGCGACAATTCTTTGACAACGAGGCCGTCATTGGCCCAGCAATGGTGGAGGGTCCAGTTGTGTGGGGACTCTCCCCTGAAACTCCAGGCACAGGACTTGGCGCTATCTCCTACGCCCTACGGCACGTTGGGACACTTGGTCGCCCAGTCGGTGGCAGCGGAATGTTGCCAGAGGCTCTCAAACAATCATTTCTTGCAGCGGGCGGCTTTCTGCGAACAAGCACTCGTGTTGTCGGAATCATTTGTGAAGGATCTCGTGTCAGTGCCGTGCAAACAGGCGACGGCGCTACCGTTACCGCCCGCATAGTTGTCTCTGCGTGTGATCCACAAAGAACCTTCGTGCAATGGTTGAAAAACCCACCTGCCAAAGCGAATTCTCTTATCAATCGCTGGAAGAGCCACACCCCGGGTGAAGGGTACGAATCAAAGATTGATGCAATCACAAATACACCACCAGTGTTTAACGCCTTCGCAGATTCATTAACCAACTTGCAAATGACCGGCTCAACTGTCATCGTTAGCCCTTCGTTGGCAGAACTTCATCGCGGTTCGCAATTGATGCGCGACGGAAAGACAATGCCACGAATGGCATTACTTGCCAACACGCCTTCCAACATTGACAACACAATTTCTCCGGCAGGAAAAAGCGTTTTCAGTCTTGAAGCGTTATACACGCCGTACTCATTTACAGAAGGATGGGAATCTATTGATGAACCGGAGAGATGGTTGCGTCAGTTCGGATCCTTAGTTCAGCCTGGATTTATGGATTCAATTGAACAATGGCGAGTTCTTACTCCGTCACATTATGAATCGCAATTCCATCTTCCGAAGGGTCATGCAACCAGTTTTGGTGGCGGACCGCTCGCAGCCTTTATGGGTTCAACGCCAGAACTCACCAGGTACCACACACCGATTAAGGGCCTGTACCTCACAGGGGCAGCCACATTCCCTGGTGCCGGAGTGTGGGGGTCTAGCGGCCGCAATGCGGCACTGACCATCATTAAGGAAATGGGTTGACGCTTACGCGTCTTTCACAATTCCGGAACGCTTAACAACCGGGTCTTTGTCGCTCCATGGGAAGTTGATCCACAAGTCAGTGTGCTTCCAGACATATTCGCACTGCACTACTGAATGCGACTTTTCGTACAGCACAGCAGAACGTACTTCTTTTACACGTCCTTTGAAAAAGTCTTGAACGATTTTGAGTGTGTGACCAGTATCAGCGACATCGTCGACGATAAGCACGCGTGCAAAACGCAACTCAACAAGGTCAGGCACAGGAGGCAAAATCATCGGCACCGGCAAACGCTCATCCACACCCGTATAGAACTCTACGTTCATTGTGTAGAGGTTCTTTACGGCCAACGCGTAACCGAGTGCACCGGCAGCAAGTAATCCACCTCGCGCAATGGCCAAAATGATGTCGGGCTCGTATCCCCCTTCGGCGACACTGGTAGCTAGCTCTCGGCTCGCTTCACCAAATATTTCCCAGGACATGATTTCACGTT
>JAPKZX010000080.1 GCA_026393575.1 Actinomycetota bacterium
CACAAGCCCTCCAAGGTGCCAAGCAAGGGTCCTGTATCTCTACAAAACCCTTGCAAACAATGGAGCCCAAGATGAGAATCGAACTCACGACCTACGCATTACGAGTGCGTTGCTCTACCGACTGAGCTACCTGGGCGGGTAGGTATTCAACTTTACCGACCGTAACTTGATCGCCGTCGTCGACTTCCAGAAAAAGGCTAAAACCCAACAAACTCAGGAAACTGTTATTCGTTGCTTGTATGTCTTGGTCTTACCATTCTTGGCAGTGACCTTCAAAGTGACGGAGCAAGCCCCTTTTTTAATTGTTCGCACCGACAAACCGGACACTTTGCAAGATTTCTTTGAGGCGGTCGATATTGATAAAACAATCCTCTTTGCAGATTTAAGTGAGATTCCAAGCTCGCGAGCTATTCGGGAACTGGATGCCGTTTGACCTTTTCGCAAAGTAAATACTTTGGTAGGAGATGTCTGCGGAACTGTTGTTGCAGTTCGTCTGATAAGAGCAGGTGTTGAGGCAAGCAAATCCGAAGTAGTTAACGAATCACCCTTAACAACAAATGTCAATTGTGGGTTGGGTGCCGAGTAGTGAGAAATTCCAAGATTAATCAGTAGCCCACCTTCGAGCTTGGTTACCGTTGGCGTTGTTGCCTGGCCGTCCTCGGTAACTACCGAATATGAATTTGAATCAAATTCATCAACAGTCTCGTAGCCAAGAGAACGAAAATATGCCGTCGAGAGAAAAATCTGAACGCGGGCCTGAATCACTTCAAGAGCTTGTGTGCCAACCTGTGGTTTGTAGTGGGGTGCAGAGGCTTTAAACGTGAACTTGCTTGCAATGGGAGAGTCTGTAGCTGGTGGTCCACTCGAAAAATTAGGAGTTCCATATGACCATGAGAATCCCTGTGCGTTTGCTTCAGCCCACGCACCACTGAGTGGGTAGAACTTGCACGGACCACGACCAATCTGTCTTGGTGCACCCATTGGTTGAGTTAAGTAAGAACTAAGAAGATGGTCTCTTGGCCAAAGTTGAACATGGACATTCTCGCGACCAAAAGTAGCGATATCTGCTGGGATGGCGTTTTGTGAAACGGGAGCTGAATATGCAAACTCGATTATTGACGTGAAAGTAAAGGTGAAAGTTCCATCGCCATCACTTGTGATTTGGGTGGAACGCGTTCCATGACCGATGAGGAATGCAGGTCTAAAGTTCCCGGTGGACAGGCGCATGCTGACTTCCCACCCACTACGCGATGCCCAGTTGATATCTATTTCAATACTTGGAGTTGTGCGTCCTCCAGCCCAACTGGACTTCTCCACACATACGCCATCTGCATTGTCCTCGAATTTGTTGCCATCACAAGAAGTGGCAGGGCCATTACCGCTGCAAGTAGCACCAACCGAAAGCCCCGCAGGCAGTTCGGCTGCTGATGTATACGTGTTACTCACTTTTTCTGGAGAGACTGTTGTAACAGCTTCGATGCAGCCATCTACCAGTACATCAGTACACCATGACCACGAGCCAAGCGGTGGAGTCGTAGATGATGCACGAACCGTATGGGAACTACTGACGACCAATGCTGAAACAGTCAGCAGTGTCAGAGTTAGAAATTTTCTTAAGATGCCTTGAAACTTCATGAGGATCCTTTCAATGAGATATCTCCGGGTGCTTGTGGGGTAGTGGTATCGGGGTTGGCTCGAGCGATGCGCAATGCCACCCATATAAAGAGGAATTGGAAAGGCAGGCGGCCATAGGAAACGAGCTGTCGGCTGATTTCTTCGTTGCGCCAATCCCAGGCCATGTAAATGTTTGCGGGGTACACCCCAATGAATAGCCACACTGCAGCAAGCGCACCTAGGCGGCGAGTAGCGGGACGAAGGAGAAGAACTGCGATCACGATCTCGGCAACACCACTGACATATGTCCAGAAGGATTGCGATGGTGGCAACCATGGCGGAACGATGTCATTGAAAAATTCTGGACCAGCGAAATGCATGATGCCGGCAAAGCCAAGGAAGAGCCCCACGACTACCGCGACCTTATTCCAAAGTGACTGATTCATTCTTTGTTCTCCAATACAAACTGCAACGCGGCGTCGGCTTGTGGTGATGGTAGTGACCAAATGAGATCGCGCAACATGATGGCTTCGTTGACGTTCAAACTAAGACGGCGCATTCCTTCGTGTAACCGATTCACTGCTGTTACATATGCCTCTGGTCTGTGTATGTGCCCATTTAGTGCCAACTCATCTCGGTACACCGATGCAACTTCAGTAAGACCTGCACGCAACTCGTCGGTGCGATAACGGCGAATCTCACGCTTGTGTCTGTCTTCCAGAATCTTTTTGCCACCACGCTTCACGCCCATAACGGCAAGTGTCTTTTCCAAGTTGTCTATTTCAGATTCATGCGAACGTTGCATAGGTTCAACCGCATCGTCGAGCAACGCGAGGATTTGTTCAACGATGGCGGCAACTGTTGCGCCTGTGCCATCAATACGTTTAGGAATGTTTGCGAAAAACTCTCGACGTTGGACAAGTTGCACATCGGAGGCCAGCAAGCGTGCACGCGACAAACTGCCGTGTGAGGAACGTGCGGCAGTACGTGCGGTAATTTCTGAAACACCAGCTTGCATTAGTACAGACGCAATGGTGTCGTCCTCTAACAAACCAAAATGCACAGTGACACAACGTGAGGCAATGGTGACAAGCGAATCACCGATTTGATCTGCAAGCAGAATAAAGAACACTCCCGGTGGTGGTTCTTCTACTGTTTTCAAAAGTTTGGCGGCAGCACCTGGAGACATGAGATTGACCTCATGCATGATGATGACTTTGCGTGATGCTTCTGACGGCGTGGTGGAAGCAATACGAACTATCTCTTCAGCCTCGTCAGTGAGAATGGATGCGCCGGCACGACGAAACTCGTGAACGTCAGGGTGTGCTCCACGCATTGCCATTTCATTAACGCGGTCGGCAGGATTCTCATCACCCGAAAGCAAAAATGAAGCACATGCTCGTGCTGCTTCTTCTGAGCCGCATCCTTCAACGCCAACCAGCAAAAAAGCATGCACGGGGTTGATGACTGCATGGCGAAGTTGGTCGACCGCACGGTCTTGCCCAACTACTGAATCCCACACTGAAGCCATGCAGGCAGGTTACTGATTCAGTCTGGCAAGGACAGCAGTACGGATGGCAACCTCGACGTCGTCCTTAGGGGCAGTGCCATCTATGACAATCCATCGCTCGGGGTCGGCCTCGCGCAACTGCGCAAAACCGTCGTTGATGCGCGCAAAAAAGTCTGCACCCTCTCGCTCGAATCTGTCGAGGTCTCTCTTTGCGAGGCGTTCGTTCAAGATGGGTGTTGGTACGGATATGAACACCACCATGTCGGGAAGGCGACCATCGAGTGCCCACGTGGAGATGTTCAACAAATCGGGAGTACCAAGTCTGCGGCCATAGCCCTGATAGGCGAGTGTTGAATAAATAGAGCGGTCACTCACAACATGTTGGCCGCGTGCAAGTGCAGGTTGAATCACTTCGGCCATGTGTTGGGCGCGATCAGCTGCCATGAGTAGTGCTTCAGTGCGTGGTGCCAAGTCGGTATTTTCTGGGTCGGCCAATATCGCGCGAAGCAAACCACCAATGCGAGTGCCGCCAGGTTCGCGCGTCATCACCGCATCAAGATGTTCGGCTAGACGTTTTGTGTGCGTGCTTTTTCCGCAGCCCTCGAGACCTTCAAGTGCGATGTATGCAGGCGATGTCACTCTGCATCCGGCTTGAGAGGAGCGGCCTTCTTCTTTGCAGGCGCTTTCTTTGCAGCAGCTTTTTTGGCGGGTGCCTTTTTCGCTGCTGCTTTCTTCGCAGGTGCCTTCTTGGCTGGGGCTTTACGGCCGCCGGCTTTCTTCTTCTTTGGTCCGCCGTTTGCTTCTATGTATTCACGACGCAATTGCAGAAGTTCGTATGCACGCTCGTTGGTCATAGCTTCCATACGGTCACCGCGAGTGAGGCCAGCGTTAGTTTCGCCATCGGTGACGTAGTCGCCAAACTTGCCTTCTTTTCCGACAACTGGTTTTTCGCTGACGGGGTCATTGCCGAACTCGCGAAGTGGTGGTTTTGCTGCTGCGCGACCGCGACCAAAAACGCGTGGTGTTGCAAGTAAAGCGAGTGCTTCTTCGAGCGTGACAGTAAGTAGGTGTTCTTCGGTTTGCAACGAACGACTGTCTTTGCCCTTGCTCACGTATGGGCCGTAGCGACCATTTTGTGCGGTGATGATTTCGCCATCGGTTGGGTCTGCGCCAACGGTACGTGGAAGAGACAACAGATCGAGTGCGTCCTTCATAGAGAAGCGATCAATGTTCATTGTCTTGAACAAGGACACCATCTTTGGTTTTTCAAAACCAGTTGGTGGTTCGTCCATGGTGCCCCACTGCACGTACGCGCCGTAACGACCAGACTTTGCAAACACGGGGAAACCATCGTGTTCACCAATTGCTACATCGCCCTTTGGAGCTTTTAGCAATATGACAGCTGCATCCAAGGTGAGTTCATCTGGAGTCATGGTGTCGGGAACACTTGCCGTGTTTTCACCCGAACGAACATATGGGCCATACAAACCTGGCTTCACGATGACTTCGTCACCTGTGTCTGGGTGTACTCCGAGAACAAAAGTATTTGCTTCTGCTGCATCAATGGTGTCGAGTTTGTTTGCAACGATTCCTTGCAACCCAAGTTTTTCGTCTTTACCGAAATAGAAATCATGCAGCCACTGCACTTTTCCAATTTCGCCGCGTGCAATCTCGTCGAGACCAGCGTCTACGCCGGCTGTGAATTCGTAATCCACAAGTTCACCGAAGTTCTTTTCAAGCAAACGAATAACTGAGAACGCTGTCCACGTAGGAACAAGTGATGTTCCCTTCTTCCACAAGTAATGACCACGGTCCACCATGGTGGAAATAATGGATGCCCACGTTGAAGGGCGACCAATTGCAAGTTCTTCCAAACGCTTCACTAGCGATGCTTCGGTGAAACGCGGTGGAGGAGTAGTGGTGTGCGTAATTGATTTGTAGTCAGAGACAGGAACGTTTTGGCCAACCTCTAACGGTGGCAACAACAATGCGTTCTCGTCTTCGGAAACAACATCGTCTTCGTCGTGGGATTCTTCGTATGCCTGGCGGTATCCGGGGAATGTAATGGTGGTTCCGCTAGCCGCGAATTCACAATCGCTGCGTTGCGTGTCTGTTGCAGTGGCGCCAAGACGAAGACTGACTGTGATGCCAGTGGTGTCTGCCATTTGCGAAGCAAGTGTGCGCTGCCAGATGAGGCGATACACGCTGATGTCTTGCCCGCGTAGTTCGCCAGCCAATTGATCGGGTGAACGCAATGGCAAAGCCGGACGAATTGCTTCGTGGGCTTCCTGAGCGTTCTTAACTTTGGTTTGATACGAACGTGGCTTCTCGGTGAGGAACTTGTCGCCGTAGTCACGCTTTACATAAGTACGAATTTCGTCGACAGCTTCTGAAGAGAGAGTGACAGTGTCGGTACGCATATATGTAATGAATCCACGCTCGTAAAGGCCCTGAGCAATGCTCATAACTTGGCGAGAAGACAAGCGAAGTTTGCGACCTGCTTCTTGTTGCAGTGTGCTGGTTGTAAACGGAGCTTTTGGAGAAGACCTGTATGGCTTGTCTTCCACGCTGCGCACGATGAGATCTACATCTTTGAGGCCAGCGACAATCTCTGCTCCACGATTGGCATCGAGAATGAATACTTCTGGACGAACGACGCCCATGTCGTCGAAATCTTTTCCGGTCGCGATGCGGGTGCCATTGAGCGACAACAACTTCGCAGTGAAAGAAGGAGTTGTGTTTGTGTCTGCTTCAAGAGAGAAGTAATCGGCAGAACGAAACTTGATGCGCTCGTTTTCTCGCTCCACAACCAATCGCAAGGCAGGGCTTTGTACACGGCCTGCAGAAAGTCCACGGTTAACGCGGCGCCACAACACGGGCGACACTTCGTATCCATAGAGACGATCGAGAATGCGTCGAGCTTCAGCAGCGTCAACCAATCCGTAATCAATAGTGCGTGGGTTTTCAACTGCAGCTTGAATTGCTTTCGCATTGATTTCGTGGAATACCATTCGGTGCGTCGGAATTTTTGGCTTCAGTTGTTCAACAAGGTGCCAAGAGATTGCTTCGCCTTCGCGGTCTTCGTCCGTTGCGAGATACAGAGTGTCTGCATTCTTCAGCAGAGCCTTCAGCTCTTTCACGACGGTCTTGCCGCGCTCGGTTAGTTCCCATGCAGGCTTGAAGTCGTTGTCGACATCTACTGCTAATCCCTTGCTTGGAAGGTCGGCAATATGGCCCACTGACGCACGGACATCAAAGTCTGGTCCGAGGTATTGGGAGATGGTTTTCGCCTTTGCGGGCGACTCAACGATGACGAGTGACTTGGCCATATCTTTTTCAGGGCTAGGTGATTTTCCCCTGCCTTGTCAAGGCGAAGGGAGCAAACGCTTGCTGCGTCAGGGTATCGGGGAGGTGCGCTCGTGGTGGCTTCCCTCAACGTCGATACGGGGCAAAAGCTTGTCCAGCCAGGCTGGAATCCACCAATTCTTGGCTCCGAGGAGCTCCATGGTGGCAGGCACGAGGACCATTCGAACGATGGTGGCGTCCACAAAAACGGCCACAGCCATGCCCAAGCCGAAGAGCTTGAGTTGCCTGTCGTGACCCAAAACGAAGGCTCCGAACACGCACACCATGATGAGTGCCGCGGCGGTAATGACGCGGGCAGTTGCAGCAACACCATCTGCCACTGCTGTGGTGTTGTCGCCTGTACGTGTGAACTCTTCCTTCATGCGGGAGAGAAGGAACACTTCATAGTCCATAGACAAACCAAAGACGATTGCAAACAAGAACATTGGCGCCCACGCTTCAATCGGCCCGGCTTTGCCCACACCGATGAGATTTGCACCCCAACCCCATTGGAACACAGCAACGATTACGCCGTACGCCGCGCCAACAGACAACATGTTCATGAGCACTGCTTTCAGTGGCACGAGCAAACTGCGGAACACGAGCATAAGAAGTAGGAACGAAACAAGAAGAACTACACCGATAAGGAGTGGCAACTTCTTTGCCAAGTAGTCAGAGAAGTCAACGGAAGCGGCCGTGAACCCACCAACTTTTGCTGTAACACCACTAGACGGGATGACTTCTTCACGGAGGGTGTGAACAAGATCTGTTGTTTCTTCGTCTTGAGGTGATGAAGTGGGATACGCAACAACTAGTGCTACAGAATCGCTTTGCAGCGGAGCAGGAGATGCAAACTCAACACCAGGAGTTTTGCTAATTGTCTGTGCGAATGCAGAAATCTTTTCTTTATTACCAACTGCATCGCCGGTAATGACTAAAAAGAGTGGTCCATTAAAACCAGCACCGAAACCTTCGCTAATCAAGTCATACGCCTTGCGCACATCGGTGGCCTCTGCCTGATTACCGGCATCACCAAAACCCAAGCGAATGTCCAAAGTAGGAACGGCCAGAAGCAGAAGAAACAGTGAAGCTGCAAGAAATGAAGTCCACGGTTTGCGTTGCACGACTCGGCTCCAACGCCACCAGATGGTGCTTTGGTGATCGTTCTGTGCGCGATGTGGAATTGGTTTGCGAAGTGCTGGCACTACGAATCGGGACAATTGGCCAACAACGCCGATTGCCAAACCAGCCAAGAAAATCGGGAGGTTTTTCGCGAAAACGGCAACAAAACCACTGACCACAATTGCAGTCAATGAAACTACAGCTGCACGTGATGTGACATCGATGCGTTCTCCCACCATTGCAAGGAGAGCTGGCAGCAAGGAGATTGCGGCAACAATCATCACCGCAACTGCAATTGCCATGCCGACAGCGAGCCCGCTCACAAATGAAAGACCAACAGTAAGAAGTCCGAGCAGTGCGACGATAACTGTCACGCCCGCGAAGATAACTGCGCGACCAGAGGTGTCGACCGCTTCCACAATGGAATCTTCGACAGAGAGTCCGTCGTGAAGAGCCTCTCGGTATCGAGTGACTATAAATAAGGCATAGTCAATACCTACACCTAAACCAATCATTGCAACCATGGATGATGCTGCGTCTGGAATAGACATGGTGTTACTGACGAGACCAACAATGCTTGCTGCAATGATGAGTCCGATAAGTGCGATTCCAATCGGCAGACCCATTGCGATGATGGAACCGAATGCAAGAACAAGAATCACGATTGCTGCAAGAATTCCGAGAGCTTCGCTTTCAGGCAATGCAAAGACCTCAAAGATTGCCCCTCCGTACGCGATGGTCACATCACTTTGTTGCACAAACGAGGTAGCGGACTTGATCTGCTTTCCGATTACTTCAATTTCTTCCTGCGTGCCACGTGCAACGTTGAGTTGTGCAAATGCGACAGTGCGATCTTGATTGATCTGTCCGGGAGTTCCGAACGGATTACTGGTGTCAATGCCACCAATCGCTTTTACTGCCGTTATGGCGTCCTCAATGATCTTCTTTACTGCTGGGTCGTCGACAGTCTTTGAAGACTTGAAAACAAGTTGTGAAGCGAATCCACCTTGATTGGGGTTTGCAGACTGGAGAAGTGCCTCCGCTTGACTCGCATCGCCGCTTGGCATACTCATTTCTGTGCGGTAGTTGGTACCAATTCCTGAACTAGCAACAACAATGACGATGGCAAGTGGAATCCATATTCCGAACACAATGAATCGAGGATGACGAACGCTAAAGCGAGCAAGTTTGGAGAGCATGGGGGGCATTTCTCTAGAGGTTTCTCCCTATGTTACGAAGACTGTCCATGCCATCGGCGTCGCGACGGTACCGTTTCAGGCAATGGAAACACATGTCACACAGCCACACGACGGTGAGGAACCGTCTGTGCATGGCCGCATCACGCGACTTGATCGCGGATGGAGCACTGTGTTGCTTGATGACTCTCGTTCTGTGCGCGTGCGAAACATTGGTGTTGAAGTCGCCGTGGGTGACATGGTGGTTATTAGCGCAGACGAAGAACGTGTGGAATCTGTAGATGTTCGACGGAGCGCGTTGATGCGTCGCCAATCTTTTGAAGGCGCCCGAGGCACACGACAGATTGTGGCGAGCAACATCGACACTGTGTTTCTTGTTCACTCATTACAGTCACCGCCGAACCAGCGTCGTCTTGAACGAGAGTTGGTACTTGCCTTTGATAGCGGTGCAACACCAGTGGTTGTTCTCACTAAGCAAGATGCAGTTGATGCTGAGACGGCACAAGAAGTGAACAGAGTAATCAGTGAAGTTACTTTTGATGTAGCCGTCATTGAAGTGAGTTCGATAAATGGATATGGCGTAGACAAAATTCGTAGCTATGCAACGCCCGGAGCAACTGTGGCATTCATTGGTGCTAGTGGCGTAGGCAAGTCCACCTTGGTGAATGCGTTAGTTGGGTATGAAGTGCAGCGAACTGCCGAAGTGCGCGAGGACGATCAACGTGGCCGCCATACAACTGTGGCTGCCGAACTTATTGCACTTCCTGGCGGTGCGTGGTTACTCGACACTCCCGGATTGCGCGCAGTGACCTTGTGGACCAGTGGCTCTGGCATTGAACGCGCATTCCCCGATGTTTTTACGCTCGCTGAAACGTGCAGATTCAGAGATTGCAAACATCTAGATGAGCCAGATTGTTCCGTAACCGCAGCAATTCAAAATGGCACCCTTCCCGTTGCGCGTCTTGACGCGATGCGCAGACTTGTTGCTGAGGAACTTCACGTAGAAGAAGAACAAGAAGAGCGAGTGCGCCAAGAAGACAGACGAGGGTTTAGGCGTCGTCCTACCTAGAAGTTCAGGAGTTCGCTTTACGCGGTGAACTGAATGCCCACGATTGCACCGCCACCGATATTGTCAAGGACATACGCACTGGCGTTGTGGTCTTCGGCAAACTGCGAAACGATGGAAAGACCAAGCCCTGAACCTGGCATAGACCGTGTTGCCGTAGCACGATAGAAACGATCGAACACATGTGGTTTGTCTTCATCACTAATGCCGGGGCCGTGGTCGCGTACTTCTACACGCTTGGCTCCCACATGGATTTCTACTTCTGATGTGCCACCGCTGAACTTGATTGCGTTGTCCACTAGGTTGCTGATGGCGCGCTCGAGTTGATGAGGCCGTGCTTGAACTATTACATCGTCGGTGACATGGACACTGACTGCGGTACCACCACGACGAACTGCCCTAGTTGCGATTTCATCAGCGATCACTGCAAGGTCTGTGTCTATTGGGGATTCTGCGGCCTTCTGGTCGATTGCTAAGGCACTGAGTTCAGTACTCAATGCAGTCAGCTCGTCGATTTCAGCGCGCATGTCGGTCAAGATGGCAGTTCGGTCTGCTTCGGAGACACTGGCACGTTCTAGCAACTCACTGTTTGCACGCAAGCTGGTGAGTGGAGTGCGTAGTTCGTGGCTGGCGTCCTGAACCAACTGACGTTGACGATTCATGCTCTTGCTCAGTGCAGTGAGCATGGTGTTGAAACTTGTTGACAAACGAGCGACTTCGTCATTGCCACTTACCGTGATGCGACGCTCGAGGTCTTGGGTTTGAGCGATGTCATCTGCAGTGAGCGCTAAATTTTCAATTGGCTTGCTCACGCGACCGGCAAAGAGCCAACCAATTACTGCAGACACCATGACCGCTAAAGAAGCAAATAACGGAAACCATGTTCGCATGCCGTTGCGTGCATCAATCAAAATCTGAGTGTCCTTTGCAACCTGAATGAGTGAGCCATCGTTTGCCAACACTGTCATTGTGCGAAATGTATGACCGTCAATAATGGTTGATGATTTATGAACACGTTTACCATCAAATGAGAGTGCTTTGTCAGCATTCTCTATGGGAAGTTGCGGGTATTCACGCCTTCCGAGTACTTGACCGTTTGGCAAAACCACTTGAGTAATGGCGTCTACTTCGGTTTGCATGATGGCTTGGTTTACCGGCCCTGGCCCAAACGAATCACGCCAACTGAAATTAGGACGAGCCATGATGTTCAAGATGCGAGTGATGCGTTGTTCAAGCGATGTTTGTACTTGATTTTCAAGTTGCGATGAAGCAATTCTGTAAGCGCCCACACTCATAACGGTGGCGAGGATGAATACCAATACACCCGCGATGAGTGCAAAACGTGTGCGCAGATTCATGATGCCTTCACCGTATATCCCACACCACGAACGGTGTACACAACGCGACTTTCAGTGCCTTCTTCGGTTTTGCGTCGCAGGTATCCGATATATACATCGAGTGATTTCGAGTTGGTTTCAAAGTTGTAGCCCCAAATGGCTTCATAAATGGTGTCGCGACTAATCACTGTGCCCGGTTGCTGCATGAGTAATTCAAGTAAATCGAATTCTGTTTTCGTGAGCATGATCTCGCGTTCACCACGGTGAACTTCTCTAGACAACGTATTGAGTGTGAGATCGCCAACTCGCAAGACAGTTACGGATGATGCTGAAGCATTACGTCGTAGCAGTGCACGACAACGTGCAAGTAGTTCGTCTACAACAAATGGTTTCACTAAGTAATCATCGGCACCTGCGTCGAGGCCGGCAACACGATCGCCAACTTCTACCCGTGCGGTAAGCAATAAAATTGGAACATCTATTCCGCGATGGCGTGCTTCTTTGCACACTGTGAGACCATCTGCAAACGGCATCATCACATCGAGCACAGCTAAATCAAAGCGTGTTTTTGATAGTGCTTCGAGTGCAGCTTGGCCATCATTAACGGCGGTGACTTGATAATTCTCAAGTTCGAGCACCCTCTGTACGGCCTTACGAACAGAAGAGTCGTCCTCGGCAATTAGTACTTTTCGGGTGTCCATATGGACACGGTACCCAAGAAGTACAAGGGTTTCCCGAACCTTGGGCGGATTCTTGGAATCCTCTTACCTTGTTCCTATTTACTTCTTACATACGCCCGTGAAAGTGGAGCCAAGCCAGGAACCCCTGGTCTTACCCACACAAAGGAAAATACAAAATGAAATCAACATCACGTTTCACAAAGATTGCGGTGGCCTCTGGGCTCATCGTCGCGACAGGCGCATCTGTTCTCGGCATCACCGGATTTGCAAGTGCACAGGTGGCACAACGCAGTGCAGCAGTAGTCGCATTTGCTGAGCCAAGCGGTTCTGCTACTAATACAGACCCAGCAGCTCCAGCAGCAGGCAATACATCTGCTGCTGCAGCACCAACGGTTGAGAGCGAAGATCACAAGGGTCCAGGCAAGGGTGCAGAAGCAGTAGCAACTGCTCTTGGAATCACTGTTGAGGAATTGAAGACCGAGTTGTCTAGCGGCAAGTCGATTGCAGATGTTGCGAAAGCAAAGAACATTGACATTGCGAAAGTAATTGCCGCAATGACTGCACAGATGAAAGCTCATCTTGATGAAGAAGTTGCATCTGGTGAGCACACACAAGCAGAAGCTGATGCCAAGCTTGCAGAGTTCACAGCTCGCGCAACCGAGATGGTGAACAAAGCTGGCGGTCCACAAGCCGGGCAAAAAGGCGGACCTGGCGGCAAGCACGGTAAGGGTGGATTCGTTACGGATGCATTAGCCACAGTCTTGAAGACAACTTCAACTGATCTGCACACTCAACTGCGTTCCGGCAAGTCAATCGCTGATGTAGCGACAGCACAGAATGTTGACATTGCAGATGTGAAGGCCGTTTTGACATCCGACTTCAAAGCTCACCTTGCTGAGGAAGTTACTTCTGGCGAGCACACACAAGCAGAAGCTGATGCAAAGCTTGCAGAGTTCACCGCGAATCTCGACACCATGGTGAATCGTGTTGGCCCTGCTGGCGGTGCAGAAGGTCGTGGTCACGGACCACGCGGTGGACGTGAAGGTGCACCTGCGGGAATGCCTGGAGCACAGAACACTTCAGCTCGCGCATAACTAATGCCACCATTTGGTGGAGACACGAATAATTACATCTCCCCTAGAAATGGTCGGAGTTCAGGGAAACTTGAACTCCGACTTTTCTTTGTATTGACCGATCAGTGATTGGACAGGGAAGTCAGTGAATGGATTGATTAACTGTGACAGCGCGATCAAAACCGTTCTCTGCAAAGCGCTGACGTAAGCGCGCATCGGTACACACAATCTCAATATCTCCACCAGCTGCACGTGCTCGCCCTGCGGCTCCAAGAATGAGGCCAAGTGCCGCATCTTCAATAACACCTGTTCCATCGATATCGACGACGACAACATGACCAGCGTCGTCTGTGACGAGTCGGGAAAGAGCATCGTTGAAACGCGGGAGAGATCCAAGTTCGATGTCGCCAGAGACCATAAGTACTTGCTTCTGGGCAATGGCAGCACGGCGCAGGGTCATCTCCATATAGCAAACGATAGTGGGCAATTACTCGAGCACCATCTGGGGTTCAAGCATCATGGTCACCGTGGCGCGCAAGGGAAGCGGTGAGAACCATGCCTTAATAGACGTTGGTTGGAATGTTTTGTGCACTGTGACTGAAACAAACTGCTGGTCTGGGCTGATGACAACAGTGGCCGTGGTCCCGAGGGATTGAGCAAAGTCTTGTGCCGACTTGATGGGCGAGCCTGATGTTGAGGCAGTACGTGCAGCGTCTCGCGCGATGTCGTGAAGGTGAAGCACCTGGAGACACGACGCGGTGGTTCCCACAATGAGGTACAAACACAAAACAATGAGCGGGCTAATGAGAGCAAACTCCACCGTTGCTTGCCCCGCACAATTACGGCGTGGGAGTTGAAGCACGATTCAGAATGTCGTTAAACACGGAGTCGAATAGTGAGCCGATCTTTCCGCCACCGCCGCCGGTAGTTGCCCATGCAATCACTAGCAGTGCGATGATTGCCGCGACTAGCAGAATGAGTGCGTATTCAGTAGTGGCTTGTCCACGATCTTTGTCGGTGTGAAAAGTAAACATGTATTCCTTATGTTGCAGACGACAAGGGAAGCGACATCTTGTGAAGTTGCGACACAACAAATGGTGCAACAGCTAAAAGAAAGAAAGAAGGGAGAATGAAAAAGACGGTGGGAAATGTAAGACGCACGGGAAGCTCTTGCACTTGACACTCGACAAGACGCCGTTGTTCTGTTCTTGTTTCCATTGATAGTTGATGAATGGTGGTGAGTACGGGGAGTCCGTCGCGTGATGCCTGTACCAAGATGCTGGCCAGCGTGTTACCAACGGCATCACTACCTTCACGTAGTGGTTGAAGCGCATCTGTCAGGCTCTCGCCATTCACCAGGTTGTGCGCAATGGTTGCCCCCAGTTCATTGCACTCTGCACTACGAAGACAAGCCTCGGTAATGCTGCAACCAGCCCGCAGTAACACACAAATGTGGTGACTCAATTCGATGGCTGGTGAATGTGGAAGATGGAGAGATGTATTCAGAAGGTGTTTTGACCAGGCTCGCCCACAGAAGTTAAGCAGCACGCCGAATACAACGAGGTATATCAAAGGTGGCGCAAACAGCTGATTTCGAATATCTGGTTGGAGAAGAAGAGCAAGAAGCAGAACAACAACTGGAAGCCACGACAAAACACGAATTGTTATGCGAGCCTGAGATGAAGCCACCTTTGCTACAGACTCACTATGTTGCTGTTCTCGAAGTATGTGGGCGGCGTGGTCGAGTGCGGCGGGAATGAAGTACCCATCGACAATGCTGGAACGCAGTAGTTGAATAATG
>JAPKZX010000038.1 GCA_026393575.1 Actinomycetota bacterium
AGTGTTTGCAATGGCAAACCCGAACCCTGAAATTCGTCCAGAACAAGTTGATGGCCTTTCAAAAGTTATGTCAAATGGCCGCAGCGATTATCCGAACCAGATCAACAACGTTCTTGCATTCCCTGGAATCTTCCGTGGAGCACTTGATGCAAATGCAACAGACATTACAGAAGGTATGAAGCTTGCTGCAGCAGTAGCAATCGCTGAATCCGTCACTGATGCACAGTTGTCGCCAGAGTTTGTTGTGCCATCAGTGTTCGACAAGACCGTTGTGGAACGTGTTGCTCCAGCAGTGGCCGAGGCTGCTGTTCGTGACGGCGTCATTCGCAAGAGCAAGTAAGCGACTGCGCAATTGCGCAGACCTATAAATGGTGGAGCTGGGGGGAATCGAACCCCCGTCCATCAGGCGCTATTCGCCAGTGATACGACCATTCCCGTTGTAGAGCTAACGCAACTCCATCGACGAGTCGACTGATCTCTTGCGAGAACTGCGCAGCGTCTTTCCGCTATGCCATCAGTCTTTCCTAAAGTCAGCTGTCTTTCTCGCCGTCATTCTTTGCTTCTGTTGCCGGGCTGCAATGAATTGGCCCCGTGCGCCATTGCTGGTCACGATGTCTCTCAACTACCTAACGGATTAGGCAGCAAGAGCGAACTGCTTGTTGGCAATTCTGTTTTTTGCCCCGTTTAACGAATCTGAGCAATTCGGGTCGCACGTACGAACAACGAAACTGGTGTCGAAACCTGTCAGCCCCATTGATTTTGGTGAGATGGTCAGTGTATGGCACGGGAGTGGCAACTGTGGAGGGCTATTCCATTCCCTTACGTTGTCTACCAATAGCACGTTGCATTTCGCGTTGAACATCGCGTTCCGCAATGACTTGGCGTTTGTCTCCTTTACGCCGGCCTCGAGCAAGAGCGAGTTCTACTTTGACGCGGCCGTCCACCAACTTCAATGCAAGCGGCACCAATGACAAACGCTCTCGAGCAACTCGATCGTGGAGACGATCAATCTCTTGGCGGTTGAGGAGCAGTTTTCGTGCTCGGTCAGGGTCGTGGGCGCCAACGCCCACTGCGAATCGGTAGGGCGAGATGTGAACGCCGTCGAGCCACACTTCGTTATCTATGACGCGCGCATAGGCGTCCACCAACTGCACCTGGCCAGCGCGCAGGCTCTTCACTTCGCTTCCGAACAGCACAATTCCCGCCTCGACGACATCGAGAATCTCGTAGTCGTGGCGTGCCTTGCGATTCGTCGCCAAATTGGTGTGTGGGCTTGGTGCCATAGGGGTAACGAAGCGTACAGGTAGCCTGCTCCACGATGTCTACGATGCAATCACCTCAACTCATCATCCCGTCAGGTGCCTTGAAAGCAATGGCTGCGCACGCGTATCACTGTTTCCCAGAAGAAGCCTGTGGTCTGTTGATCGGCGACCCTGCATCACAGCGAGTCGCGCGCTTTGTCGCATGCACGAATGTTGCTCACAGCGCCAAGGTGTACACCATTGACCCAAAGGAGCACCTGCGTGCCGAGTTGGCCGCAGAAGCCGAGGGTTTTGAAGTCATGGGTTCAGTGCATAGCCATACCCACACCGAGCCATTTCCTAGCCCCACCGATGTGGCCCAAGCGCCTGACCCCGGTTGGCACTATGTGATTGTGAGTCTGAAGCGGGGTGCTCCAGAGACTCGTGCCTATCGCATTGTGGGCGAGGCAATCACTGAAGTGACCATCGTTCCTTCATAGCCATAGCGTTCCGCCGTTGAGAGGGTTATAATTCCGACAGGATTAGTCGGGAATAGGCCCGATGGCATTCGGGTTGTAACTATGACCCACAGTGAGCCAAAGGAGGCGAACATGTCAGTTGCAGATGTACGCCGAAATGGCGGATCGGTGTTCGTATTGCAGAATGCCCTCGAATTAGTCGGCAACACCCCAATGGTCGATGTCTCGAATTTGTCGCCGAACCCAAATGTGCGCTTGGTTGCAAAACTGGAGAGCCAGAACCCCTACGGATCTGTCAAGGACCGTATTGCAAAATCCATGATTGAAGATGCTGAGCGCACCGGACGACTAGTGCCAGGTCAACGCATTCTGGAACCATCATCGGGAAACACAGGAATCGCTTTAGCTGCAATCGCAAAGATGAAGGGCTATCCCATCACCATCCTCATGCCAACGTCGGTCAGTATCGAGCGACGCCAGATGCTTGAAGTTTTTGGTGCTGACATTATTTTGACGCCAGGTGAAGAGGGCTCGAACGGAGCAGTGAGTCGCGCGCAAGAAATGGCTGCGCAACATCCTGAATGGTGTTTCTTGTATCAATACGCAAATGATGCAAACCCACGTGCACATTTCGAAACAACTGGTCCAGAGATTTGGCGCGATTGCCCAGAAATCACACACTTTGTTGCCGGCCTTGGAACAAGCGGAACACTCATGGGTGTCGGTACGTATCTCAAGCAACAGAATGCTGATATCAAAATTATTGCAATCGAACCACCACTTGGCGAACGTGTTGAAGGATTGCGCAACTTAGACGACGGCTATATTCCGCCGGTGTTTGAAAACTGGCACGGTCGCGATGTTCTTGATCGCAAGCGTGTTGTGCGTCCGCGTGAATCCATTGAGTGGACACGTCGTTTAGTTCAAGAGTGTGGAATCTTTGCCGGATTGTCATCTGGTGCTTCACTTGCAGGTGCTGTGAAAGTTGCAAGCGAAATCCAAGAGGGAACAATCGTGTTCATCGTGTGTGATGGTGGCTGGAAGTATCTCTCAACTGGTGCGTATACAGCTGACCTCGATGAAGCTGAATCAAACGCCGAAAAGATTATCTACTTCTAATTATCGGCCAGCGATGAGCACGCCGAGGCCTGCCACCACGATGCTTGCAGCAAATACGCGTCGCTTCATGTCTTTTTCGCCGAGATAGCGCGTTCCTACTAGCGCCACAATAAGGACACTTGATTCACGCAAGGCCGTTACGTATCCAACTGGCGCACGCCGAACCGCAATCATGACCATCCAGTAGGTGAGCGCACTGGCGGCTCCAGCAAAGGAAAAGTGCAGCCATGAGGTTTTCATTGCCACAATCATTTGTTGCTTCTTGCCTGCCATCAATCCATGGAGGGTTGTGAAGAAACCGGTTGTAATGAAAATGGTCAACGCATAAACACTTCCGCTATTCACGCGTGCACCATGACTGTCAACAAGTGAGTAGCACGCAATAAATGTGCCCACAATGATCGCCGCACGCACATGTGCATTATCCGCATGGCCTGCGAGCAGCATTATTCCTGCAATAGCGATGATGATTCCAAGAATCATTAGTGGTGAGAGATGATCGCTGAGGAATAAAACGCCACCAAGTGCTGCGAGCAAAGCACCAGAGCCTCGCGCAATCGGGTACGTCACCGAGAAATCAGCAAGGTCGTATGAACGCGCAAGGGCAACGATGTAATACAAGTGGATAAATCCACTTGCCACGGCGGGCCACCACACAAAGTTTGGCGGAAGCCCAACAAAGGCCGTGATGATGATGCTGCCGATACCGGCCATGGTCATTTGTCCCCACAGGGCAATCCATCGGTCTCCGCTCTGCTTGACCCAGAGGTTCCATGCAGCGTGAAGTACTGCTGCTGCAAGGGCGAGAAGTGTGGCAGTCAGCATTGATACCGAGACTACGCCTAGCCTAAAGAAATGACCGGGACCAACGACCGACCCATTGGGATGTTTGATTCCGGATTCGGCGGACTCACTGTGGCTCGAGCCGTCATCGACGTGTTGCCCAAAGAGAGTCTTGTGTACATCGGAGATACCGGTAGATATCCCTACGGGCCGCGACCCGCAAGTGAAGTGCGTGAGTTTGCTTTGGAGATTGCATGGAGTTTGGTGAACGACCACAATGCCAAGGCCATCGTTGTGGCATGCAATACAGCGTCAGCTGCCGCATTCAATGAGTTGGCAGATGTGTTACCCGTACCTGTTGTGAGCGTGGTTGAACCTGGTGCGCGTGCGCTTGCTGTTGCAACCATTGTGAGGCGGGTTGGTGTCATCGGAACTGTTGGCACCATTTCTTCAGGTGCGTATCAGCGCGCGTTAGCCGATGTTGATGCATCGCTAGAACTCACAGCAACTGCATGTCCTGGGTTTGTTGAGTTTGTTGAACGTGGCCAAACACATGGTGACGAAGTGGTGTTGCTCGCGGAAAGACTTTTGGCTCCCGTCATTGACGCAGGGATAGATGCTCTTCTCTTGGGATGCACGCATTATCCCTATTTGTCGCGAGTGATCAGCGAAGTGATGGGCGCCGGCGTCACATTGGTATCAAGCGCAGATGAAACAGCTTTTGCATTAGCCGAGATGTTGAAAGATGTGGGCCTGTTGTCTGGGTCCGACAAAGACGGTTCGCGTACCTTCTTGTCATCTGGTGATGTGGAATGGTTTGCAGATTTTGGGCGACGACTTCTTGGCCCTGAACTCTCAAGTGCCAGCCAA
This sequence comes from Actinomycetota bacterium, assembly GCA_026393575.1. Taxonomy (GTDB): domain Bacteria; phylum Actinomycetota; class Acidimicrobiia; order Acidimicrobiales; family Ilumatobacteraceae; genus UBA2093. Next base: position 4,493 of record JAPKZX010000038.1, read on the forward strand.
TGGCAACGTTCGAGTGGCAAACAGGCGTAACCTGCTCGTTGCTTACATTTCATGGAGGAACACATGACACGTCCAGACGGAAGAACACCAGACCAATTGCGTCCCATGTCTTTTCAACGAGATTTCACAGAGATGTCTGCCGGCTCGGTGCTTGTCACTGTTGGCCGCACCCGAGTGTTGTGCACTGCTTCTATTGATGAAGATGTGCCGCGCTGGATGAAGGGCTCTGGCAAAGGGTGGGTGACTGCTGAATACTCCATGCTCCCTGGTTCTTCACCTGAAAGAGTTGATCGCGAAGCCGCAAAAGGTAAACAAAGTGGTCGCACTGTAGAAATTCAACGCCTCATCGGTCGCTCATTGCGTGTGGCATGCGATATGCGTGCACTGGGAGAGCGCCAAGTAGTTGTTGACTGTGATGTATTGCAAGCAGATGGCGGCACACGCACTGCAAGTATCTGCGGTGGCTTTTTGGCACTGCACGATGCACTCACACGGTTAGTGCAAAGTGGTGCAATCAAGGAAAATCCTCTTCACTCGTATGTTGCGGCCATCTCGGTTGGTGTGTGTAACGGAGTTCCTGTTCTCGACCTTCCATATGTAGAGGATTCAACTGCAGAAGTAGACATGAATGTTGTGATGCTGCGACCAGTGGGTGGTGGCGAATCACGTTTTGTAGAAGTGCAGGGAACTGCCGAAGGCGTAGCGTTCTCACGTAACGAACTTGATCAACTTCTTCAGTTAGCAGACTCTGGCCTTCATCGAATTTTTGATCTTCAGTCCGGGCTGTTGTCTGAAGCGCCGCCTGCGCGTCCGATGTCTCGGTAAACCATGTTGCACATTGTGTGTGCAAGTGTCAATGCACACAAAGTCGCTGAGATGAAACGCTTGATGCCCGACGGGGTGGACTTGTTGCCGCGGCCTCTCGACTTAAGCGAGATTGACGAAACAGCGCCAACCCTCGAGGGAAACGCAATCATTAAGGCTGTCGAAGTAGCTAACTTCTGTTCCCAATGGGCGCTCGCTGATGACACAGGTCTAGAAGTTGATGCGTTACACGGAGCACCTGGCGTGCATAGCGCGCGGTTTGCTTCAGACAATGCGTCTGATTCTGAAAACCGTCAATTGTTGTTGTCGAAAATGGCACACGAAGAAGTACGTTCGGCACGATTTAGAACTGTGGTTGCGCTTGTATCTTCCAATGGCGATATGCACTTTGTTTCAGGGGTCTGCGAGGGCATTATTGCAAGAACACAGTCAGGCGTGAACGGATTCGGATACGACTCAGTGTTCATTCCATCTGCAGGTGATGGACGCACGTTCGCGGAAATGTCAGATCTTGAAAAAGATGTGTTGTCGCATCGTGGAAAAGCGTTTGCTCAATTGCCTGAATTGTTGGCACGGGTTTTTGGCTTACCAACCACGTAGGTCAATTGGCCAAACGGCAATAATCTCGCCGAACGAATTGGCGACGTACGCTTCTTCATGTAATGCCATTGTGGGATCAATGTGTGATGGCGCCACAAATGCTTTGTCGCCAACTTGAGGGCGGGGAGTGCCTTCGTTTGCACTAAAGGTGATGTGTTCGTCCGAGCAAAACCATACGGAATGTTGATCAATGCTTGGATTGCCATGGTCCATTCCGAGGGATTTCAAACCCACGTCGATGACTGACCACTTGTTGTTGCTAGAGATAACTGTTCCGACTACCCACATCGCTTGCACAAATGGAATTCCAAGTTGTGCATATTGGGTGTCCATCAATGTGTAACTGCCAGCTTGCACTTCATTCACCGTGGTGCCTGCAAACATGTCGTATGTGCCTGTTCCGCCGGCAGAAACTATGTCTCCGCCAACGTCTTCGTGTGCGAGCGCAAGAATCGACATGGCATCGCGCACATTCTTTTTCTTTTCTTCGCGATCATTCACCATCATGAGATGGCCTTCATAACCCATGACGCCACGCACAGTCATGCCACGTACGCGTGCAGAGTCTGCGAGTCGGCCAGCGATGCTGGGGTCACAACCACATCGGGGAAGTCCGACGTTTACATCGATCATGATGTTTTGAATTCCGGCGCGTTCTGCTGCATCGAGGGTTTCTTCGGAATCAATAGCGAGGGTGATGAGTGCTTGGTCTTGTGCACTTGCTAACGCTTCTAAACGACGAGGGTCGAGCACTTCATTAGCGAGAAGAAAATCGTTGCCAACGCCGGCATGAATCATGCCGAGCACCTCGCGTGGTGTGGCACATGTAAAAGAACTGTGGCCAGCACCTTCCTGTTCGGCGGCGAGGCCAGAACACTTGTGGGCCTTGATGTGGGGCCGTAGTCGTTTGCCTGGATGAACATCGGCCATGGTGGCGATGTTTTTACGCAAGGCGGCAATATCAATGACAACTGCTGGGGTGGGAAGGTCGTTTATGTGCATTGTGCCGGTGGAGGGACTCGAACCCCCAACACGCAGTACCTAAAACTGCTGCCTCTGCCAATTGGGCTACACCGGCGCCTAAAGAAGGGTACAGCCAGGAGGTAGAGGACAGAGGGGTCAGAGGTGGCAAACTTGACCCGTGACAATTACTGACGCATCTTCCCTGAATCTCGCTCTCGACGCCACCGCATTGCAAGAGCAACTTGGTCTGGCCAACACCGTGGTGGACCCGGCGTCGCTTGAGAGCAGTGTGAAGCGTTTTGCGGCACAAAAGATTGTGCTTCCTACTTTTGGTGAGTTGGCAGAACCACGGCTGATCTCACAAGACATCACAAAGGGTGTTGATAAAGACGCCGCCGATCCGCGCAACCTGTTCCGTGTGCACTGGTACAACGATCTCGATGGCAACCGTGTTGACGTGCCGAACCATGTCGTGTTGCCGTCATCTCTGACGGGAATTGAATCTCCAATCATCGTTGTTTTTGGTGACCGGTTTCCTATGATCACTGCGCACAAAGTTCTTGCGGCGTATTCCTGTTTCGTTCCTCGAGTAATCACTGGTCAGTTCGATCCAGAGCGCCATCGCGCAGTGTGGCCATCAACTGGCAACTATGCACGCGGTGGAATTGCAATCAGTCGACTCATGGGGTCTCGTGGAGTTGCAGTGCTTCCTGCAGGAATGTCTCAAGAGCGATTCGATTGGCTTGATAAGTGGGTAACTGACCCCTCCGACATTGTGCGTACCCCTGGTACCGAGAGCAATGTGAAGGAGATCTACGACGCATGTAACGAGATGGCGAAAGATCCGGGCAACTTCATTTTGAATCAGTTCTGCGAATTCGGAAACCATGTTGGTCACTACGAAGTCACAGGGCGCGCTTTGGCGCACGCATTTGAGCATGTAAAGGCAAACGGTCATTCAGACATTCGACTGGCCGCGTTTACTTCGGCAACAGGTTCCGCTGGCACCATTGCTGCTGGCGACAGATTGAAAGACATCTACGGCACAAAGATTGTGGCTGTTGAAGCGCTTGAATGCCCAACGATGTTGGAAAACGGTTTCGGTGAACACAACATTCAGGGAATCGGCGACAAACATATTCCTCTGATTCATAACGTCATGAATACAGATGTGGTGGTTGGAGTTTCCGATCGCGCAACTGACGAACTAGACGTTCTCTTCAATACGCCTGCTGGTCAGCAGTATCTCGCATCCCGTCATGGCTTTAGTGCAGAACTGATTGATGCGTTAACGCATTTTGGATTCTCGGCAATCTGCAATGTTCTAGCTGCAATTAAGACTGCAAAGTTGATGGGGTACGGTGCGAACGATGCAATCGTTACCATTGCAACAGATGGTGGCGCTTTGTATCCAAGTGAGCGCGTAAAGACAATTGCAGACCGTTTCAAGGGTGAATTCACCGCAGTGGATGCAGCAGAAATATTCAGCGAGCATCTGGGTTCAGTGAGCACAGACAACATGATTGACTGCACCGAACGAGATCGCAATCGTATTTTCAACCTTGGGTATTACACATGGGTAGAACAGCAAGGAACTCCGCTTGACGTCTTTGAAGCACGCCGTTCACAGTCGTTCTGGCGCTCGGTGCGTAGCTATGCCCCAGTGTGGGACAACTTGATAACTGAGTTCAATGCTCGTGTTGCCAAGGCTTCCTAGAAGTGTGATGTATCAGGCGTGGTAACCGGCCTCGTCTGTGCTGTTTGTGGCACTGCAGTACCTATCTCACAGGCACTGTCATGGAAATGTCCGCTCGCAACCGACGTAGACACTCACCATGTTTTGCATTTCGAAAACTCGGTAGAGCCATTTCGTCCCACTGACGATTCCAATCCATATCTGGCATTTCGCAAGTATTTAGCTGTTGATTCTTTTGGCGCGGCAATAGGTCTTTCTGAAGCAGAACGAATTCGGATTATTCAAGAGACGAATGAAGCAGTTGCCTCGATAGCCGGGACAGGCTTTCTACGTACGCCGCTCTATCGAAGCAGTGAGTTATCTGATGCTCTTGGGTTTACTGCCGAAGGTGGCGTGTGGATCAAAGACGAAACTCACAATGTCGCAGGCTCGCATAAAGCGCGCCATTTGTTCAGCGAACTTCTTCACTTGCTATTTGCAGAAGCGGCTGGCATCGCCCCATGGACAGTAAGTACGCGACCACCGCTAGCGATTGCTTCATGTGGAAATGCAGCTATTGCTGCTTCCACTCTTGCGGCAGCCGTGCGGTGGCCTATTTATGTTCACGTACCTCCGGCCGCTACAGCCGAAGTTCTAACGGCCTTAACGGAACTTGATGCAGATGTGCGGGTATGTGCGCGACTACCTGAAGATGAAGCTGGTGACCCTTGTGTCTTGCGTTTTCGTGAAGCAGTAGCGAATGGTGCAATTGCATTTGGAGTGCAGGGCACTGAGAATGCGTGGTGCCTTGATGGTGGACGAACGATTGGTTGGGAAATGACCGAGGACATGGGCCCTCTAATGGATCGCATCTTCATTCAAGTAGGTGGCGGAGCATTTGCTGCATGTGTTGGTGCGTCATTGCGATCTGCAGGAGTGCATCCCAAACTGCATGCAGTGCAAACCGAAGGATGTGCACCACTTGCTCGTGCATGGGAGAACGCACTCGCAACTGGTGGCGCACGTAATGCCGGGCCGCGTTGGAATGAATGCATGTGGCCATGGGAAACAACCCCCGTGTCGATTGCTGACGGAATCTTGGACGATGAAACCTACGACTGGATTGGTGTGCTGGATTCCATGGCTGATACCGGCGGCGGACCAGTAGTGGTTTCTGAGCAACACGTGATGCAGGCATACGAATGGGCGCATTCGCTTACTTCAGTCAATGTGAGCGCAACTGGCGTCGCCGGATTAGCGGGTCTTATTGCCATGCGAAGCGACATTGCAAACGACGAACGTGTCGTTGTGGTGATGAGTGGCGTGGAGCGCGTAGAAGCTAATTAGCGTGACGTATGTCAGGATTAACTTCGTTGAGCTTTCCCGTTTCTACGTCGTACACGAATCCGCGAATGTGATCTTTGTTGACCACGAACGGACTGTGGTGAAGACGATTCATTGATTGGCGCACTGCGTCAAACGGATCTGTAAATGCTTCAATTGCCCAACCAGGCTTAATGCCGCATTCGTCTTCAATCTGTTTCTTAAAGCCATCTTCAGAAATTGTTTGCAGTCCGCAATTTGTGTGGTGGATGAGAATGATTTCCTGTGTATTCAGGAGGCGTTGTGATACGACAAGTGAGCGAATCACATCGTCGGTGACCACTCCGCCAGCATTTCGGATGATGTGTGCATCGCCGTGGGCGAGGCCGAGCATCTGGAAAATATCCATGCGGCTGTCCATGCACGCAACGATGGCGAGGTGGCGCTGCGGGGTGAGCCCTAGGCCAACATCTGCAAATTCGGTCACAAATTGTGCGTTGTTCTTGACAAGTTCGTCAGTGTTTGGAGAAAAGTCAGGGGAGTTAGGCACTGCTCTATTCTGCCCGAGCAGGTAACCTTTCACCAATATGAGTACCTCTGGACTTCCTGTCAGCCCCGTTGCCCTTGATGGTGGCGGAGACCCACGTTCCGACATCTTCACGCGATTGCTGAAGAATCGGGTCATCATGTTGGGCACCGACGTGAACGATGATATTGCAAACCAGATCTGTGCTCAGTTGCTGTATCTCGAAGGCGAAGATCCCAATGCAGACATCTGGCTATACATCAACAGCCCGGGTGGATCCGTAACAGCGGGTATGGCTATCTACGACACCATGCAGTTCGTTAGCTGTGATGTTGCAACTGTATGTATGGGTCTTGCTGCTTCTATGGGTCAGTTCTTGCTCACAGCCGGTGCTGCTGGCAAGCGCTACACGTTGCCGAACTCTCGCATCATGATGCACCAACCGCTTGCAGGTTTGCGTGGTCAAGCATCAGACATTGCAATTCAGGTGGAGCAATCACGTTTCATCAAGTTGCGCATGGCAGAACTCATTGCCCATCACTCTGGTCGCACCATTGAAGACGTGCAAAAAGACAGCGAACGAGACCATTGGTTCAGTGCTGCAGAGGCCAAGGATTACGGTCTGGTCGACAAAGTCATTGTGAAGCGCGGAGAGATTCGCTAGTTACTCGCTCTGCCTCTTAGGGGGCAACAGTTGAAGTGGCTACTGCGACAGTGGTCGTAGGCGCAACTCGAGGCGGCTCAATGTTGAGGCCCGTTGAGATGTCAACAGCACATGTGCTCTTCACCCAATCGCGAACACTGATAGCTGATTGTTGCGCTGCATACGACGCATCAGCGAGTTCTTGAACTGCTTCAGAATCGCGGGCGTCAAGACGAGATGCCTGCTCAAGAAGTTCTGTCACGATGGCGAGGTCTCCCTCGATAGCAAGTGGTGCTCGGTCGAGAAGTCGTTGGTATCGCTTGACCATCGCAGAGGCTTCAGGAGCAGTGCTAATTCGTTGACCGATATACGGCAGTTCGTTTCCTAACTGCTTGCAAAAACTGGTGCCTGTTCGTTCTGGACCAGAGCAGGCAGAAAAAGTAATCGTGCAAGCGATGGCAACTGCCACAACAGACCTCATACGCGTACACATCTTTGTAATTCTTTCAGACTTGTGACCTAAGGGGACTGCACATGTATGCCGCTATTCGATCTGCCACTTTGCTAGGAACACGTGGAGCACCCATTGTCGTGGAATCACACGTGGGCGTCGGCATCCCGGCATTCACCGTTGTGGGCCTTCCCGACGAAGGGTGTCGTGAATCAAGAGACCGCGTGCGAGCAGCGTTGTTGTCGAGTGGTCTTGAATGGCCCAATCGTCGTATCACCATCAATCTTGCAGGCACAGCAGAACGCAAAGGCGGTGCCGGTATGGATCTTGCAATTGCGATTGGTCTCCTTGTTGCGCAAGAGGTCATCCATCCTTCAGCAATTGAAAGGATGGCCTTTATCGCTGAACTGGGTCTCGACGGTTCCTTGCGACCAACGGCTGGTATGGCTCCGCTGGTCGATGCTGTCTCTGATTGTGAAGTTGTGGTTGCAGGTAGCGCTATTGCTGAATCGATGTTGGCGAGGCCTCCGCGCCTGCATGGTGTTGGAACGTTGCGTGAACTTGTGGACGTACTCATGAACAACCAGCCATGGCCAGAGATTGATCAGATTCCAGTACATGTTGTGGAAGACCCAATTGCCGATCTTGCCGATGTACGCGGACAACATTCGGCACGTCTTGCTTTGGAAGTAGCTGCAGCTGGTTTTCATCACATGTTGATGGTTGGTCCACCAGGTGCTGGTAAGTCAATGTTGGCCCGTCGTTTGCCTGGTCTCTTGCCACGGCTGACAGACGATGAAGCATTCACGTGCGCAATGGTGCGTAGCGCGGCGGGAATTGGCAGTGGTGTAACAGTTGCGACGGCGCCCCCGTTTCGGTCACCGCATCACAGTGTGTCAATGGCTGCGATGGTGGGCGGTGGGTCGTCGTACATCCGGCCTGGCGAATTGAGTTTGGCATCGCACGGCGTGCTGTTTTTGGATGAGATGGGAGAGTTCGCTCCCACGGTGCTTGATGCGTTGCGTCAACCGTTAGAAGAAGGTGTCGTTTCTATCGCGCGTGCTCATTCGTCCGTCACTATGCCTGCCAAATGTTTATTAATTGCTGCGACGAATCCGTGCCCGTGTGGTGCAGGCACGCCAACGCGGTGTCATTGCACTCCTCATGCCAAACAGAGGTACTTACGCAGATTTAGTGGGCCATTACTCGACAGGTTCGACGTGCGCATTCATCTTGTTAAACCATCAACTGTTGATCTCACCAGTGACTCACCAGGAGAAAGTAGTGCTGTGGTGGCTCAAAGAGTCGCACATGTGCATCGCGTATCACTCGAACGCCAAGGCTGTCTGAATTCGGCGATCAGTGCCGAGCATCTAGACGAAGTCGCACCACTGTCACGCGATGCAATGGTCTGGTTGCGACGAAAACTCGATGATGGTCATTTATCTGGTCGCGGGTATCACCGTATTCGAAGAGTTGCTCGCACGTTGGCCGACATGCACGGTGAGCATGAAGTCATCAAGAGCGAATGGGTAGAGACAGCAGTTTCAATGCGAGTCTCCGTAGTGACGCAGACTGAGTTTCACTGACATGGAGCAGTTGCCACAGTGGGCATATAACGCTGCGCTTGCGTCTTTGCCCTTACAAACACCACTTCGTCTCAGGAGACTTATCGGCCTTGGGGATGTAGGACACGTATGGGAGATGCTCTCTAACAATGAGCGACCCCTTGATGGAATCCCCGACGATGTGTGGCGCGCATGGCATTCATGTGGTGAGGCTCATGTACAAGCAGTTACAGAGCAGTGCATTACTGCTGGCGTGTCAGTGGTGTCTGTGCATGATCAGGGGTATCCCGATGTGTTGCTGTCAGATCCTGAAGCACCGGCTGTGTTGTTTTTCAGAGGCAACTCGGCGGTTCTTGGCAGTCGACGTGTTGGCATTGTTGGAACCAGAAATGCAACACAGCGTGGAAAGTATTTCGCACGCGAGTTAGGTGCAGCATTGGCGGCTGAAGGAGTGTGCGTCATTTCGGGGCTCGCCCGTGGAATTGATGTTGAGTCACATGTTGGTGCATTGTCACAACAGAATGGATGTGGCCCTGTTGCAGTGGTGGCGTCTGGACCAGACGTCGTGTATCCACGCGAGCATCATCGAGTTTGGGCTCAAATTGCTCGTAACGGTTGCTTGCTCTCTGAGGCACCACCAGGAACTGTGCCAGAGCCTTTTCGTTTTCCGATGCGTAATCGAATCATTGCTGGTCTCAGCGAAGTACTGGTAGTCGTTGAATCACAATCAAAAGGTGGGTCAATGATTACGGTGCGCGAAGCGATGAAACGAGATGTGATGGTGATGGCCGTCCCCGGTTCTCCAGGTGTTCCTGCCTCCGAGGGAACAAATGATTTGTTGCGTGATGGCTGTGCGCCAGTCACGGAGGTTGTAGATGTTTTATTGGCGCTCGGATTGCATCATCGCAATGGGTCTGTCGTATCGCTTGAACGTGACGCTGCAGTTGACGACGAGCGTGAGGTTCTGCGAGCGATGGGTCGTGATAGTTGCAGTGTTGATGAAGTGGCTCTTCGCGCCAGTCTTCCTGTGGTGCACGCCGCCGTACTTCTAGGTCGCCTCGAAGCAAAGGGTTGGGTGGCTAACTCGGGTGGCTGGTGGGAGACACTTATCGTCTGACACGGCTAGTACCTTGGAGATATGAGCGGTGGAGCCACACAACGGAAGGCAACGCCCATACTCGACCCGTTCGACATCTCTCGGTATGTCAAAACTTTGCGCGTAGCGGATGCCTCGAGGGCTTCTCGCCAAGTGGATGTGACGCACGGGGCAACTTTCCTTGTTGCGATGGGCGTGCTCTCGCCAGCGTTGGTCATGCAAGAACACATTGAGTCTTATGTGCAGTCGCTCGAGCAGAGTGGCTACACAGTGGAAACTGTGGAGCAACGAGTGTCATCACTGTCGAGCTATTTCACATGGTTCATCCGTACTCACAAACCAGCAAAAGGACAAGATGCTCTGTTGCATCCGGTCCGTCGGGTACGCGCATCGCATGTGTCGTCGTGTGAAGAGTGCACCGCCGATGACGGTGCGCAGTCCGGGCACAATCTGAAAGGTGCGTGCACGGCGCGAGACGCGCGCATGTCACTGTGGAGTGTTGCTGCATTCGAGGGCTCACTTACTGCGTCAGCTGCTAACACTCGTTCTGCGTATCGCCGTGATGTTGAACTGTTTGCCGAATGGTTGCTTGATTCTGCGCCAACCGTTACTCCGCAGACAGTTGAAAAACAGCATGTTCGTGATTATTTGTCTGTAATGCACGAACGCGGTGCCACCTCGCGCACTCTTGCACGTCGCATTGCGGCATTGCGTAGATATTTTGCGTGGGCCATTCGAACAAAAATGGCAATGAATGATCCCACCGATGGTGTGCATACTCCCAAAGTGAATGGCAAATTGCCACGGCCCCTCGATGAAGAGACAGTTGCTCGTCTGGTCTCGACAGAAGATGAAGCAGCACCCGAATGGCGACGTGCACGTGATCGTGTGGTGCTCGAGATTCTGTACGGCAGTGGATTACGTGTCTCTGAAGTGTGTTCACTTACGGTACAAAGCGTCTCGTCCGATCAAACAACAATGCGCGTCATGGGTAAGGGTTCAAAAGAACGAGTGGTGCCGCTGAGTGAACCAGCAACAATTGCCCTTCGCCGTTGGGCACAGGTGCGCCACGAAGTATTAGGTGAAACGCCTGAAGTTGCCTTGTTGCTGACTGGTCGTGGCCACCCGGTCAGTCGTCGCGACATTACGAGATTGCTCGATGAGGCATGCCAGCGCGCAGGTATAGCGGGCGGCACTCATCCACACGCACTGCGACATTCCTTTGCAACGCATCTCATGGATAACGGTGCAGATACACGCTCCATTCAAGAACTTCTTGGTCATAGCGATGCCTCCACCACGCAGCGTTATACACATGTCAGTAAAGAGCGGTTGCGTCTCGTCTATTCAGAATCGCATCCACGCGCATGAACGCACGTCCGCTTCGTTACACCATCGACACTGCGTGGGATGCTTGGCACGAATCGCAAGAGGCGACGGCCAGAGATTGGCTTGTCGTGCACTATGCATCGTTGGTGAAGTTCGTTGCTGGCCGTCTTGCTGCAGGTTTGCCTCGCACGGTAGACACGGGTGACTTAGTGAGTGCCGGAGTATTCGGACTCATGAATGCAATTGACAAGTTCGACCCTGCGAATGGTGCAAAGTTTGAAACGTATGCCATTCCGCGCATTCGAGGCGCAATTCTCGACGGCCTTCGTGCTTTGGATTGGGTACCACGTTCAGTGCGTTCACATTCGCGTTCTGTGCAAGATGCAATTGCGCGACTAGAGCATCAATTGGGTCGCACCCCTACCGATGAAGAGATCGCAGAAGAGTTGCAGATCACAACAGAAGAATTAGAAAAGTGGCTAGCCGATATTGCTGCTGGCTCAGTTGGTCCGCTTGACCATGTGGCGATGGACAACACGTCGCACGAAAAAGATGCTCACCTGCAGCCTGGACGTGCGATGGAAGAGGGCGAGTTGCGCGGGGCAATGCGTGAAGAGATTGCCAAGCTTCCAGAACGTGAACAAGCAATTCTCATTTTGTATTACGACGATGGTCTAACACTTGCTGAAATCGGTGATGCACTAGGCGTGACGGAAAGTCGTGTGTCTCAAATTCACACAAAAGCAGTTCTGCAGTTGCGTTCGCGATTAGCAGCCGCTGGCATGGGCTGACCTTTCAATTATTCGTGTGCACACATGTTGTACATGTTTGCTGTCTTGTTGCTGTCGGTCTTTAGTGTCGTGGCCCCAGTTCATGGACCCGTGGTGGAACAGTTTCGTGCGCCGGCATGCGAGAGATGTGCGGGTCACAGGGGAGTCACTATTGCAACTAGTCCCGACGATGTGGTGCGTGTGGCGGCGGCGGGCGAGATTGTCTTTGTGGGCCAGGTGGCTGGGGTGACTTATGTGGTGGAACGCATCTCTGCAGATGTGCGCATCACGTATGGGCACATTCAGCCCCTGGACTCCCTCACAGTGGGCCAACAGGTTGATGAAGGTCAACCCTTGGGTCTGGCGGAATCCCGGGTGTACATCGGGGTGCGGGTGGGGACACGGCCCGTTCACCCTTTGCGCTACTTGGGTCTAGCCGGGGCCCGGTTGGTCTCTTCCAGCCAACTCCTTGGGGTGACGAGGACCCGTTCCCGATAGGCTTTCTACGGCTAACAAAGGCATTACAGCCTGAGTTAGACATCAAAATTCATGCACACTGACCACCTGCGGTCGCTTCGGCGTCGGATCGGTGTGTGAACAACCGCAGAAGGAGAAAATTATGGCTGTCGTATCAATGCGGCAAATGCTCGAAGCTGGCGTTCACTTTGGACACCAGACCCGTCGTTGGAATCCAAAGATGAAGCAATTCATTTTCGGAGAGCGCAACGGAATTCACATCATCAACCTCGACCAAACTCTCGAGCGTATTGAAACTGCTTACGAATTCGTTCGTGACCTTGTTGCCAATGGCGGAACAATCCTCTTCGTTGGAACAAAGAAGCAAGCACAAGATCCAATCCGTAGCTACGCCGAAAAGTGCGGCATGTACTACGTGAACGAGCGTTGGTTGGGCGGCATGCTCACCAACTTCGAAACCATCTCAAAGCGCGTCGGCAAGATGCAGGAATACGAGCGCATGAAGGTGTCTGGCGAATTTGAAGCCATGCCGAAGAAAGAAGCTCTTCTTCTCACTCGTGAACTCGACAAATTGCAAAAGAACCTTTCTGGTATCTCGAACCTTGCGCGTCGTCCCGACGCAATCTTCGTTCTTGACACAATGAAGGAGCACATCGCTGTTACCGAAGCAAACAAGTTGAAGATTCCTGTGATCGCAGTAGTTGACTCAAACGTTGACCCAGATGTCATTCAGTTCCCAATCCCTGGTAACGACGATGCAATCCGTGCAAACGACTTGCTGACTCGCGTGATTGCTGAAGCAGTCATCGAAGGCCGGTTCATTGCGCAGAAGCGCAATCCTGCTGCTGCAGCAGCGGCTGTACCTGCAGAGCGCACACCTGAAGAAACAGCAGTGTTTGAAGAACAACAAGCCGAGGCTCGCCGTCAGGCTGCTGAAGCACAGGCATCACGCGAAGCACGCCTTGCCGCGAAGAAGACAACCGACGAACCAGCAGCGGAGTAATTCAGATGTCGTACACAGCAAAAGACGTACAGAGTCTGCGCCAGTCAACTGGTGCGGGAATGATGGATTGCAAGAAAGCGCTTGAAGAAAACGGTGGCGACCTTGAAGAAGCAAAGCAGTGGCTGCGCGAAAAAGGTCTTGCCGCAAGCGCAAAGCGTGATGATCGTGATAACGCCCAAGGTGTTGTCACTCTCATTGTCGAGCCAACTCGCGCTTCCATCATCAAACTGAAGTGTGAGACAGACTTCGTTGCATCGAGCGATGGTTTCAAGGCCGAAGCCGATGCGCTTGCTAAGGCAATCCTTGAAAAAGGTGAAGCCGGTGTTGGTGATCGCGCTACTCAAATCGATGACCTCAAGATCACTTTGAAGGAAAAAATTGAAGTGGGCGAGACGATTCGTTTTGAAGCAGCCGCAGGAAACATCCTCGACTCCTACACACACGTCCAGGGTGGACGAGGCGTCAATGGCGTCATTGTGGAGATGTCTGGTGCATCTGTAGAACTTGCGCACGACATTGCCGTGCATATTGCGTTTGCACGCCCTCGCTTTCTGCAACGCGAAGATATTCCTGCAGATGTGCTTGAAAAAGAACGTGAAACTCTTGAAGCGATTACTCGCAACGAAGGTAAGCCAGAACAAGCGATAGCGAAAATTGTTGAGGGTCGTATTGCGGGCTTCTTCAAAGACGTTTGTCTTCTTGAGCAGCCATATGCCAAGGACGACAAAGTCAGTATTTCGCAACTCATTGGTGCGGCAAAGATTGTTCGATTCGCACAGGTGGAAATCGGCTAATGACTTCTCGGCCCACTTGGTCTCGTGTTGTGCTCAAACTTTCGGGTGAAGCACTTGCAGAGCCAACGGGTTTTGGTCTCGACAACAATGTGTTGACGCAAGTCGCCACAGAAGTGCGTGAGGCTCGCGAAGAACTTGGAACAGACATTGCCATTGTTGTTGGCGGTGGAAACTTTTGGCGAGGCATTAAAGGTGCTGGTCAAGGTATGGACCAAGCACAAGCTGACTACATGGGAATGTTGGCAACGGTTATGAACGGTCTTGCATTGCAAGACGCACTCGAGCGCGTTGGACAACAGTCGAGAGTTATGTCTGCAATCGAGATGCCAAAGATCGCAGAGCCGTACATCCGCCGCCGAGCACAGCGTCACCTTGAAAAGGGAAGAGTTGTTATCTTGGCCGGCGGAACAGGAAACCCTTTCTTCACTACAGACACTGCTGCCGCACTGCGTGCTGCGGAGATTGATGCGCAAGCCATCTTGAAGGGCACCCACTCAGGCGTCGACGGCGTTTACACGGCAGACCCCAAACTGGATTCTGCAGCTACTCGGTATGAGCGCATTAGCCATATGGATGTCATCACCAAAGGTCTGAAAGTGATGGATGCCACGGCAATCACCTTCTGTATGGATAAAAACCTTCCGATTGTGGTGTTTGACCTCCTGGCTAAGGGAAACGTGAAGTCCATTCTCAGGGGTGACCCAGTAGGTACGCTGGTTGGGTGATTGAAGACGTCCTGCTCGAAGCCATCGACAAGATGGAAAGAGCCGTGGAACATGTCCAATCTCAGTTCTCAACCGTGCGCACAGGCCGTGCAAACGCCGCGCTTGTCGATCGCATCGTGGTCGAGTACTACGGCTCGCCCGTTCCGTTGCAACAATTAGCAGCCTTTCAAGTCCCTGAAGCTCGTACTTTGGTCGTGAAGCCACACGACAAGGGCGCTATCGCTGCGATTGAAAAGGCCATTCGTGAAAGCGACCTCGGACTGCAGCCGTCGAATGATGGATCTATTATTCGTCTCACAATCCCAGTGCTTACTGAAGAGCGCCGTAAGGAATATGTGAAAGTCGTGAAGAATATGACCGAGGATGGTCGAATTGCAGTGCGCAACATACGTCGTGATGCGCGTAAGCAATTAGAGACATCGGAGAAAAACTCCGAGATGTCAAAAGATGAACTTGAGCGTGCCGAGAAAGATCTCGATAAGCACACACAGGATCATGTAGATCTCATCGAAAAAGCTCTTGCCCGCAAGGAACAAGAACTGCTCGAGGTATAAGAATGCACACAATGCTTATTGTTTGTATACAACCCGAAAGGGGAGAAAAATGAGTGACGATATTTGGCGCCGTAAAGATGACACCGGGGGCGACGACTCCTCGGGTTATGGCACAGACTTTGGTTCCGACTTCGGGACAGTGCAGTTTGCCGATGATCCAACATCTGAACCTGCTCTCAGTTTTGGAGACAGTGACACAGGAAAGATGCCACATTGGACTGAGCCAGCCACTGGCGAAATTCCTGTGGTGGACGATGATGACGACACAGATGTGTGGGGCACATTCCAAGAGCCCAGTCAGCCAGCGCGCCGGCCAGACCACATCTCTATTGGTACCGACCCCACAGATGAGAGGCGTCGCCCTCGCGATATCACTGGAGACTTAGGTCGCGATCCATCACGTGACATCACTGGTGGTGTTCCGCGCGGTGGGCGCGGACAACCTGTTCGACGTTCTGGACCACGTGGACCAAAGAAGGGGATTAGTCGTGACATGCCAACTGCGATCACGACCGGATTAATCCTTCTTGCAGTTTTCCTTGGTGCCATCATGTGGCGTCCTGCTGCGGTCATGTTGATCGTTCTCGCTGTTGTTGGTTTTGCTGCGGTTGAATTCTTCAGCAAAGTCACTGAAAAGGGTTACCGACCTGCAACGTTTGCTGGGCTACTCACATGCATTGCTGCGCCACTTGCTGCCTACTGGGTCGGAGACGAAGCGCTTCCGCTCGTCCTTGCGTTTGGTTTCCTTGCAACGTCCATTGGTTTCCTTGGGGCATCTAGTGTCCAAAGTGGACCAATGCCAAACGTTGCGATTTCAACTATGGCCATGACATGGATTGGTCTCATGGGATCTTTCGCAGCACTGATTCTTCGCTACTCAGTCAATGGTGGACTTGCTCACGTAGGTACAGACACATTGTTCATGGTCGTCATTGGTGTCATTGCAAATGACATCGGTGGTTTGTTCGTTGGTGCATCAGTTGGAAAAACTCCATTGCGTGAGTGGGTGAGCCCAAACAAAACTATTGAAGGTGCAATTGGTGGAGCCATAGCAACTCTTGTTGCTCTTGTTGTCGTCGGTTCACAAAACGGAACATGGAACAGCATGGGTGAATGGATTGCTCTCGCGATTGTCATTTCAGTCATGGCTCCAATCGGAGACCTTGTCGAGTCCATGTTCAAGCGCAACCTCGATGTCAAAGACTTCGGAAGTCTTATTGCTGGCCACGGTGGCGTTCTTGATCGTTTCGACGGATTCTTGTTCGTTCTTCCCGCTGCCTACTACCTCATGTTGGTATTGCAGCCCTGGGCGTGACCAACAACTGGTGTGCTGCCGTCATACTGACGCGTCCCACTGACAGAATGAATCCGTGACACAAAAGCGAGTTGCTATTGCTGGGTCCTCGGGCTCTATCGGAACTCAAACTATTGAGGTTGTTCTTGCCGAGCCTCATAACTATCGGGTCACAGCACTTGCAGTTGGGTCTTCAGCAGATGTTGTTATCGCACAAGCAAAGCAATTGCAACCAGAATTAGTTGTTGTCACTGATGAAGCAGAATTACACCGTGTTACCGCCGCATTGCCTGGAGTTGAAGTAACTCATCAGTTATCCGACATTGTCGATGTCGCAGATGTGGTGATTAACGGTGTGGTGGGATTTGCCGGCCTCTCGGTCACGCTTGAAACGTTGCGTCAAGGTCGCACGCTCGGACTTGCCAATAAGGAGAGCCTGATTGCGGCTGGTCCCATCGTTCAACCATTGCGCAGTGTGCCTGGTGCGCAGTTAGTACCTGTTGATAGTGAGCACTGTGCGATTCATCAATGTCTGCGTTCGTCTGGGCGACCAGAATCGGAAGTTTCTCGCCTGGTGCTCACCGCAAGTGGAGGTCCATTTCGTGGTCGTTCACGTGATTCCTTGGCATCTGTCACCGTTGAAGAAGCCTTGCAACACCCCACATGGAAGATGGGTCCAAAGATCACCATCGATTCGTCCACGCTGATGAACAAGGGTCTAGAAGTAATCGAAGCACATGAGTTGTTCAATGTGTCGTTCGATCAGATCGATGTCGTAGTGCATCCACAATCAGTCGTTCACTCAATGGTCGAATTTACAGATGGATCCACAATCGCGCAGATGTCGTTACCCGACATGAGGTTGCCTATTGGTTATGCATTGGGTTACCCACATCGCATCAACACTGCATATGGCCGCATCGACTGGTCAACATTGACGCATCTAGATTTTGAAGCACCAGATCGCAACACGTTTCAGTGTCTCGACCTTGCGTATGCAGCGGGTCGAGCAGGTGGCACTGCGCCAGCTGCACTATCAGCAGCCAATGAAATCATCGTGGAGGCATTTCTGGCGGGTCGCTTGGTGTGGACAGATATCGCCGTGTATTTGAGCAGTGTTATGGCGAGATTCAACGTGACACAACCACACTCTGTGGAAGATGTTTTAGAAGCTGACGCAATTGGTCGTCGTCTTGCAACCGAGGAGTTAAGTAAGTGAGCAACTTTTATCAGCGTTTCCGCGAAGAGATGGCTGCTGGAGGTTCTGTTGAAGAGATAGATAATCCAGAAGTCACGAGAAGTGGAAAAATCACAGGCGTCGTCATTGCAGCATTGTTGCTATATCTTGCGGTAAAAAACCCGTGGACATTTGTGTTTGTCGTGGGCTTACTCATCTCAGTGTTTCTTCACGAAGTCGGGCACTTCTCTACAGCGCGACTTACGGGAATGAAAGTCACTCAGTTCTTCATGGGTTTTGGACCACGAGTGTGGTCTATGCGGCGTGGCGAAGTTGAATACGGTGTTCGCGCACTGCCACTCGGCGCGTTTGTTCGCATCATCGGCATGAACAACATTGATGAAGTGGAAGAAGCAGATGAATCTCGCGCTTATCGCTCCAAGTCGTATCCCCGTCGATTGCTTGTGATTACTGCCGGTTCGTTAATGCATATGTTGATTGCCTTCTCACTCTTTTTTGGTGTGTATGCGATTAGTGGGCGTGAACAACCAACTGGTGTATCTATAGTGCGCCATGTTGATGATCAGAACAGTCCCGCTTATGTCGCAGGCGTGCGCGAGGGTGACACGCTTCTGCGAATTGGCAATACGGCCATTACTGATTACGACTCGGTAGCCGCCGCCATTGGCACCTATCGACCAGGTGATTCTGTCGACGTTGTTATCAAACAAAATGGTGTTGAGAAAAGTTTGGCAATTGTTTTAGCGGCTCATCCACAGGTAAAAGATCGGGGCTACTTCGGAGTTGCCGCTGATGACTGGGGTTGGCAACGTCTAAATCCTGTCGTTGCTGCAGGTCAAAGCGCATCCGATATCGGCACCACAATGTGGGCGTCTGTAACTGGCGTTGTGTCGGCACTCAATCCCATCAACTCTGTTCGCCATCTCACCGATTCGTCTCAAGCAGACCCTGCCACTCGACCGAGCACCGTGGTGGGTGTCAGTCAATATGGCGGGACCGTTGGTCGCTCTGAAGGTCTGAAAGGGGTGCTCATTCTGTTAGCGAGCGTGAACGTGTTTATCGGAATCTTCAATATGTTGCCCCTGTTGCCTTTCGATGGTGGGCATGCGGCAATTGCCACCTACGAGCGAATTCGGTCACGGCGAGGTAAGCGATACCAGGCCGACATCAACAAAATGGTGCCCGTAGCAACTGTTGTGGTGGGGCTATTGGCGTTCTTGTTGTTGACCGGTTTGTATCTCGATGTGACGCAACCACTCGGGTAATCGGCTCTGAAGATGGCACACTAGTAACTGATGTTTGAACGTCGATCTACTTCGCAAATAATGGTGGGCAAGGTGCCTGTCGGTGGTGGTGCACCCATCTCCGTGCAGTCAATGACCACCACGAAGACTGCCGATGTTGAAGGCACGTTGCAACAGATTTATGCACTTGCTGCGGCGGGTTGCGACATCGTGCGATGCACATGTAACGAGATAGAAGCCGCTGAAGGTCTTGCCCAAATAGTTCCGCGTTCGCCGATTCCGATCATCGCCGACATTCATCATCAGTACAAGATGGCTCTGGCGGCAATGGAAGCAGGCGTGCACGGATTACGTCTCAACCCTGGAAATATTCGCAAGCCAGAGCACATTAAAGCTGTTGCATCTGAAGCGCGTGATCGCAATATTCCTATTCGTATCGGTGTCAATGGCGGCTCGCTTGATCCATCTCTATATGAGAAATACGGTGGGCTTACTGCAGCTGCAATGGTGGAGAGTGCGCTTCAGGAGATTGCCTATTTCCAAGAGGTTGATTTCAATCTCATCAAGATTTCAGTCAAAGCAAGCAATGTTCCACTCATGGTGGAGGCGTATCGCATGCTTGCCGACGCAACAGACATTCCGTTACATCTTGGAGTCACTGAAGCAGGCCCACCGCCAGCAGGTTTGGTCAAAGCCACCGCCGGAATCTCTACGTTGTTGCTTGAAGGAATTGGTGACACCATTCGCTACAGCCTCACTGCCGACCCAGTGGAAGAAGCGCGCGCAGGACGTCAATTACTAGAAGCACTTGGTCTGCGTGAGCGAAAGAATGTCGACCTCATCGCGTGCCCTAGTTGTGGTCGTGCCGAGATTGACGTTATTGATGTTGCCAACAGAGCAATGAAAGCGTTTGAAGACAAGAAGTTGCCATTGCAAATTGCTGTCATGGGTTGTGTCGTTAATGGTCCTGGCGAAGCACGTGAAGCAGACCTAGGAATCGCAGCAGGCAACAAGCGCGGTCATCTCTTTGTGAAGGGTCGCAATGTTGCTGTTATTCCAGAAAACGAGATGGTGGAAGCTTTAGTCGAGTGGGCCGAATTCATTAATGAGCACGGAACAGATGCTGCAATTGAGCGCGCTGACACCAAACTTGCTGAGCGTGAGGCTGCGCGAGATCGTGCACAGCTCATGGATGAAAAAGGCGACGATGCCAATCATTCAGCTGAAAAAATCGTTGAGATTAGAAAAACTGCTGGCAATTAGTTCTGGGTGAACACCCAAAGAACGCCACCCGAACCATCTGGGTCAACAAGTTCTAACTCTTCATTCGCTGGCAAAAGAACCATCTCTGGAGTTCCAGTCATTAGTTCATTGGCAACCGGGCCGAACAGAATTCTGTCAACAGGAGCAGGAGGCAAGTTAGTGCCGTTTTTCCACGGTAATTGCTGAACATCAAATGCAGAGGTAGGAGATGCGTAATGCCCGTTGTTATCAGGACGTATCATGGGAATGTCTATTGAAGAGAAATCGACAATGGAAAGTAGTTCTTCCACATTGACAAACTTTGATGTGAATCCGGCACGGATGACATTGTCGGAAGACTTCATCACTTCAAGAGCGAAACCACGAATGTACGCATGCAGGTTTCCGGCGGGAAGTGAAATTGCTTCTCCGGGTTGAAGAGTGACGTGATGAAGGAGGGGAGCCACTCGCAGTGCGGGGTCACTTGGGTGCAACGAAGCAATGGTGGAGAGCCAATCAGGAAGTGCGTTGGTGGTAACTGGAGTTGATTGCTGCATGGCCCAGGTGACGTAGTGCTGAATGTCGTTTGCTTCAAGAACATCGGCTTCGTTATGCCATTTCATAGTGCGAAGTGATGCAACCGATTGTTGTATTGGTTGAAAACCACACAGTGCTTCGAAAGGCGTGAGAGCAATCAGCATCTCTGGTTTGTCGGAGGGATCGCGGTACATACGATGCGGAGAGTCAAGAGCAACGGAAGCCGAATTCTCTTGTGCAAACCCATCGATGGCTTGTCGCGTTGTTGGATGTGTCTGTAGCGACAATGGCTTCGCGCATGCTAAGAGCTTCACCAGCATTGTCATCTCACCAACTTCTGAAGAGAGCAATGGCCCATTTGGTGTGTCGAGATGCGAAGGCGCAACATGATGAGTCCCAAACCACATCTCAGCCCACGTGTTTCCATCGAGTGGCATTCCTAAAAGGAGAGGGATGGAGACAGAGTCGCCCCAGTCGTAGTGCTGAGCAGCACCAATGATGCGCCGCAACATGGTTCTATTGACCGCTTCGGGCGAGTGCGACTACTCGGGTAACAGCATCTGCAACAGGAATTGCTTCATTTGTTCCCGCATGGCGGTCTCGCAATTCAACGTTTCCTTCGGCGAGGGATTTACCCACGACCAAGATGGTGGGAATGCCAATGAGTTCTGCATCTTTGAACTTCACGCCAGGCGAAACTCCGTTGCGGTCGTCAATCAGTACTTCAAGACCTTGTGCTTCAAGTTCGGCCGCAATCTTTTCTCCGGCAATGGTGATGTCGTCACCATTCTTGCCCGTGACCACTACATGCACATCGGCAGGCGCAATGGCTCGTGGCCATTTCAATCCGATGTCGTCGTGGAAGACTTCGGCAATTGAAGCAACGGCGCGCGAGACGCCAATGCCGTATGAGCCCATGGTGACTACCACTTGCTTGCCGTTGTGATCGAGAACTGTCAGCCCAAGTTTGTCTGCGTATTTACGACCTAATTGGAAAACATGACCTATCTCGATACCGCGCGCAATTTCAAGCGGTGCTGCGCAGTTAGGGCAAGGGTCTCCAGCTGCCACTTCAACAGCTTCAATAGTTCCGTCTGCAGTGAAATCACGACCGTGCACTAAATGAATGACGTGAGTGTCCTTGGTGTTTGCGCCAGTCACCCAAGCACTGCCGTGAACCACTGATGGGTCAACGAGATAGCGAATGCCAGAGTCGGATGTTGATCCAAGAATTTGTGGTCCGATGTAACCGCGAATAAGTGTGCGATGTTGAGCAAACCCTGCATCGTCGAGTGGCTCTACTTCTGCAGGAGAAAGTTGCGCCTCAATGCGCTTCATGTCGACTTCACGGTCGCCAGGTACGCCGATGACGAGTGTCTCGGTAGAACCATCTGGTTGACGTAGTCGTAGTACGACATTTTTGAGAGTGTCACTTGCTTGCCAAGGACGATCTGTACGCGGGTGATTTTCATTTAAGAAATCAACAAGTGTTGCAATGGTGGGGCAGTTAGGGGTTGCGATGGTGGACGACGCATCGTATGTGTTGCTATCAGCAGTAGGAACTGAAGTAGTAACTGCTTCTGTGTTTGCTGAATAATCACATGCCGAGCAACGAACGAATGTGTCTTCGCCCACTTCGATGGGCGCAAGGAATTCTTCGCTCATGGAACCACCCATTGCACCGCTCATTGCTTTCACAATTACGTACGGCAGTTGCAGGCGCGCAAAAATGCGTTCGTATGCATCACGATGTTGCGCGTAGCTAACGGCAAGCGCGTCATCATCAATGTCGAATGAGTAACTGTCCTTCATGAGGAATTCACGGCCGCGCAACAGACCGGCACGAGGACGTGCTTCGTCGCGATACTTCGTTTGAATCTGATACAGAGAAACAGGAAGATCTTTGTAGCTCGAGTACATATCTTTCACGAGCAGTGTGAACATCTCTTCGTGTGTTGGTCCAAGCAGGAAGTCGGCGCCTTTGCGATCCTTCAACCGAAAAAGGTTGTCGCCATATTCGGTCCAACGTCCGGTGGCTTCGTACACGTCGCGAGGAAGGAGGGCAGGGAAGTGAACCTCTTGTGCTCCCATGGCGTCCATCTCTTGACGAACGATGTCCTCGACTTTGCGAAGCACCCTCCAACCGAGGGGTAGCCAGGTGTACCCACCTGGGGCGGCCCGACGGATATAACCCGCCCGTACCAAGAGGCGATGGCTGGGGACTTCAGCATCGGAAGGGTCATCACGCAAGGTGCGAACGAAGAGTTGTGAGAGACGAAGCATCGGAGCAAAACCTTACTTTGAATGGCTATGCTTGAAGCCGTCCTTTGAAGTTCGGTGAACCTGAGGCACGGGTACCCCCCGTGCCTTTTGTTTTGTTAGTGCCATGTTTGGCGGGAGGTAGTCATATGTCTGTCAATGTAGTTACGTCAGTGACCGCCATGGTTTCCCCCATTTTGGACGACTTGGGCCTTGAACTGTACGACATGGAGTTCTCAGGCGGCGTTTTGAAGGTCACCATCGACACTCCTGCCGGCCAAGAAGCAGGGGTCGACATCGACCAAATCTCTCGCGTCAACCGTTTGCTCGGTCGCGAACTCGACCACAATGACGTCGTCCCTGGTCGTTACACCCTCGAAGTGTCAAGCCCAGGTCTCGAGCGCAATCTTCGCACCCCTCATCATTTCCAGCGCGAAGTAGGTAAGGACGTTTCAATTCGTCTCGTTGCCGAGCACGAAGGTCAACGTCGTTTCGCTGGCGCACTCGTTGCAGCCACCGACGCAACTGCCACAGTGCGGGTCACCGACACTGCTC
The DNA here is from genome assembly GCA_026393575.1 of Actinomycetota bacterium. GTDB lineage: Bacteria > Actinomycetota > Acidimicrobiia > Acidimicrobiales > Ilumatobacteraceae > UBA2093. Next base: position 28,144 of record JAPKZX010000038.1, read on the forward strand.
AGTCTGTTGAGATCCCTTTGGCACTCATTGAAAAGGCAAAGACAGTCTTTGTGTGGGAATCACAGCCAAAGCCAAACTCGAAAGAGGCGCGCGCCGCAAAGCGCAGCACTTCTCAAAAATCTGTTCCATCCGATCAGCAAACATCCGATCATCAAGAGGTAAGTGCGCAATGAGCAACTTAGATATGTCCGAAGCAGTACGCATGCTCGCAGAGCACCATGGCATCAGTGTCGATTCACTGTTGCAAGTGCTCGTAGAAGCATTGGCAACAGCATATAAGAAGCGTCCAAACGCTGCAGACGAAGTCATCGTCGAGGTAAACCCAGAGAACCTCGACATGACTTTCACGGCTTACGACGTTGACGACGACGGCAACTGGATCAACGAGCGCGACGATACGCCGAACAAGCATGAGCTTGGTCGAATCGCAGCAGCAACGTTTAAGCAGGTCATGAGCCAACGCATCCGTGAAGTTGAACGCGATCGCAAGTTTGAGGAATATGCAAACCGCGAAGGCGATCTTGTTACTGGAATCATGCAGCAGTCAGAGGGACGCTATGCATTGCTCGATCTGGGCAAGGTAGAGGCATTGCTTCCTCAAGCGGAGCAAGTTCCGTACGAACGACCAGAGCCAAATGCGCGCGTGAAGGCGTACATCGTTGAAGTACGTAAAACCGCAAAAGGCCCACAGATTGTGGTCAGCCGTACCCACCCAGGCCTCATCAAGCGTTTGTTTGAACTAGAAGTACCTGAAATTGCTGACGGCGTTGTAGAAATCAAGTCATGTGCTCGTGAACCGGGACACCGCACAAAGATTGCAGTGTTCTCGAACGACGCAAACGTTGACCCAGTGGGTGCATGCGTTGGTGCTCGTGGTGGTCGTGTACGTATGGTCGTCAACGAACTTCGTGGTGAAAAAATCGACATCGTTTCCTATTCGGAAGACCTTGTTGATTTCGTATCAAAGGCATTGTCTCCTGCAAAAGTCACTGAAGTGCGCTTGAGCGAAGACAACACGCAAGCCGATGTCATCGTTCCCGACTTCCAGTTGTCTTTGGCAATCGGCAAAGAAGGTCAGAACGCGCGACTCGCAGCACGTCTCACTGGTGTGCGCATCGACATCAAGTCGGAAACGCAAGCTGCCAACGAAGCCAACGGAATTTTCGAACCACGTCAATCACCTCGCAACACTGAGTATGCAGAGGGCGAATGGCGCAAGAACGACGAAACTGGTGAGCTGCAGTTCCACAACACCGATGGGTCTGTGGTCAGCGAACAAGAGTGGGCCGGCGGCTCATCGAGTGACAGCGAAAGCACGGAGGCCTAACCCTTGGCAATGAAGAAGATCCGAATTGCGGAGCTTGCAAAAGAGCTCGGCTGGACGAACAAAGAAACACTCGATCGCTCCAAAGAAATGGGCATCGACGTCAAGAATGTGTCTTCTTCCATGGAAGAAGCCACAGGCTGACCGTGTTCGTCGTAAAGCCGTCAAAGAGGGATTAGTACGAGATGTACAACCCGCTGAAGAGAAGCCAGCAAAGAAAGCTCCCGCCAAAAAAGCCGCTGCTAAAAAAGCAGACGGTGAATCTGGCGACGGTGATGCACCGGCAAAGAAGACTGCTGTCAAGAAGACTGCCGCAAAGAAAGCTCCTGCGAAAAAAGCAGCTGCTGCAAAAGTTGATGCAGATCCAGTTGAAGAAACGCCAGAAGTTATTGCACCCACACCAGTGACGCCTGTTGTTGAAGTACCCGTAGCAACAACTCCTGTTGTTGATACTCCTGCGCCAGTGGTGGAAACCCCAGCACCTGCAGCGCCTGCCGCCCCAAGCGGTGAGTCTCGCGTTATCTCTAGTGGTCGACCAACAGGAGCGATTCCTCGCCCTCCAGTCGTTCCACAACCTCCTTCTCGACCATCGACTCCTGCAGGTCGTCCTCCAGCGGGAATGCCTCCAACCGGCATGACTCCTACTGGAATGCCACCGCGTGGCCCAAGTGCAGGTCCTCGTCCAATTCCACCACCACCCGGACCAATGTCTGCCTCTGGTCGACCAATACCTCCGCCTCCTGGTGGTCGTGTTGCACCTGGTGGTCCGCGTCCTGGTGGTCCAAGCGGTTTCCGTCCTGGTCCTGGATCACGTCCTGGCCCTGGTTCACGTCCTGGTCCTGGTGGTCCACGTACGGGTGGCCCTGGTGGGCCACGTACCGGTCCTGGTGGTCCTCGTACTGGTGGCCCCGGTGGTCCTGGTTCACGTCCTGGTTTTGCCCCTCGTCCTGGTGGCCCTGGTGGCGCTCGACCTGGTGGTCCTGGCGCAGGAGGCCCTGGTGGCGGTCCTGGCGCAGGTGGTCCTGGTGGTGGTCCTCGTCCTGGTGGCGGTCCCGGCGGCCCACGTAATGGTCAGCGTCGCGCACCTCGTAAGAAGTCGCGTGCACGTCGTCGGCGCGAATTCGATGAATTGCAGCCGCAGTTCACGAACTACTCCAACAGCAATGCTCCAGTTCCAGAAGGCACCATCGTTATTGAACGTGGCGTGTCTGCACAAGAGTTTGCTCCAAAGTTAAATCGCACAGCAGCAGACGTTGTTCGTTACTTGCTCGAGCACGGTGAAATGGTGACAGCCACCATGACACTCAGCGACGATCAGATGGAATTGTTTGCGCTTGAAGTTGGTGCTGAAGTTCTTCTTGTCGATCCAGGTCAGCAGCAAGAAACTGAATTGCAAGCGTTGTTCGATGACTCTGATGATGACGATGAGACATTGCAACAGACTCGTCCACCTGTGATCACAGTGATGGGTCACGTTGACCACGGTAAAACAACGTTGCTCGACAGAATTCGTTCTGCCAATGTTGTCGCTGGTGAAGCCGGCGGAATCACGCAACACATCGGTGCATACCAGGTAGAAAAAGACGGCAAGAAAGTCACTTTCATCGACACACCTGGTCACGCGGCATTCTCAAAGATGCGTATGCGTGGTGCGCAGGTCACTGACATTGTTGTATTGGTTGTTGCAGCAGACGACGGTGTCATGCCACAAACAATTGAGGCCATTAATCACGCAAAGTCTGCTGAAGTGCCCATTGTTGTTGCAGTGAACAAGATTGATAAAGAGAACGCTGATCCACAGCGAGTTCTCACTCAATTGGCAGAGTACGAATTGGTTCCCGAGGCATGGGGTGGAGACACCATCGTTGTCGAGATGTCGGCACAACAAAACTTGGGTATCGACGACTTATTGGAACAGCTCACTGTTGTTGCTGAACTAGAAGAACTCACTGCAAATCCAACAGGACGCGCAAAGGGAATTGTTCTCGAAGCAAACCTCGACATTGGTCGTGGCCCTGTCGCCACCGTCTTGGTGGACAAGGGAACGTTGAAAGTGGGCGACCCAATCGTTGCTGGTGCAGCATGGGGCAAAGTACGCGCACTCATCAACGAGCGTGGCGAACAAGTAAAAGAAGCTGGCCCATCTACACCTGTACAGGTGCTCGGATTGTCATCTGTGCCTCAAGCAGGCGATGAGTTCCGTGCAGCACCAGACGAAAAGACTGCTCGTGTTGTAGGTGACTCACGTGGTCACACGCGTCGCACCTTGAACCAACGTGGAGATTCACGTGTACAAGGTGGCGTAAAGCTTGAAGACATCTTTAGTCAGATTCAGGCTGGCGAAGTGGCAACACTGAACCTTGTTATCAAGGCCGACGTACAGGGCTCTCTCGAAGCAGTGACGGAAAGCCTTCGCAAATTAGAACGCGAAGAAGTCAAGGTGGCATTTGTCCATCGTGGTGTTGGCGGTATCACCGAGAACGACATCACACTGGCAGCTACAACTAACGCAACTCTCATTGGTTTCAACGTTCGTCCCGACCGCAAGTCGCGCGAATTAGCTGAAATCGAAAAGGTTGAAATTCGTACATACGAAATCATCTACAAACTGTTGGAAGACATGGAACGAGCAATGCTCGGTCTGTTGGCTCCTGAGTTCGAAGAAGTGGTTACTGGCGAAGCAGAGGTGCGCGAGATCTTCCGTGTGCCAAAACTCGGCGCCATCGCCGGATGTGTTGTGCGTACGGGCGTTATCACTCGTGGTACGAAGGTTCGTTTCCTTCGCGAAGGAACCATCATCTGGAAGGGCTCCATTCAGTCATTGCGCCGCTTCAAGGACGATGTTCGTGAAGTGCGCGAAGGTTTCGAGTGCGGTATCGGCTTGTCCGACTTCCAAGACCTCAAACCGGGCGACATTATTGAAACGTTCGAAGAACGAGAAATCGCTAGGGTCTAGCCATGGCTGACCTTGATTTTTTCTTCGACCCTGTATGCCCGTGGGCATGGATCACATCTCGTTGGGTGACTGAAGTACAACAGTTACGCGACTACGAAGTGTCATGGAAGTTCATTTCTTTGAAGTTGATCAACCAGGAGTCAATGGATTATTCCAAGATGCCTGCTGGCTACAAGGAAGTTCACGCAGCTGGCACATATGGTTTGCGCGTGGCCGCCAAAGCGCGTTCTGTCGCCGGCAACGAAGCAGTAGCCAAGGTGTACACCGCACTGGGTACAAGTTTGCACAACAAACAAGAGCGTGAACTATTTGTTGCCGACATCGAAGGCCACATCGCAAAACTTCTGGTTGAAGCAGGGTTGCCTGCGGAATGGGCCGACGCAGTCAACGATGAAACCTTTGACCGACTGATTTCTGACGAAACACAAATCGCTCTTGAGCGCACAGGAAAAGATGTTGGTACGCCCATCATTACTTTTAACCCTGGTGGAGTGCGCGAAGGATCCTTCTTTGGTCCCGTGATTTCCACCATTCCACGCGGCGATGAAGCAGTGCGTTTATGGGATGCCATTGAAGTGATTGCCACGGCGAGCGGAATGGCTGAATTGAAGCGCTCATTGCGTGCTCGTCCAAGCTTCGACTAATCATCTTCTAGTCTTAGGGCCATGAAAGTTGTCTATACGCCAGCGCATCTATTGCATGATCCTCACTCAGAAATTGAGAAGGGCACTGTGCATTCTCCGTTCGAGCACATTGGTCGGGGAGAAGTCATTCGAGAAGTGCTCTCTGCCGATTCTCGTTTTGAAATGTTGTCGCCATCTGAGTGGGGTATTGATGTCATCAACGCCGTACACAACCCTGGGTTGCACCGCTTCTTCACTACTGCTTGGCAGGAGTATCAAGACATCATCGGGCCGACCCGAGAAGTAACGCCAGAAGTCTTCTATCGTCCTTCGCTTCGCCACAAGATGGCTGATGGTGTTGAACCAGTTTCCATCACGGGTCGCTTGGGCTGGTGGTGTTTTGAAACCACAACACCTCTTACTGAGGGCACGTATGCCGCAGCGCGTGGGGCAGTGGACACTGCCATGACAGCAATGCAATTAGTGCTTGATGGTGAACGTGCTGCATATGGTTTGTGCCGCCCACCAGGCCACCATGCAACAACAGATTTGTATGGCGGTTATTGCTTCTTCAATAACGCCGCAATCGTGGCGCATCATGTTGCGAGTACTACCGGTGTGAAAGTTGCTGTGTTAGACGTTGACTACCACCACGGCAACGGCACACAAGAGATTTTCTATGATCGTGACGACGTGATGTATGTATCTCTGCATGGCGATCCGTCTCGTGCGTATCCGTACACCATTGGTTATGCAGACGAAACTGGAACTGGTCGTGGTCTTGGTAGCACTCTGAATGTGCCACTCGCTGCGCGCACCGATGATGACAAATATGTCGACGCACTCGCTGACGCAGTCGCAAAGATTCAAGCATTCGGCGCTCAGATGGTCGTGGTCTCGCTTGGGCTAGACACATTCATTACAGACCCCATCTGTGACTTGTCAGTAACTACCGATGGTTTCCGTCGCAGTGGCGAAGTAGTGGCCGCACTCGGGCTGCCAACAGTGGTGTTGCAAGAGGGTGGCTATGACGTCGACAAACTCGGTATCAACGTGCAGAGTTGGTTAGTGGGATTGGGCGTCTAGCCCTACCGCTTACCCTTTCTTCAGCGCATCGATCACTGGCAACCAGCGATCGGGGTTTGCCTTGTACGGCGCATAGAAGCTCAGGCGATCAATCACGTCGCCGTAACGAGTAATCAGTTCAGGTGCTACTCGCTCGGGCTCGCCTACAACAGCGAAAGTATTCAAGATCTCATCGGTAATGAGATTTCCCATCTCTACCCAGTTGCCCTGTTTCGACAAACCGTTCAGTTCTTCTTGCAGACCGCCCCACCCGTGAATGTCGAGCACGCCTTTGTATGCAGGTGTTGAGCCGTAGAACGCAATTTGCTGGCGCGTACCAGCGGCTGCAGCGGCCATCTCTTCTTCGGTGGTTCCGGTCACAACAAAACTTGGCCCGACTAATTCAAAACCTTCCATTGTCTTTCCGGCTTTGGCGCGACCGCGCGCAAGTGCAGGAATGGTGACTTCACGAAGATATTTCTCGGTGGTAAATCCGTGACATAGGAATCCGTCGCACACTTCACCAGCAACTTCGGTCATCAATTCGCCTACGCCAGCAAGAAAGATTTTCGGTGTTCCAAATGGACTCATTTCTTTTGCATCTGGTGTGAAGAACGGAGTCATCAATGTGTGTGTATAAAAGTCGCCGCGGAAATCTAACTTGGTGCCGTTCTCCCATGTATCCCAGATTGCGCGAATGGCAAGAATCATTTCGCGCATGCGTGCTGCTGGGTGGCTCCACTCCATGGAGAATCGCTTGGTGATGTGCGGCTTTATCTGGCTACCCAAACCAAGCATGAAGCGACCCTTTGAATAAGCCTGAAGGTCCCAGCCAATGTTGGCCAAGTTCATCGGGTTACGCGCGAAGGCAACGGCAATCGAAGTTCCTAGTTCTAATGTGCTCGTGTGTTCTGCGCCAAGCAAGAGGGGAAAGAACGGATCGTGCGAGGTCTCGGCGGTCCATGCGCCGGAGTACCCAGCTGCTTCTAATTCTTTTGCTGCGTTTGGAACCTTCGTGAGATCCGTACCAAGTCCGCCATCTACCTTCATGATTGTCCTCCAGGTTGCTGGTCTCGCAAGAACTGCTCAACCTCTGCTGCTAATTCGTCCACACTAGGTATAACTGCATCGTCATTGGTAGTTGAACTCCGAATGCCATGTATTTCGTCGTACGCAATCTCTAGTTTTCCCAACATTTCAGCGTGTTCAGGATTGCTTGACACCAGTTGGTCAAGACGCTCACGTTGCACTCCAGCCTCTCGTCTGAGAGCAGAAGTGTCGAGCGTGAGTCCTGCTTCAAGACAGATCGCTTCGACGAGTGCAGCGCTTGCTGCCGGATATGCCATGGACGCCACATAATGCGGAATTTGTGCCCACATTCCCATCGCAGGAATACCAATGTCGTGCAATGCATGTTCCAAAATTGCTTCAACTCCGGCAGGAACATCTACAGAGTTTTTTGTAAATGACAATCGAGCAGCAATGTCAGCGTCGGGGGACGTAGTGGAAAGGCCAACGGCGCGTGTATGCGGTGCTCCGTATGGGTACGCGCCCATGCCAATCATTTTTTCAACACCAAGTTGTTGGGCAAGCCCTGCGACAGTGCGTGCAAAGTGTTGCCATGCCGTATCGGGTTCAGGGCCGGTCAATAACAAAACGTCGTTGCCGTCTTCGTCGTTGCCAACGCGCATCTCGGGACACGACCAAACAATCCGAGTATTGACACCTTCGCGCAACTCCATCATTGGCCGGCGTGCGCGGTAATCAATGAACGCATCACCATCGAACGTAATGAGGTCACGCGAGACGATGGCATTCTTCAAATGTTCCATTGCTGCATTGGCTGCACCACTTGCATCAATCCAACCGTTCAGCATCACAATAAGAACAGGCGAATCAAGCGTTGGCAATTGGCCTTTGACGGTAAAGGGCAACGGTGCAGAGGTCATCGCAGTTTCTCAAGCATGCTTGCTGCCTTTTGGGCCGCACCATCTACTTGAAGTTTAAATGGCTCTAATTCGGCAGGGTCGCGGTCACCGAGAGCGCCACCGAGGTATCGGGCATAGACGCCTTCAATAATGCACGCAAGTTTCCAATAAGCAAATGCAACGTAGTAATCAAGTTGTGAAATGTCACGGCCAGATACTTCGCCATACCGTTGTGCAAGATCAGCGCGATTAAGAAATCCTTCGGCGGTACATACCGCATTTGACCAGGCGCTGGCTTCATCATCTGGACCTGTCCAGTACACCATCAGTAATCCAAGGTCTGCCATTGGGTCTCCAAGTGTGCAGATTTCCCAGTCGAGAACTGCAATCACATTGCCGTGCGCGTCGACCATGCAGTTATCGAGTCGGTAATCGCCGTGCACAATCGTGGCTGTACTTTGCACTGGTATGCGGGTCATCAGCTCTTCGTACACGCTGTCTACGAGTGGAAGCTCACGCGTGCGCTGTTCAACAATGTTGCCGTGCCAACGCTTTAGTTGACGTGCAATGTAACCATCGTGTCTGCCGAGATCTTGAAGACCAACAGATGTGATGTCCACAGCGTGAATGGCCGCCATGGTGTCCACGATTGATTCACTTGCTCTGCGGCACCCTTGCGATTGAAGGATGGAACTAGCAGTGGCTTTGTCGCGGATGACGTGACCATCAACAAATGCCATGACATAGAACGGCAGGTCGTTGACTGTTTCGTCGGTGCATAGGCCAAGCGCAGGCGCAACAGGAACGTTGCTCTTTGCTAGTCCCGCAATGATTCGATGCTCACGGCTCATGTCGTGGGCGCTGGCGAGACGATGACCAAGTGGTGGACGACGCAACACATATGAATGTCCCGCAGCGTCGTCGACCTTGAAAGTGAGGTTCGAGTGGCCACCAGCGATCTGGGTGTACGAGAACGGAGCTGTTGCGCCAGGAATGTTGGTGACAAGCCAATTCTCAACATTGGGACTGATGCCATGGGGAAGACTCACACCTCAAAAACTACTTGTATTGGCCCTTTGGGGCCTAAGCGACAGCAATAGGGGCGGTTAGGTGGTGCCGTTCGCCATGGCAGAAATCCACATTTCACGCGTGGATGTACCGAATTGGAAACACGTTGAAAAGATCCTTCGTCATTGGTTGGCGTACATCGGCCTCCGCCGCCTAGTTGCGATGGCCGTGTCGGTGGTTTCGGCTGGTGTGGTTGTTTGGCTACTCATTCGCCCCTCAGCGCCATTGGTAGAGGCTGTGGTGCCTCAGGTGGGAGTCGCACCTGTTGTCACAGCAAGCACAGTTGAACGAAGTGGTGAACTGATTGTGCATGTCACTGGTGCAGTACAAAAACCAGGTGTCTACCGCTTGCAAACTTCTGCGCGCGTTATCGACGCGGTTACTGCTGCAGGTGGAGCAACAAAAACTGCAGACCTCGAGCGAATCAACTTGGCACAAACTCTGATCGATACGGAACAGATATTTGTACCGAGTCGCTCGTCATCGCGGCCACGCACCACGGTCGCACCAAGATTGCGTCCGTCGCGCACCACGGTTCCACTCAACATTCCTGGCGTTGCTGCACCAAATGTTGCACCATCAGTTCCCAACAACGATGCACGCATCAATATCAACTCAGCAACTGCGCAACAGTTAGATACGTTGCCCGGGGTAGGGCCTATGACAGCCAAAGCGATTGTGTCGTACCGCTCACAGAAAGGTCCATTTTCGAGTGTGGACGATCTACTGAATGTTCCGGGAATCGGGCCAGCCAAATTGGCTGCTATGAAATCAAAAATACGAGTGAGTTAAAAGGCGCCGAGCAGGAATGCGCCGAGTAGTAATCCACCTGCAGCACCTACCCAGAGACCGCTGCCCATAACTACAAACTCGCGCGTCCATTCGCGCCAGCCGACCACGGGGCGTTG
>JAPKZX010000067.1 GCA_026393575.1 Actinomycetota bacterium
CAGATTATTTGATAGCTGCGAAGCCCAATTCAAGGTCGGCCAAGATGTCGGCAATTGATTCAAGACCAACAGACAAACGCACGAGTCCAGGTGCAACACCTGCAGAAAGTTGTTCTGCTTCGGTCAACTGGCTGTGAGTTGTAGATGCTGGGTGAATCACGAGGCTGCGAACATCGCCGATGTTTGCAACATGGCTATGCAATTGCAATGCCTCTACAAACTTCTGACCAGCTTCGCGGCCACCCTTTACTTCGAATGCGATAACTGAACCAAAGCCCTTACCACCGAAGTATTTCTTCGCACGATCGTGCCATGGGCTTGATGGCAAGCCGGCGTAGTTGATGCTGGCGACAGCACCTTGCTTCTGCAAGAACTCTGCAACCTTTGCTGCGTTCTCCCAGTGACGATCCATGCGCAACGAAAGGGTTTCGACACCCTGCAAGATGCTCCACGCATTGAATGGGCTTGCTGACATACCAAGGTCACGCAACATTTGTACGCGTGCTTTGATGATGTATGAACCTGCACCAAGTGCTGGCCAATACGCAAGACCGTGATACGACGGATCTGGTTCGGTGAAGTTCGGGAAGCGACCACTGGCTGCGAAGTCAAACTTGCCGCCGTCGATGATTGCACCAGCGATTGCTGTGCCATGACCACCGAGGAACTTTGTTGCTGAGTGAACAACAATGTCTGCACCCCACTCAAGTGGGCGAATGCCGTATGGCGTTGGCACTGTGTTATCGAGCATCAATGGGATGCCGTGTGCATGTGCAACTTTCGATACGCCTTCGATGTCGAAGATGTCGTTCTTTGGGTTTGCAAGTACTTCGCCGAAGAACAGTTTTGTGTTTGGACGAATTGCGCTCTTCCACTGCTCAAGATCATCTGGGTTGTCAACAAACGTGACCTCGATACCCATTTTTGGAAATGTGTAATGCAACAAGTTGTATGTGCCGCCGTACAACGACGGAGAAGCAACGATGTGGCTGCCAGCCTCAGCAAGCGTGAGAATGCCAAGCGTTGCTGCGCTCTGACCAGAGGACACCACGAGTGCGCCAGGAAGGCCAACTGCAGTTGCTGTGCCACCTTCGAGGTCTGACAAGCGAGCTTCAAGAACACCAGTAGTTGGGTTCATCAGACGTGTGTAGATGTTTCCGATTTCAGCAAGCGCAAACAGATTTGCTGCGTGCTGAGAGTCGCGGAATTGGTACGACGTTGTCTGATAGATAGGAACCGCGCGTGCACCAGTCGCTGAGTCTGGTGTTTGGCCGGCGTGAATTTGGCGGGTATCGAAGCCCCACTGTGGTGTTGTCATAGGGCGAAACCCTATCCGTCAATTCCCGACCAACCAACTCGGGTATTCGCCCCAACCCTGGATACGAAAAAGGGACCCGCCGAAGCGAGCCCCTTTCTCTGATTCTTCGCTGTGTGAAGGAATCAGCCGCCTGAAACCTCAGACACTGACTGCTTGCCTGCAGACAACCACGGCATCATGCTGCGCAATTGCTTGCCCACTGCCTCGATTGGGTGCTTTGCACCGGCTTCACGCAATGCGTTGAAGTTGGCACGGCCCTCTTCTGATTCCTTGACCCACTCGCGAGCAAACTTGCCTGACTGAATTTCCTTGAGGATCTTCTGCATAGCTTTCTTTGTTGCTGGAGTGATCACGCGTGGTCCACGGGTGACGTCGCCGTATTCAGCAGTGTCGGAAATGCTGTAACGCATTCCGGTGATGCCTTCTTCGTACATAAGGTCAACGATGAGCTTCACTTCGTGCAAGCACTCGAAGTACGCCATCTCTGGCTGGTAGCCAGCCTCGGTCAGTGTTTCGAATCCGGCTTGTACCAATGCAGCAACACCACCACACAGAACAGCCTGTTCACCGAACAAGTCGGTCTCGGTCTCTTCGGTGAATGTTGTTTCGATGATTCCTGAACGTGCGCCGCCGATTGCTTCTGCGTACGACAATGCAAGCTCTTTTGCGCCGCCTGTTGCATCTTGCTCAACTGCGATGAGGCAAGGTACGCCGCCCCCTTCGGTGTAGGTACGACGCACCAAGTGACCTGGACCCTTTGGCGCGATCATGATGATGTCGACACCCTTTGGTGGACGAATGCGCTTGAAACGGATGTTGAAGCCGTGTGCAAAAGCAAGTGCCTTACCAGCCTTCATGTAACGCTTGATGTGATCGTTATATGTGGCCTTCTGCTCAGTGTCTGGCATTGTCATCATGATGACATCTGCCCACTTTGCAGCATCGGCGATGCTCTTCACGGTGAGTCCAGCAGCCTCGGCCTTTGCAGCAGACTTCGAACCTTCACGAAGTCCGACAACAACCTGGACACCGCTCTCCTTCAGGTTCAACGCATGTGCGTGACCTTGTGAGCCGTAACCGATAATTGCGACCTTGCGGCCACGAATAATCGAAGGATCAACGTCCTTCTCGTAGTACATCTTTGCTGCCATCAGCTTGCCTTTCCTTTTGTGGCACCTTTTCGTGCCTCGCGTTCCAACTTGGGTAGGGCGACCCGACCCGTTCTTTGGCTCTCCACGATGCCATAACCGCGCAATAATTCCTCAAAATCATCGATTTTCTCAGGATTTCCATCAATTGAGATGGTCACAGCGTCGGCTCCGACGGCCAAAACCTTGGCTTCGAAGAGGTTTGCCAACTCAGAAATCTGGCCACGACGCTCCCCGTCGACCCGGACCGTGGCGATCATGAGTTCTCGTTCAACAGACTTTCGGGGGTCAAGCTCGGTGATGCGCACGACATCAATCAGTTTGAACAACTGCTTCACAATCTGTTCAAGAGGCGTCGCAGAGATGTCGACCACGATGGTGATGCGGCTGTAATTCGGATCATCAGATGGCGCAACAGCTAACGAATAAATGTTGTAACCACGTCGGGCGAATAAACCAGAGACGCGCGCAAGTACACCCGGACGGTTCTGCACCATCACAGACAAGATGTGATGTTGACGAGAGTCTCCGTATGGATTGTTTGAATTAATGGAACTCATTTGAGGAACTCCCTTCGGCTTTCTTGATTCGGATGCAACAACACTTCATCGTTGCTCGCACCTGCAGGAACCATTGGAAAAACTTTTTCGAATTCTTCAACACGGAACTCAACAACAACAGAACGATCGTTGATGCTGTTCGCCAGTGCAATCGCTTCATCAATCTCATCGACCGATTCCACACGAATTCCAACACAACCCATTGCTTCGGCCCACTTCACGAAGTCAGGACAACCAGCAAGATCTACTTCGGAATAACGTTCTCCGTAGAACATCTCTTGCCACTGACGCACCATGCCGAGGTATGTGTTGTTCAAGATGGCAATCTTCACGTGAATGCCTTCAGTTGTTGCCGTAACAAGTTCTTGCGCAGTCATTTGGAAACAACCATCGCCATCAATGGCCCAAACCGTGCGTTCTGGCTTTGCTGCTTTTGCACCAATTGCTGCAGGCACCGAGAAACCCATTGTTCCGAGGCCACCAGAGTTCACCCATGTATATGGCTCGTTGAATTCCCAGAACAAACTTGTCCACATCTGATGCTGTCCAACACCACTGACAACAATCGTGCCTTCAGGTGCTGCATCGCGCAGTTTTTCCAAACAGAATTGCGGCTTCAGTTTGTCGCCAGGACCAGACATGTCATATGTAAGTGGGAATTGCTCTTTCCAACCATTGACACGACTACGCCATGGAGTGATATCTGTTGCAGAAACGCCTTCAGCCATTAGTTCTTTGATGGCTTTCAGAAGTTCTTCCACCACTTGTCGACAGTCGCCAACAATAGGCACATCAGGCTTACGAACTTTGCCTTGCTCTGCAGGGTCGATGTCTACGTGAATGATTTTTGCATCTTGTGCAAACGAATTCACTTTGCCAGTGACGCGGTCATCGAATCGAGACCCCAATGCAATCAGCAAGTCGCTCTTCTGCATTGCGGTAATTGCAGTTGCAGTTCCATGCATACCTGGCATGCCGTAACACAAAGGATGATTATCTGGGAATGCACCACGTGCCATGAGGGTGGTAACAACTGGAATCTGCAACAACTCTGCAAGTTCCTTCACAACTTCAGCCGCACGCGCTTTCAACACGCCGCCACCTAAGTACAGAACTGGTTTTTCAGAAGCAAGAATCAGCTTTGCTGCTTCCTTAATCATCTTTGGATGACCCTTTACATTTGGCCGATATCCAGGAAGTGAATCAACTACTTCTTCATCTGTTGGCCAATGCCATGTCATGGTGTTTTGCAACACGTCTTTTGGCATGTCGATAAGTACAGGACCGGGACGACCAGTAGTTGCAATGTAAAAAGCTTGGCGAACTGCCATTGGAATATCTTCAGCACGCATCACAAGTTCGTTGTGCTTGGTAACGCTTCGCGTAATGCCAACGGTGTCGCATTCTTGGAACGCATCTGTACCGATTGCAGACGTTGACACTTGACCAGTGATACACACCATTGGAATGCTGTCCATGAACGCATCGCACAATGGCGTGACCATGTTGGTTGCAGCCGGACCGCTTGTCACCATGGCAACACCAGGCCGACCAGTGACGTGTGCATAACCCTGGGCCATGTGCCCAGCACCTTGTTCATGTCGAACGAGAACGTGTCTGATGCTTGACTTCAACAGCGGGTCATAGGCAGGAAGGATGCAGCCGCCTGGCAGACCAAACATGATCTCGACGTTTTCCATCTCGAGAGAGCGAATGAGAGCCTCGGCTCCTGTGAGTGTCTCTTTTGTGGACATCTGATGTCTCCTAATTGTGATTGCAATAACTACAAGTGTGGCGAGAAATGAAAAAACCACCCGGAAGGGTGGTTTTCAGCGCGTTCGGCATGGTGCCGACGCGCTACAGAACTACTACGACGAGTACTGAGGTGGTGAACTCCGTTGTCATTGGGTTCAGTCTGCCACCCGTTCGTACGGGTTCGCAACCCCCAAAACCTGGGCGGGCACCACATGCCCAGTTGCCACGAGAGCCCCCACTACCAGGAGAAAGATGGTCACACCAGCATTGAGTTTGATGGCCGAGACAAGGTCCCCTGACAGCACATAGAGACCAGCACGAGTTCCCCCGCAACTGGGGCAGGCAATACCCGTGATGCGCTGCAGTGGGCACAGGCTCGGCTGGTGGTCTAAATACTTAGCCAACCTTTGCGTGGCGGGGCTGGCCAGAACGACTCCAGCCAACCCCAACAGCAGCGTTCTATCCCTCACGTACCACCGTGGTTTTCGCGATGTAGTCCCACACGCCTTGTCGACCTGGCACTACCAAAATCAAAACTGCACTGATAAGCCCTGTGATGCCTGTGATGGTACCGAGCACAATCTTTCCCAATCCTTCACGTAACAGCATTTGCGTCATGGTCGCTGGTGCGCCGGTATTGAAATCAACAATTTTGAGTTTCAACATTTTCTTTGCTGGTGACGTGGACTGTTGCCACAACACGATGCTCCAGATCAGCCAACCAATTCCACAAGTAACGACAAAGAGCAACGAATCAAGGAGCAGTGCCCCAAAGCGAACACCATTGTCACAAGGAATAACAGAACCTGAACCAGAACTTCCGAAACTATTGCTTCCTGTTGGCGGAGGTGGTGGCGGTGGTGTGGAAAATGGATCAGACATCGAAGTCTCCCTATAAATAACAAGCAGGCGAATAGAACCTGCTCGGCACATCGTAAGCCATCAGGGTTTAGCGTGTGAACAACCAACGAAGGGTCCCACATGAAATTTGCACGCACTCCAGATGATCGCTTCACCAATCTCCCCGACTGGCCGTACGAACCGCATTACACAGATGTTTCAGCTGGTGACGGAACCTCTGACACATTGCGTGTTGCACATCACGAAGGCGGGCCGAAAGACGCAAAGACGACCGTGTTATTAATGCACGGGGAACCAAGTTGGTCCTTTTTGTATCGCAAGATGATGGCTCTTCACGTTGCAGCGGGCCATCGCGTCATTGCACCAGACCTCATTGGATTTGGTCGCAGCGATAAGCCGTTGCAAACAACTGATTACACATATGAACGACATGTTGCGTGGATGAACGAATGGCTGAACAAAAATGACTTCACTGGAATGACTTTCGTTGGCCAAGACTGGGGCGGGCTCATTGGTCTGCGTCTTGTCACCGCCAATGTCAATCGTTTCGATCGCATTGTCGTAGCTAATACTGGTTTGCCACTCGCTACCCGTGAACCATCAGACGCATTCCGTGCGTGGCAGAAATTCTCCCAAGAGGTTCCTGTTTTTGACGTGGGAATGATGATGAGTGGTGGATCAAAGACTGAATTGGCTCCCGAAGTAATTGCTGCCTATAACGCCCCATTCCCCGACGAGTCTTATAAGTCCGCTGCACGCATCTTCCCTACCTTGTACCCAGACGGCGCTGACCATCCCTCAAACATTGCCAACACAAAGGCATGGGAAGTGCTGCGAGCATGGAACAAACCACTGCTCACGGCCTTCACCGATGGTGACCCCATCACGAGGGGCGGGCACAAGACATTCCAGCAAGAAGTACCTGGAGCAAAGGGGCAGGCACACACCCTCATTGCCGGTGGTGGCCACTTCCTACAGGAAGACAAAGGTGAAGAATTCGCCGCAGTAGTGAATGCATTTATCGCAGCTAACCCTGTCTAACTAGGCATAAAGCCATACGGGGCAATGGCAACGGGTAGCAAAGCAGGGCACAGTGTCTCGGTTCGCCTAGCCTGAATGACATGTCTGAACCCCGTACTATCGCCCCTGCTGAAGGAAAGCTCGGTGTCCTCACCGTTGGCCTCGGCGCAGTGGCTTCCACTCTCATCGCTGGCGTCGAATTAGCCAAGCGTGGCCAAGGAAAGCCGATTGGCTCCATGACCCAAATGGGCACTATCCGCCTTGGGAAGCGCACCGAAAAGCGCAACCCACTTGTGCAGGACTTTGTTCCGCTCGCACGCCTTGAAGACATCGTGTGGGGAGCTTGGGATGTGTTTCCTGACGACGCCTATGTTGCTGCATCACGTGCCGGCGTTTTGGAACAGGGCAAGCACATTGAAGCCATCTCTGACGTCTTGCGCGACATTCGCCCAATGAAAGCAGCGTTCGAACGCAAGTATGCGCGCAACCTTGATGGCGAACACATCATGGCCGTTAGTGGCAAGCGAGAAATGTTGAACGGCATTCGTGCCGACATCAACCGCTTCCGCGATGAGAAAAAAGTGGATCGCCTTGTCATGATCTGGTGCGCAAGTACCGAGATCTACATCGAGCCAGGACCACAGCACGCAAGCATCGAAGCATTTGAAAAAGCAATCGACGCAAACGACGACGCCATCGCGCCATCAATGTTGTACGCATACGCAGCAATTCTTGAGCACGTTCCTTTCGCAAACGGTTCGCCAAACCTTGCTGTTGACATGCCATTCCTTCGTCAACTTGCCACAGACACCAATGTCGCAATTTCTGGTAAAGACTTCAAGACCGGTCAGACACTGATGAAAACAGTGCTTGCACCAATGTTGAAGGCTCGTCAGCTTGGTCTTGCTGGTTGGTACAGCACAAACATCTTGGGTAACCGTGACGGTGAAGTTCTAGATGCTCCTGAAAACTTCAAGACAAAAGAAGAATCAAAGCTCGGTGTACTTGAAGACATTCTTGACCCAAGCAACAACCCAGACCTTTATGGAAATGTCTTTCACAAGGTCAGTATCAACTACTACCCACCACGTGGCGACAACAAAGAAGGCTGGGACAACATCGACATCTTCGGCTGGATGGGTTACCCCATGCAGATCAAAGTCGACTTCCTCTGTCGTGACAGCATCCTTGCTGCCCCACTTGCACTCGACCTGATTTTGTATTCAGACCTTGCACAACGTGCTGGCCTTGGTGGCATCCAGGAATGGTTGTCCTTCTATTACAAGAGCCCACAAGTTGCACCAGGCCTTCATGCCGAACACGATTTGTTTGTACAGCTTGAAAAACTGCACAACACCTTGCGTTGGTTGATGAATGAAGATCAGATCACACATCTTGGTCGCGAATACTACGACGACGTCGATTAACTCATGACTCGCTCTGCAGTTCGGGCTTTTCTCTTTGACGCTCTCTGCGTGCTCGTGATGGTTGTTATTGGAACGCGTAATCACGACACCGATACAGGCATCAATGGAGTGCTCTATGTGGCAGCTCCATTCTGGATTGCAGTATTTATCGCCCACGTTGCACCAATAATGCAACGCACACCTGCGGAACCGAACAAGTACGTCGTGTGGGGATACACCGTTGTAATGGGAATGGTGCTGCGCAATTACGTATTTGATCGCGGTACCGCACCTGCGTTCATCATTGTTGCAAGCGTATTTCTCGGGGCCACCATGCTCGGCTGGCGTGCAGTGCTAGCTCGTCGTACTGCTAACTAGCAGTACCCAGTAATCCCAGAAATTCATCGAGCCCAGAACACCGCGCTACTGCAGCGTGCAGGAACGCAATACCTTCCACTACAGACTCTTTGACCCGCAACAACGGCACATCTACAACTGCATAAATGTTGCCCTCCTGAAGGACAAGTTTGGCGTTAATTAGTTCTGCATTGAGACTAAGGACTTCCAACATGGTCGCCTCAGTTAACGAAGTTGAGCGTGCAATCGGAGCGGATAACCGCACAATGTCTGGACCTTCGATCGCGTCGAGTATCTGTGCAGAAATTGTGATGTCATCCGAACTGAAAGAGATCTGGTGGTTTGAATGACTGATGTCTTCATCACTTAGTTGAAAACCGCATTCTGTGAACGAATTGACCAACGGTCCAAAGAACCTGACAAACGGTTCATAGACAGCAGGAACACAGATACCCCAATCGTCACCCGTCACATACATCCACTCTGGTTCTGCCCCATCGACAATGAGAGTAATTTCGCCGCCACGTGGAGTGGCGCGGATGGCACGCCATAGGTAAAACCCATGAATCACCAAAGATGTCTCACCAAGCGTTTCTGCACGCATAGTGCCAGACACTGGCGACGCACCCCAACGTGACCAATCCGATGTGTGTTGCACCCACATGTCACCAATTTGAAATGAGGTAAATGCAGGCATTGAATTCTCTTGGTCGAGCGTGATGTCTGAGAATGAATTGAAATAGCTTTCTGCTACACGGTGCAACATGTCTGCTTTTACTACCGCGGTGCAGCGTCCTTCATTGTCATCGCGTACTTCGAAAAATGTTTCAATTTCCTCATCTTCATGATTTCCTACGGGATAATCCGCGCAAACATATTCATCGCCAGAACGAGCAATCAGAACATTTTCACCAGCATGATGTGTCACTGTGACGTCACCATAGGCTGCGGCAAGACTCGCAAGAGACTGCAGAAAGGTATCAGTGAGAGCTACAGGTTGCCATGGGTCAGTGGAGTCGCCGGCAGCATCGAGCCACGAGTGAATCATGGAACCCGAGACAAACCACCGGCGAGTTGCATGTCCAAGTGATTTCACCCACACACGATCTGCAGATTTAACACTGCCCGCAAACGCAGTCTTTAGAGCGAGCACCCGGTTGATCTGCGTGAGAGAGATTGTCATTGACCATTTCTCTAGGCCTTCTTGAAAAAGTGTTTGAAGCATCATTTACTTAGGCCCCTTTTGGACGACGGCGGGCAAGAAACGCGGCTGACTCAGTTTTCAGAAAAGAGAACAGGGTGGGAACGTATTCCAAGGCCTTCTTGTGGGAAGGCACTTTGGTGCGCACTTCTGCAAAATCAACAAGACGAGCGATCTCTTGCAGTGCTGTAGTCAGACGGAACGCATCTACGAGTGTGAGATGAAACGTGACTTCTCCAGACTGGGAAAGGTTTAACCACTTACCGTCGATAGATGAAGGGCATGCACCAAGAAGGTCTGTGAAGTGGCGATTGAAATCGCGCACGATGGGTTCGCTGGAAGTGATCGCCTTTTCAATGGCGGCAAAAGACCCTTCCAGGTCTGTGGGATCAAACCCTTCAAAGGGGTCGTGAGAGGTTGAGGACATATGGATTCTCCTTGTAAATACGGCTGTTATTTGTTGATTGTTAGAAGGCCAACACGCCATGCGGCGAGTGCCACGTGCGTGTTAGATCTTTCTAAGGTGTCGCCGTCTTTCGGACATCCATTCCCCTCTCGTCACTGGCACCCCTTGTTTTAGGGGGATGTTAATTATGGCAAAACTCACACACAATTGCAACGCATTATCGCGCAGAAATTTTGTGTAGTTCATCTAACGGAACACACCGATCACGTCACGCACACGTTGCGTTGTGCTGACAATGTCTGCAACCAAAGTCGGCAGATGTTCAATTTCTGCAGCCGGAAAATCACTCAACGCATAGAGGTCGTTTTCTTGTAAAACCAACTTGCCGTATTTCCACTGGTTGTTCCACGCATTGACTTCGTTTGCAACATCTAAGTTCCATGGAGCATCTGGCATGACCAATGTAGACAGACGAATCATGGTGTGATGAACGGTCTCCCCAGGAACGATGCAGGCAGTGACAGGTTGTTCTTTATGCGTGAAATGCACTTCTGCATCCCAACCGATACGAGGATCACGGGTGACGTCGTAGCCAGCGTGGCCCAAGGCTGCTTCAAGTTCTTTGCGATAACGAAAGACCTGCTCGTAACCCAGTTCGATACGTAGACCCCAATTGGCGCACGTGAGCATTGCAATGTTTGGTGTCACTGACGAAAAAGCAATGGACACTTCGGTTTCTCCACCCTCAATGTCAGCCCAGAAAAACTCGCGACCTAAAACTTCCGAAAAGAAAGACACCAGCCCCTCAAAATCTGAACGAGCTGGAACTCCAACAGTAAGACGAGGTCCGCCAAACGCGCGCCAATCACGTGTGGCGCGAAGTGATGTCTTTTCGACTTTTACAGAAGTAAATGGAAACGGAAACTCGATCTCGCTCTCTGAAAGATCAACTGGCATGGTCATCATCACGAATCCCATATGAGCAAGATCTCCGGCAGACACGACAATGTGGCGATCTGATTCAAAATCAAGTGAATACGGTGCAACAGGAAGATCGGGAAGGTCGACTCCCATTTCGGTGGCACCGGCACGAGCAACAAGCAGTTTGTTTTCAATATCAATATGAAAGGTGACAGCTCCCCCACCGGTGAAAAGTTCAGCGGCGTTGTTCAAGAAGAACAAAGGAATAGCCAGAACACCTTCTGAAGGCCCGCGACTTGGAAGCGGATCCCACCATGCCGTGACGTTTGCTTCACGCGCTAACCAGCGATGTTGCCCTGGAAGAAAGGACAACTGAACTGCAAAATCTGCGGCAGGTGACGGCGCATAGCGACTGGCCCAACTATTGACATCACGCAGTTCTGCTTCGTCGATCTCGAATGTGAAAGAAGACGGTGTCGTGTTCAAGGGTGAACCGCCGGCACGTGGAAATCTGCACGTTGGTGCTCACGAAAGTTGATACCGATGCCATTTGGGTTGTAGCTAGCGCCTGATTGCGCTGCACGGTTCGCCTTTACATCACATGCTTCACGAACGGCACGCAAAATTGCTTCAGCCTCGTGAGTTGTAGCACTAGCAAAAGTAAAGGATGGTTGTCCTTCGTCGTTGATGGAAACAACGACCCATGCTTCAGCATTACGGATAGGACAAGGACCAAGAAGGTCTGTGAGGTGACGGTTGATGTCACGTGCGAGGGATACGACCTCGCTACTTAGGGAAGTTTCTGCCATGAGGATTTGCATAATGCCAAGAGGGTGTGTCACCCAATATGACCCTTATGGCGTAAGGATTTCCTCAGCTATTTAGTGAGTGGGATTGGTGATGGCGCCGGTCTCGGCACCCTGCACAAGCTTGGCAAACTTGGCCAAAACACCCGTCGTATAACGCGGCGGGTTCGGCACCCACCCATTGCGACGCTTCTTCAATTCTTTTTCACTCACCAGCAAGTCAAGAGCCTTTGTTGGCACATCAATGCGAATGATGTCGCCCTCGCGTACAAATGCGATGGGGCCACCATCGGTTGCTTCAGGCGCAACGTGTCCGATACAGAATCCCCACGTACCACCAGAGAATCGACCATCGGTAATGAGCGCAACTGTTGAACCGAAACCGGCACCTTTCAATGCACCAGTAATTGCGAGCATCTCGCGCATACCTGGGCCACCATTCGGGCCTTCGTAACGAATCACGATGACATCACCATGATTGATTGTGCCAGTCATGATTGCATTCATCGCGCCGTCTTCGCCGTCAAACACTCGTGCTGGCCCTTCAAATTGCATCTGCTCTTTGGTGAGACCAGCAACTTTTACTACTGAACCTTTCGGCGCAAGTGAGCCAGTGAGAATGTTGATGCCACCTTCTGTATGAATGGGATCACTTAATGGATGAATCACAACACCATCTGGTGCAGGCGGATTAATCTCGGCCAAGTTTTCTGCCATTGTCTTTCCCGTGCAAGTCATGACATCGCCGTGCAATAAGCCGGCGTCAAGCAAATGCTTCATCAGTACAGGCACTCCACCTACGCGGTGAATGTCAGACATATGGAATTTTCCACCTGGCTTCGTGTCTGCGATGTGTGGAACTTTGTCGGCGATTCTGTTGAAGTCGTCGAGGTCGAGCGCAACGCCTGCCTCGTTTGCAATTGCAAGAAGATGCAAGACGGCATTAGTGCTTCCACCAAATGCATTTGTCACCGCGATGGCATTTTCAAAAGCTTTCTTCGTCATGATGTCGCGAGGACGAAGACCGAGACGCAACATATTCACAACCGCTGCACCTGCGCGTTGTGCGTCGCCTTCGCGACTGCGATCAATTGCTGGTGCGGAAGCTGTTCCAGGAAGGCTCATACCGAGCGCTTCGGCGATAGACGACATGGTGTTGGCAGTAAACATGCCGCCACATGCACCTTCACCAGGGCATGCTGCCTTTTCAATGTCATTCAGTTCATCTTCAGTGATGGTGCCCGCGGCACACGCACCCACAGCTTCAAACACTGTGGTGATGTCGATGTTGTTACCTTTGTAAACACCCGGCATGGTGGAGCCGTTGTAGACGAACACGCTTGCCAAGTTCAGACGTGCGGCCGCCATCAACATTGCAGGGATGCTCTTGTCGCATCCTGCTAATCCGACAAAACCATCGAAGCGTTCTCCGTGCACAACAGTTTCGACACTGTCTGTAATGACTTCACGCGAAACAAGCGATGCGCGCATTCCTTCATGACCCATGCTGATGCCGTCGGAAACGGTGATGGTGCCAAATTCGAGCGCAACGCCGCCCGCCTCGCGTACACCGGCCTTTGCATACTCACTGAGACGTCGTAATGACATGTTGCATGGCGTCACTTCATTCCATGCTGATGCAATACCTACCTGGGGCTTGACCCAATCGTCGTCACCCAGACCCACAGCACGCAACATGGCGCGTGCAGCTGCTTTTTGAATGCCATCTGTAACGTCGCGACTGCGAGGTTTGATGTCGATAGGGGTGCCGTCAGAGTTCAAGGACATACCTCAACCGTAATGGCTGGACTAGTCCTTGCCCGAGGTACATAGGAACAGCCATCCCACTGGCAACAAATACGCGAAGTACGCAATTAAACGAATGTTCTCGTATGCGTAATGCCAGCCAAAGAATCCCTTCATGAAGTCATAGAAAGTGCCTTCAGCCCAGATGCCCGACTTGACTTCCCATGCAGGCGACACGAGCCACCCATCTTCGAGCCCAAAAAGTTCGCGGTATTCATGAAAGAACTTGCCAAACAAACCAGCGGCAAAGAGAAGCAACAAAATTCCGGTGACTCTAAAGAACAGGGCAAGGTTGAGCTTGTTGCCACCCAAGTAGACAAGTCGACCAAGAGCTGCAGCAACAACAAGACCGAGAAGACCACCAAGAACAACAGATGAACCAGAGCTGGAAGCAGTTTCAGCAGAGATAAGGAACAAAACTGTTTCTAAGCCTTCACGCAAGACGGCAACAAAAGCAATGGTCATAATGGCTTTTTGTGTTGTGGCAGCGTCCACTTGAGCACGTAAGTCTGCTCCCATCGAACGTGCGTGCTTACGCATCCAAAAGATCATCCATGTCAGAACAGATGCAGCAAGAATTGCAATTGTTCCTTCAATGAACTGTTCTGATTTTCCTTCAAATTCGCCAACAAAAATATTGAACGCAATGCCGCCAATTAGACACATCACTGCAGCTGCGCCACTTCCTCGCCACACAGCACCGACATCTGAGGATCGGCCGCTCTTTACGAGATACGAAATCAAGATGGCGAGAACGAGAGACACTTCGAGTCCCTCGCGAAGCGTGATGAGAAAGCTTGCGCCCATGAATTTTCCCTTTGTTAGGTTTGCCTACCCTGTTATGTTAGGTGACCCTACCAACAGAAGCAACTCCGGGGACGAAGTAAATCTGTGGGTTACTTGCGTTCTTTCGAAGACCCAAAGCCAAACAGGTTGCTAGCCACCTTACGCATCTGGATCTCCTCAGAGCCTTCCGTGATGCGATATCGGCGGTGATGGCGATAGATGTGCTCAAAAGGCATATGGCGGCTGTAGCCCACCCCTCCGCAAGTCTGCATTGCACGGTCGGCCGCATCACAGGCCAAACGGTTCGCACGGTAATTGCACATGGCTACCAAGTGTGTGACTTCCATATGGTGCTTTTGGTCGAGCATGGTTGCGGTGTAACGAATCAGTTGACGCAACATTGCAGCCTCTGTGTGAAGTTCAACAAGTGGAAATTGAATACCTTGATTCACACTGAGTTTTTTGCCCCATGTGATTCGCTCATTTGAGTATCGCACCGCTTCGTTAATGCAGAACTGTGCTGCACCCAGTGAAGATGCTGCTTGACGAATTCGGTTCTCGTGCACGAAGTGTTGAGCTAGTTCGAGTCCCATTTCTGCAGGACCAAACAATGCTTCGGGTCCTACTCGTACATCAGTGATGCTTACTTCAGCATGATCTGTTGGCATGTTGAACGTCCACCAGAAAAACTCCACTTTGAAACCAGGCGCATCGGTAGGAACTAAGAACGCACTGATTCCTTTCGGATCTCCCGGTGTTCCGCTTGTGCGCGCAAAAATGATGTCGTGGGTGGCGTGATGCAAACCACTGTTCCAACGCTTCATTCCATTGATGACCCATTCGTCACCATTGGTGCCATCAAGAAAGCCAGGCATCCATTCTTTCTTCTGTTCTTCCGTTCCAAAATCGCGCATCATGAGCACAGTGGGAAAGTTGCCAACAATGCTTGATTCGTTTTGTAGGTCGTTATGCAATCCCAAACCTTTTGTTGCTAAATGCTCACGGATTATCGCCATCTTCAAGTTGCTGGCACTCTGACCACCAAACTCTTCAGGAAGTGCTAGTCGCAACCAGCCGGCGGCATCAGCCCTA
This sequence comes from Actinomycetota bacterium, assembly GCA_026393575.1. GTDB lineage: Bacteria > Actinomycetota > Acidimicrobiia > Acidimicrobiales > Ilumatobacteraceae > UBA2093. The sequence goes on from JAPKZX010000067.1 coordinate 15,444, forward strand.
CGACGCATCTCACGCAGCAATGCTTCCCAATCCGCACGGGGCACACCATCGTTCTCGAAATCTGTACGCGCCCATTCACGGCGATGATCAAAGAATCTTTCGTTGTCATCTTGAGCCTGTAGCGACTTGATCTCTTTTTCAATGAAAGCATCAAGCGCATCGAGAGTTGCCTGAACGTCTGCGGGAATTTCAAAATCCATAGGCGAACAGTACGCCCAATGCTTCGTTAGTTACGAACCGCGGCGAGATTGCATAATGGCACTCACAACCTTGCCATCTGCCTTGCCTTTGCTGGCTTTCATCACACGACCAACGATTGCCCCGGCAGCCTTTTCTTCACCGGCGCAGTACTTGGCCCACGCATCAGGGTCAGCGGCAATGGCTTCATCCACCATTGCTTCCACTGCAGAGTTATCCATCGCTTCAAAACCTTTTGCAGCGGCAATAGCGGCGGCATCGCCCCCACCGTTTTCCACTAGTTCAGACAACACGGTCTTGGCTTGCGTTGCCGACAGTTTTCCGTCGCGCTCAAGAATGGTGAGAGCAGCTAGATCTTTTGCTGGGACAGCCGGCGTAGGGCCAGCGTCAGCAAATGCTTGTTGCACATAAATGAGTGCACGCACTGCATCGCCACCAGCATCTGCAACTGCTTGCACATAATCATGTTGGGCGCGCTCAACAACAACAATGATTGCTTCAGACCGAGTGTCGTAACCGGTTAATGCAGACAATGCCGAACGACGTGCAGCCGGAAGCATCGGCAAATTGTCGCGCACTGCTTGTACCCATGCGTCATCTGGTGCCACTGGCACGAGGTCAGGCTCAGGGAAATATCTGTAATCGTCAGCGTCCTCTTTTACGCGCAACGTATGCGTACGTCCTTCGGCATCGTCCCAGTGTCGAGTCTCTTGACGAATGACGCCGCCAGTATCGAGAACATCAATTTGACGACGTGCTTCGTAATCAATAGCGCGACCAAGAGCACGAATTGAGTTCACGTTCTTGATTTCACAGCGTGTACCAAAAGGCGTGCCAGGCTTGTGCACTGACACGTTTGCATCGACACGCATGGAGCCTTCTTCCATCTTTGCGTCAGATGCGCCAATGACTTCCAAAATTGCTCGGAGCTCTGACACGTATTCACGTGCGTGCTCACTCGTGCGAATATCTGGGCGCGACACAATTTCTACGAGTGGCACACCTGCGCGGTTGAAGTCGATGAGCGAGTAATCACTGCCGTGAATACGGCCAGTTGCACCGCCAACATGAGTGCTCTTGCCGGTGTCTTCTTCAAGATGCGCGCGTTCAACACCAATGGTGGTTCCACTTGGCAACTCAAGAAAGCCATCGATATTCAATGGAATGTCGTACTGGCTGATTTGGTACGCCTTTGGCATATCTGGATAGAAATAGTTCTTACGGTGAAAGATGCACGGCTGAATTGTGCAGTTCAGCGCAACACCAATACGCATGGCAAGTTCGACTGCTTGTCTGTTCAACATTGGCAATGCACCAGGCAAGCCCAATGTGACGGGGTCAATGTTGACGTTCGGCTCGTCGCCAAATCTGTTTGGTGAACCACTGAATAGTTTCGTGCGTGTCGCCAATTCGACATGCACTTCTAAACCAACAATGAGTTCCCAACCGCCCTCAAGCATCTGATCTTCGGTTGCAACTATGGAACTAAGAGGACTATCGCTCATTGTGCGCCTCCTGCAGCAACTTCAAGGGCTCCACCGACTCTGAACATTGCTTGTTCTCCAAGCGCTGGTGCCAACACTTGAATACCTACTGGTAGACCATGCGCGCCAGTTCCAAAGGGAACACTCATTGCAGGGTGGCCTGCCAAGTTTGTAGGAATTGTGTAGATGTCGCACAGGTACATAGACATGGGGTCGTCTACTTTGTCGCCAAATTTGAAAGCCACAACCGGAGATGTAGGAGTCAAGATGGCATCTACTTGTTCGTATGCGCGTTCAAAATCTTGTGCAATAAGCCGGCGCACTTTCAATGCTTTTCCGTAATACGCGTCGTAGTAACCAGCAGACAATGCATATGTTCCCAACATGATGCGTCGCTTCACTTCATCACCAAAGCCTGCAGCACGCGTTGCTCCGTACATTGAGTTTGTATCTGCTGCATTAACGCGTAGACCAAATCGAACACCATCGAAGCGAGCAAGATTGCTACTGGCTTCTGCAGGCGCAATGAGGTAGTACGCAGTCAATGCATACGACAATGACGGAAGCGTGATGTCGACAATGGTGGCTCCGGCTGCTTCTAATGCAGCAAAGGCTTGATCTAGCCGTGCAGCAACTTCTGGTTCTGCACCAGCAGGAAGATCTGTGACGCGACCAATGCGCATGCCGGCCACGCCTTGGCTGACAGACGGCAACAATGAAGGCGATGCAAGCGGAATAGACGTGGAATCCATGGGATCGTGCCCACCGATTACCTCGGTAAGAAGTGCAGCGTCGGCAACCGTGGTCGCAAACGGACCAATCTGATCGAGAGAACTTGCATACGCAACGAGGCCATAACGACTGACTACTCCGTATGTTGGCTTCACGCCAACAACACCGCACAGTGCAGCAGGTTGACGAATACTTCCACCGGTGTCGCTACCCAAACTGACGGGAGAAAAACCAGCGGCAACTGCGGCGGCACTGCCACCACTTGAACCACCAGGTACTCGCGAAATGTCGCACGGGTTACGAGTGGAACCGAATGCAGAGTTTTCAGTGCTTGAACCCATGGCGAATTCGTCCATGTTGGTCTTGCCAATGATGACGGCACCAGCAGTACGCAAACGCGTGATCACTGTTGCGTCATACGGCGGCTTCCAGCCCTCCAGAATTTTTGACGAGCATGTGGTCTCGACGCCATGAGTACACATGTTGTCTTTGATGGCAATCGGAACACCAGCAAGTGGCCCCACTGGGCGACCAGCGGCGATATCTGCATCGATCGCATCTGCTTGCGCGCGCGCATCTTGTGCCATCACCAAGTTGAAAGCATGAATCTCAGATTCACGCGCGTCGATGCGCGAGAGGTAATCATCAATAACTGCCCGCGCTGTAATGCGCTTCGCTGTTACTGCTGCTGCAATCTCAGATGCTGTGGAAGGAATAGCAGACACTGTTAGTCGTCCAATCCGATAATCGGAGGAACACGAAAACGACGCTCATCAGATGCAGGAGCAGCTGCCAACACTTCATCTGTGTCGAGACATGGAAGCTCAACGTCTTCACGCATGATGTTGATGAGTGGATATGGCTGAGTCATGGGGCCAACACCATCAAGATCTAGGGCATCGATGTCGCTGAAATGTCCCATGACTTTGGCCAACTGCTCGGTGAAGTGAGCAACTTGAGCGTCATCAATGTCGAGACGCGCCAAACGAGCCACTTTGGCCACGTCGGATGCGGAAATGGGGCTACCTGACTGGGTCACGGCTTCTAGCCTACGAGCCCTCTAGCGAGAAGGCGCAAACAGATTTAGGCGTTCGGATGAACAGGCGGAAATTCTGCCTGACGCTTTTGCAAGAAGCTCTGCACGCCTTCTTTGAAATCTGACCGTGTGAACGATTCCTGCATCAAACGAAGTGCTTCTTTGCTGGCGCTAGAGACATCTTTTTCATAGTCCGAATAGACCTGTCGTTTCATGACTGCCATGGAAGATGGGGACACATTCATTGCGAGGTCGGCTGCATACGCAAGCACGACGTCCATGAGTTGATCTGCAGGGACAACTTTGTTGACCATGCCCATCTGTTGTGCTTCATTCGCCATAACGACGCGACTAGACATCATGAGGTCGAGCGCATTGGCTTGACCAACTAGTCGCGGCAATACCCACGAGATGCCGTATTCACCAATGAGACCACGCTTGGAAAATGCAACAGTGAACTTGGCTGTATCTGCTGCAAAGCGCATGTCGCACATCAATGCTTGTACTAAACCGAGACCTGCGGCCGCTCCATTGATCGCTGCAATAACTGGCTTTGTAATGCGGGTGATCTCATCTTGCATGCGACCTTCAACAATGCTTGCTCCATCTTTTGATGACGCCGTGTCGCCAGAAGGAATTGCTTGCAACGTTCCCATGTCGGCACCTGCGCAATAACCCTTGCCGGCGCCGGTCACAACAATGACTCGTACGTTTGGATCTGCAACTGCAGCATCAATTGCAGCAAAGTACTCATTGCCCATGCGGCCTGTCCATGCATTCAGACGATCGGGACGATTAAAAGTAATGAGACCAATACCTGGCTCACGGACTTCATATAAACATTCACTCATGTTCATTGACCGTAGACGCTTCGCGGTCGCCACGAGAACGCAGACGAGTAATTCCAATAAACAAGGCCGCCGCACTAAACGCTCCAATAGAAACCCACTGATTCAGGCGCAATCCGCCTGCCGAATGAGCAGGGTCTATTCGAAGCCCCTCAATGCCAAACCTCAGCGCGCTGTAACCCATGACGTACCACGCCAGAATTCGACCCGGCGCAGGTTGCAAGCGCTTCTCTAATGCAATGAGAACGAATGCCAACGCAAGGCACCCCAGCGACTCGTACAAGAACGTTGGATGAAACAAGGTGTCGACGGAGTATCCATTTTTCACAGTGAGGTAATCAGAGATGTCTAGACCCCACGGCAATGTTGTGGGCCTGCCAAAGAGTTCTTGGTTCCACCAATTACCCCAACGCCCAATTGCCTGCGCGACTGCAATCGCAGGAACCGCGCACGACACGATTGCCCATGCATTGAGACCACGCACCCGAGCGCGCCATGCACCAACAAGAACACCAAGTGCGACGCCACCCCAAATGCCGAGGCCGCCTTCCCAGATCTTTACAGCGTCAATCCAATGACCGCGAAACAATTCGTAGTCAGTGATGACGTGGTACACGCGACCACCAATGACGCCAGCGGGAACTGCCCACATAGCAATCGATGAGAAATCATCTGTAGTTCCTGCGCCACGTGATTCTGCACGGCGGCCTGCAATTCGGATTGCAACAATGACTCCAAGTGCAATCATCAATCCATACGCGTTCAGCCGCAAAGGACCAATATGAATCGATCCTGATGACGGACTAGGTATCGACGCGAGAATCGCGGAGAGCATCATGCAGTGACGCGTCGTGCGAAGGCAACAGCGCCTTCAAAAATAATGTCTTTGTCGTAATCCTGTGTTGCAACGTGATAACTACGCTCCAACATCACGCGCTCTACGGAGCCTCCATACGTGGCGGCCAAGGCATCGCTGTCACTTGGTTGCACCACATGATCCTGCACCGAGGTAAACAACAACAACGGCATCTTTATCGAGGGGTAACGCGGTGCGAGTGGCGCAAGACCGTCAGCCAAAAATGACTTCATTGCTGCAAGCGGTGTACCTGCATATGCAGTCTCATGAACATTGGGGTCTGCAATGTCTGAACCGATGCCATCCATCGTTTCGGTGCCGCTGTCAAGCATGCCTTGCACCATGTCCAACACTTCTTGTGGTTGAGGTTGTGTTGCTGGGTTGATGCATACGAGACCTTTTACTTCAGGATGTTCTGCTCCGGCCCACAACGTAAGTGCGCCACCCATTGAAAGACCCATCACAACAATTTTTGACGCGCGTTGTGCCAAACGTTGATACGCCTTTTCGACATCGCCGCTCCAATCAGCCCATCGCGTAGGAATCATGTCTTCCATCGCTGTTCCGTGACCAGCAAGTTGTGGAAGTTCCACGTGAAAATCTGCTGATGCGCAAGCCTCAGCCAAGGCACGCATTGACCCTGGGTTGCCAGTGAATCCGTGAAGGACAAGGACGCCTGCTTGACCAGTTCCGTTATGGGAAAAAGGTTCTGCTCCGGGAATTGTTGCTGCTGTCATTTTCTTGTCTTTCTGATTTGGCTAGTACGGGTCATTATCGGAACCAGGTTCTTCCCACCATTCAGTGGGAACACCTTCCGCTTCCCATTCGGGAAATGGGTAAATGCAGTTCACTGGGCATGCCGGCAGACACTTGTCGCAACCGCTGCATAACTCAGGAATGATGACAACGTCGGCCCCATGATTGAAAATGGCGCCTAATTGAGGTGGGCAATGACGCAAACACGCATCACAGTTGATGCACTCCGCCATCTCGATCCGCAACGGCACGTTCTTCCACTTCGGGTTTCGGGCACGAGTCTCAATTCGTTCGCTTCGTGACGCAGTCATCGTGGCAAGTGTAGGTGACGCCACCCGACCATTTATAAGGGTGTTTGACCTGTGACCCAGATACTGGTGGACTAGAAGGCGTGCCCCGTTCCGATCGCCTTCAAAGACAGCGACGGATCGACGGTCATGCGGTGGCCGCAATCGTTCCCTTGCTTGCACTCTTTCCCGCGTGGCTTGTCTCGGTTGCCGCCTTCTGGTGGGTGCTCGTCCAATTCATTTACATCCCGTTTGTACTTTTCGCATCCGTTGTGTTGTTGCTCGGTGGTCTGTTATTTGAACGCACCATCCAACGCCTTGTCCTTCAACGCTTACTTGGGGCTCGTACACCTACGAGGTCTGAACGGGATGCACTACAAAAGGCATGGCACATTGTTGCGCAAGCCAATCACATTCCCCCGGGAAAATTTGTTCTTGCAGTTTCTGATTCCGATGAACTGAATGCGTTTGCATCTGGCGGCCATCTCGTTGTTGTTTCTAGTTGGGCAATTTCGCATTTGTCTCATGACGATTTGTGTGGTGTGCTTGCACACGAACTCAGCCATCATCTCGGTATGCACACTCTTGCTCTCACCGTTGGGCAAAGGTTAACCATCCCCATCATCTTGCTCGCTCGAATTGGATTTCTTTTGCAAAATGTCGCGCATGCAGCCACCGATACATTTGCTTCACATCAGTAACGCCGTCGGCAAGGGCGCAGAATTCAAGGCAGACGAGACAGTTGTCTCAATGGGGTTCGGACGCCAACTCTTGAACTCGCTTCGGATAGTTGTCAGCAGCGGAAATGGCGAAAGAGCAACGCATTGGCGAGATCGACTCGTCACTTCTCACCCCCCGGCCCGCACTCGAATTGCACGAATCGAAGCCCAGTTGCGTCAGATGCCCCGAGGTAACCGCCGATAGCGTTTGCAGTATGACAAGCCTCCCGGGTGACCCATTTCTTGCAGCTGCCCGCGGCGAATTTTCGCGCCACACTCCCGTCTGGTTTATGCGTCAAGCCGGTCGCAGCCTTCCTGAGTATCGAGCCAGTCGCGGTGAGGGAAGCATCCTTGAAGCAATCAAGAAACCCGAACTTGCCGCAGAGTTCACCATGCAGCCGGTGCGTCGTTACGGCGTTGACGCAGCAGTTCTCTATTCCGACATTGTTGTTCCTGCTCACGCAGTCGGATTCGGAATCGATGTCGCACCCGGTACCGGCCCAGTCGCGCAACAACCACTTCGCTCAAGCACCGACCTTGCTCGACTTCGTCCACTGCATCACGAAGACATCACGTACGTCACCGACACAGTCTTAGAACTTGTCAAAGAACTCAAGGTTCCCCTCTTAGCGTTTGCTGGTGCTCCCTTTACAGTGGCCAGCTACCTCGTTGAAGGTCGCCCGAGTCGTACATACCAAAACACCAAACGGCTTATGCGTGAAGACACTGTTCTCTGGCACGAAGTAATGGAGCGACTCGTTCAGCATTCTGTCGAATTCATTTCGGCGCAATTGTCTGCTGGAGCCGAAGCATTCCAAGTATTTGATTCTTGGGCCGGCGCATTATCACGAAGCGATTACGACACGTTTGTGCGACCACACACCACAGAAGTGTTCTCACAGTTGTCACAACGCCATCCTGGAGTTGCAGGTATCCACTTCGGCATTGGTTGCGATCATCTTCTTGAATCAATGAACTCAGTTGGTAACGCAGTCATCGGGCTCGATTGGCGTACAACTATTTCAGCGGCACGCCAGCGCCTCGGTTCAGATGTTGTGGTGCAAGGAAACCTGGACCCAGCCCTCGTGCTCGCTGGTACCGACATCGCGCTTGAAGGCGCCACACAAGTTTTACAAGACAACAATCAACACCCCGGACATATCTTCAACTTGGGACATGGTGTTCAACCAGACACCGATCCAGAAGTACTGAACGCAGTCGTTGCTTATGTACATGAACGGACTACACGATGACCATCGAAAACTCTCAACGAACCGCCGTAGTGCTCATGGCGTACGGAACGCCACGTAGCAAAGAAGAGATTCTCCCCTATTACACAGACATTCGCCGCGGACGCCCACCAACAGATGAGCAATTACAAGACCTCACTAATCGATATGAAGCCATCGGTGGTCTTTCTCCACTCAAACAACTCACTGAAGATCAGCGCGATGCATTGCAAAGTGAACTAGACAGCATTTCTCCAAACACATTTCAAGTCTTTCTCGGCTTGAAGCATGCCTCGCCATTTATTGAAGAGACAGTTACAGAAGTTGTTGGACTCGGTTACAAGAAAATTGTTGGCCTTGTGCTTGCGCCGCATTACTCCTCTTATTCCATTGGGCAATACATGGATCGCGTTCGTGCAGTAGCTGAGCCAGCAGGTATCACTGTTTCAGGTATCGATTCTTGGGCACGCGAAGAAGCATTTATAGATTTTCTCGCGAATGACATGCGCGAAAAGTTGGCATCACTACCAGAACGCACCAAGGTGTTGTTCACAGCGCACTCACTTCCACAGCGAATCATCGATGGTGGCGACCCTTACCCCGAAGAGTTGCGCGCAACTGCAGAGTTAGTCGCGGAAAAAGTTGGATTGACGCGCTGGTCAGATTGGTCAATCGCATGGCAATCTGCAGGCCGCACGCCTGAGCCCTGGATTGGTCCTGACATTCTCGAAGTCATCGATTCATTCGCTGCTCAGAGTGCAAGCGGTGAGCCCATTGATGGAGTGCTCGTCAGCGCATGCGGATTTGTTGCAGACCACCTCGAAGTTCTTTTTGACCTCGACATCGAAGCCTCGAAACATGCGGAGTCCCATGGCATCGCATTTGCGCGCACAGCTTGCGTCAATTCCAACGCATCTGTGATGGCAGCTTTGGCACGTTCGGTTGCTGCATTGTGAACCAAGCCCGGCGCGTCGTTGTCATTGGTGCTGGCATCTCTGGTCTCACCAGTGCCTTTTCACTACTGACATCCGAAGAATCAGTACAAGTGACTGTTCTTGAATCGTCGGATCGAATTGGTGGGCTAATTAAGACAACACCATTTGCTGGGCTTGGGGCTGTTGACGAAGGCGCGGACGCGTACCTTCTTCGTGTGCCGTTTGCAGCGCAACTTGCTGCTGAACTTGGATTAGGTGCTTCCATCACTTCGCCAACTGGTGCACATGCTTCGGTGTGGCACAACGGCATGCACAGTATTCCTGGCGACCTCATGCTCGGAGTTCCTGCAAAAGTTCGTGCATTCGCAATGTCAAGCCTCATCTCACCACTTGGCAAGATGCGTGCCGCACTTGACCTCTTTCTACCTACAACCCAAGACAACGATTCCATCGGTCACTATGTGCGTCAACGTTTTGGCAACGAAATTCATGAGCGTCTTGTCGACCCACTCGTCGGCAGCATCTATGCAGCAGACACAGACAACTTCTCTATGGCGGCAGTTCCACAGATTGCGTCGCTCACCACAAGCCGCAGCATGTTGCTGGCAGCCGGCAAAACGCGCGCGGCAGTTGCCAAAGCCCCGGCATCCCCCATCTTCGGGGTTCCCATGCGTGGCATGGGCGCCATGACCGAAGGGCTCGCTCAACGTATTACCTCTCTTGGTGGCGACATCCGATGCAATCACGCAGTGAGCACAATCGAATCCAATAACAATCAATACACCGTTGTTACTGACAATGGTTCATTTGAGTGCGATGCCATCGTTATTGCCTCACCTGCGAAGCACAGTGCTGCGTTTATGAAAGCGCTCGACTCACGTGCATCCGTATTGCTTGGCGAATGGGACCACGCATCCGTTGCGCTCATCACAATGGCAATTCCTGCCGACCAGTGGCCAAGCAAGTTGACGGGAAGCGGATACTTGGTGCCAAAGCCCGACCAACGCTGGGTTACTGCAGCCTCATTTGGTTCGAACAAATGGGCTCATTGGAGACCAGCAGATGGATCCATGATCGTGCGCGTCTCATTGGGGCGCGATGGCCTCGACGTGATGGATTTCGCTGATGACAAACTCATCAACTTGGCGCTTGCAGATATGAAGCGCCACCTTGGTATCGATCTTGCACCACAACATGTGCGACTCAGTCGTTGGAATGATTCTTTCCCTCAATACAGGCCTCATCATTTCGCACGTCTTGCAGAGCTTGAACATTCACTTTCGGCCACTGCACCAGGTGTTGTGTTTGCTGGTGCTAGCTACCGCGGAATCGGTATTCCTGCCTGTATCCAGCAAGGGCGAACAGCAAGTGCGTCTGTTCTCGAACGACTTGCGTCGAATCGGTAAATGAAAAAAGTAATCGCTCCTCTTATTGCGGGCCTTTATGTTGCAGCCTCCATGCCGCCATGGGGTTGGTGGCCACTTGCATTCCTCGGTCTTGCCATTTACGCATCACTAGCAACGCGACCAGATAACGCTTCGCCTTTTCGAACTGCATTCATCTTCTTCAGTGCATGGTTTCTCCCTGCAATGGCATGGATGTGGTTTCTCACTGCACCGGGCTACATCGCTGCCGTGTGCATCTTTACCACCATTCATGGCATTGTAGCCATCGTTGCGAAGAGACTGTCGTACAACACTTCGTCACATCGTGCGGCACTCGTCGTATGCCATGCTCTCGCTGAAGCAATACGACTCTCGTTTCCTTTCGGTGGCGTTCCGCTAGCAACACTGGGCATCTCTCAAGTGCAAGGCCCGCTTGCTCAAATAGCCCCTGTGGCCGGCGTTATTGGCATCACAACAGCAACATTATGGATTGCTTTTTCGTCGCGAAAGATTCGCGCAGTTCTCATCGTGGCCGCAATTGCCATACTCGGCTCTGTCTTCGATACAACAAAAGACAGTGGACGATCACTAAACATCACCACTGTTCAAGGTGGTGGCCCGCAGGGAACTCATGCCATCAATACAAATCCGCGCGATGCGTTTAATGCCCATCTCGCTGCCACGAAAACTCTTTCCGTAGACACGACACGCGACATGGTTGTGTGGCCCGAGAACGTCATCAACATTTCTGGTGACGGACTCTTTGTTGATAGCGACGAATACCAACAAGTTGTAGCGCAAGCAAAACGCTTGGCGGTGCCTTTCGTTGTCGGCATCACAGAAAATGCCGGAACGAACCAATTTACGAATGCTCAAGTGGTGATAGAACCAAATGGCGTTGTCTCAAGTCGATACGACAAAGTTCGTCGTGTGCCCTTCGGTGAATACATGCCATTACGTTCAGTTCTTTCCGCAATTGGTGCCCCCACCGATTTAGTTCCACGAGATGCGCGTCCTGGCGATGCACGAGGATGGGTTGATGTTGCAGGTACTCGCGCCGCCGTAGCAATTTCGTGGGAAATCTTTTTTGGAGGTCGCGTGAATGAAGGCGTTGTCGATGGCGCAACATTCATTATCAATCCAACTAATGGCTCTAGTTACACGTGGACAATTTTGCAGTCTCAACAAATTGCATCATCACGACTGCGAGCTCTTGAGCAAGGTCGCTGGGTGGTGCAGGTCTCGCCCACAGGCTTCAGTGCTTTTGTTGGGCCCGACGGCGCCGTGTACGACAGAACCGGCATAACCAATCGAACAATTTCTGAACATCAGATTTCCCTACGCACGGGGCGCACCCCCTACTCCCGTCTAGGAAATAATGCTTATTTTTGGGCTCTCCTCGTGGCACTAGCCATTGTGGTCCGGCAGCGCTCACGAGCCTTTCAGCGGGCTGCCAGTTAGCCTTCAGCGCCTATGTCAGGCGCTTACGACCCAAACGGCCCCTTGCGGATTGCGTACCTCACGTATCGAGGAAAACCGCATGTCGGAGGCCAAGGCGTCTACACGCGCCACCTCACCAAAGCACTTGTCGACCTTGGCCACTCAGTAGAAGTTTTCGGTGGCCAGCCGTACCCCGTCCTAGACGAGCGCATCGCGATGCACAAGCTTCCCAGTCTTGACATTTTTAATGATCAATATCCGGGACGCCTCCCTGCCTATTGGGAAATGAAGACCTGGCCCGACGTCGTCGAAACTGCTCGATACCTCACTGGTCAATTTTCGGAGCCGCTCGCATTTTCAAAACGCGCATACCGCACATTGCAAACACGCGTGAATGATTTCGACCTCGTGCATGACAACCAGTGCCTTGGTTGGGACATCTTGAAGATTGAAAAAATCATCCCTACGATCGTTACTTTGCACCACCCCATCACAAAAGACCGTGAGCTCGAAATGAGTCATGCTCCTAACTGGTGGAAGCGTCGCTCCGTTGGTCGCTGGTATTCATTTGTTGAGATGCAAGGAAAAGTTGCAAGCAAGATGCCCCGCATTGTTGTGGTGAGCGAAAACAGCATCACCGACATCAATAAGGACATGGGAGTTTCTCGCGACCGTATGCGTCTTGTACCTGTCGGCGTTGACCCTGAATTGTTCAAGCCTCTGCCACATGTTGCTCGCCAACCTGGACGCCTCATCACTACCGCATCAGCCGACGTTGCATTGAAAGGTTTGTCGTATCTCCTCGAGGCAATGGCGAAATTGCGAACAGAGCGCGACATTCGCCTCACCATCATTGGGAAACCTCGCCCCGGACACAGCATGGATCTCATTGATTCACTCGGCTTGAAGCCTTACATCGATTTTGTATCTGGTGTCACCGATGAACGCATCGTGGAGCTGTACGCAGAGGCAGAACTTGCAGTCGTTCCTAGCCTGTACGAAGGCTTTAGCTTGCCAGCCATTGAAGCAATGAGCACTGGCATTTGCTTGGTAGCGACAGACGGTGGTGCACTTCCTGAAGTAACGGGCACCAACAACGAAACAGTGTTGCAATGCCCTGCGGCCGATGCTGATGCACTTGCTGCCCAGATCGCTCGTGGACTCGACGACGCCGAACTTCGCTCTCGCATTGGCGAGGCGGGTCGCAACAGAGTTGTATCTCGGTGGAGTTGGAAACATTGCGCTCAACTCACTGTCGAGCAATACAGAGAAGTACTTGAAATGCCGCACAACAAAGTCAAACTCGAGAAGCGAGGCTGACATGTTGACTATTCGCTTTGATCGCCTCGGACTTCGCCCTGGAGACATGTTCCTTGATGCCGGCGCCGGATTTGGGCGCCATGCATTTGAAGCCGCACGCCAAGGCGCAACGGTGTACGCACTTGACTATGCCGCCGATGAAGTCGTTGGCACGCGCGCAACTTTTGGTGGAATGATTCACGCCAACGAAATTCCACCTACTAGCTACGGCGGCGTGCTTCGTGGCGACGCAACAAAGCTTCCGTTCGCAGACAACACATTTGATTGCGTTGTTACTTCTGAAGTTCTCGAGCACCTACAAGACGATGTCACTGCTATTAGTGAATTGCATCGCGTTCTCAAACCAGGCGGTTCACTTGGCGTCACCGTGCCCACATGGTGGCCAGAAAAGATCAACTGGATGTTGTCAGACGAATACCACGCTCCGAAAAGCGTCGGTGGACACGTTCGTATTTATTCCGCAACAGAATTGAAAGCAAAACTTCGCTCTGCTGGTCTTGAAGTGCGTGGCAGCCATCATGCACACGCATTGCATTCACCATATTGGTGGTTGAAGTGCGCAGTCGGCCCCCGCAACGATGACCACAAGATGGTCAAGAAATACCGTGAGTTCCTTGAGTGGGACATCATGACTCAACCGGCTTCAATGCAAGTTGCTGAACGAGTACTCAGTCCATTGTTAGGCAAGAGCTTCATTGTGTATTCCACAAAACCACTTCACGTAAAGGCATCCGTATGAGCGTGCGCTCTATGCCCCACTTGCCCGGCATTCTCACTACGGCCGACCTTGCGCGCACCGCAGATTCCATTCAGGCGTTGCAGTTACCAAACGGAATGATTCCTTGGTATCCAAACGGACATTGTGACCCCTGGAATCACGTAGAGACAGCAATGGCTCTCAACATCATGGGGCGTGATGACGCTGCACTTGCTGCATACAACTGGCTTGCAAACAATCAACACGAAGATGGTTGGTGGTTTAACTACTACATGCCAGACGGCACCATTGAAGACAGCAAGTTAGATACCAATGTCAACGCATACATTGCAGTTGGCGTGTGGACACATTGGTTATGCACACGTGACACATCTGCTGTTCACGCATTGTGGCCAACAGTACGACGTGCTCTGAATTGGGTTCTCGACATGCGTCGTGAAGATGGTGCAGTTATCTGGGCCCGTGAGGTGGACTCACAACCATGGGGTTACGCGTTGCTCACAGGCTGTTCAAGTATTCGTCACGCACTTCGTTGCGGTGCAGCACTAGCCGACCTCCTTGGCGACCCACAACCAGAGTGGACATCTGCCGCTGACGTTTTGGATCGCCTCATCACCACGAATCTTGGGGCATTTGAACCTAAAGAGCGTTGGGCAATGGACTGGTACTACCCCGTCATGACTGGCGCAATGACCGGCGCGCAAGCAAAGGCTCGTCTCGCCGAAGGTTGGGACCGCTTTGTTCTCGACGATCGCGGTGTGCGCTGCGTGAACGATGAGCAATGGGTAACCGCTGCTGAAACAAGTGAATGCGCAATTGCTCACTGTGCAGCTGGCGACCGCGATATCGCACGAGAACTATTGCTATGGACAATGCCTCATCGTCGTGAAGACGGTGCGTATTGGACCGGCATTGTGTACCCAGCAGAACCAGAGAAGACCATTGTTCGCTTCCCTGCTGATGAATACAGTGCGTACACCGCTGCAGCAATCATTCTTGCCGCAGATGCAATTAGCAGTGGCTCACCAGCATCCACGTTGTTTACGCAACCAATGGTGCGCAAAAACGCACACCTCAAAGCTCGCGCGCTGTAGTTCTCGAGCGTCTGCTAGACGCGACGCAAAACACGCAAGGAACCAGTAGTACTCACATCTGTAAAAAGTCCACTAGCTATTGCGGGAAGATAAATGTTTTCATATGGCGGGCGACCACCATCGGCTGGATTTTCAAAAACATCATGAATGGCCAATGTGCCACCGACTGCAACGTGCGGGGTCCACAAGGTGTAATCCAACGTTGCTGGCTCAACTCCGTGACCCCAAAATTGTTGAACGAAAAAATGGCAACGTATCCATGCGGCCGGTGCGTTCGTCAACAAGAGATTCGTCGTGCCATTCCCACCCTGGTTGGTTTTCTTCACTACCAAAATGATGATCCACGGCAAACAGAGTCGTGTTTCCCAAGCGTGCAGCACCACCCAACCACACAGTGGAGCGGCCGCAATATGAACCAACCTCTACAAAAGGTGCGCCAGGTACGGCACGAGATGCAAGCACTGCTGCTTCATACAATGCATCGCCTTCATCTTCTGGCATAAACCCACGTGCCGCCACGGCATGTGTGCGCAATTCGGATTCGAGTGTCACCATGCATCCCAATGGATGATGCTGTCTGCTGGCGGACGACCTGCAGGTTTGAAATCGGTACCCACGGTGTACGCGAGTGGCGACAAGCATGCCTGCTGCACAGTGTCGAATGGGATACCAAGAATGTCAGCAACTTGTTGCTCCATCATGAGATGAATTGTTGTCCACGCTGTGCCCAAGCCGCGTGCACGCGCTGCCAACATGAAACTCCACATTGCAGGCAACACATTTCCCATCATGGATGCAGCCATCATGGCTGGTGCTTGCTCAATGCGTGAGCCAACGGTGCATGCAATAACAAGTGCCGGTGAATCACCCATATGGTCTGCAAGAAAATCTGCTGAAGCTGCCGACCGAGCCTGCTGAGCATTTTCAGCTTGCCCACCTTTGTCGATAGAGCCGATGTAGACGCCGTCGAGCGAACGATAAATCTCGTAGCACTGCCGATACACATCACCAATGGCCTTGCGTTTTGCCTCATCTCGCACGATGACAAATCGCATAGTCATGTTGTTTGACCCTGAGGGGGACTGCATCGCCACCTCGACACACTCTCGAATGAGTTGGTCGTCAACAGGGCGTGAAAAATCGAGGCGTTTACGAACGGCTCGTGTACTTGTGAGCAATTGGTCAGCATCTAACGGCAGAAGTGGCATATTTCGACCCTACTATGGAGCCATGGCCTCCCCCCTCGACGACCTCGTCACGCTGCTCGACCTAGAAGTAATCGAAGTCAATATCTTTCGTGGATTCTCACCCGAAGAGAATCGAGTCCGTGTTTTTGGTGGACAAGTTGCCGGGCAATCACTTGTTGCTGCCGCTCGCACGGTGGACGAAGCGTCGCGCCAGGTTCATTCTCTCCACGCGTACTTCTTGCGCCCCGGCGACCCGACTGCACCCATCTTGTACGAAGTTGATCGCTTGCGCGATGGCCGTAGTTTCACCACTCGCCGCGTCGTAGCAATTCAGCACGGCGAAGTCATCTTCAACTTGCAAGCAAGTTTTCACGCCCACGAGCCCGGTCTTGATTGGCAGATTCCAACACCACTCAACTTGCCAGATCCAGATTCACTGCCCGACTTCAAAACGCGCATGGCGCCGTTCAAAGAACAGATGGGAGAATGGTACGACCGACCACGTCCTATCGACCTTCGTTACATCGACGGCGCTCCATACGAACGAGCAGGTGTTGAAAGCACCGGACAAAAAGTGTGGCTACGTGCAGACGGTTCACTTCCCGATGACCCGGTGCTTCATGCCTGCATTGCGACCTACGCGAGCGACATGACACTTCTTGACACCACACTTCTTCCTCATGGTTTGGGTTGGACTGAAGGCGGAGTGCAAATGGCTTCTCTCGACCATGCCATGTGGTTCCACCGGCCCTTCCGCGCAGATGATTGGCATCTGTACGACCAACATGCAATCTCTACATCGAGTGGCCGTGGCCTAGCTGGTGGCTCCATCTATACAAAAGATGGACATCTAGCGGTAACGGTTGTGCAAGAAGGACTGATTCGCGTAAAGCCAGAAGAGTGAAACGAATAGCACTACTTCTTTGTGCACTCTTTCTCGCAGGGTGCGGTTCCACTTCCACCACGACTGCACCAACAACTACATCGCAAGCAGTCAACACATCTGTTGTGTATTCCACCACTGCCATCGGCGACATAAAATCTCCCGTAGATCTTGTAGAACGAGTGTTATCTGATTCGTGGTTCTATGTCGTGTCCCAAGAAGGAACGATTCAACAATGGTCACGTGACGGAAGAACCAAAAGAACAGTTCTCGATGTCTCCTCATTCACAACTTTTGGCGGAGAACGCGGACTCCTCGGACTTGCATTTCGAAATGTAGATAATGAATGGCAAGCGATTCTGAACAGGACGAATCGCGACGGACACACGGAAATCACCATCACCACAGTGAATGACGATGGTTCATTTGCTTCGCCAACGTCACCAGGCAAAGTGGTCCTAGTTATTGAGCAGCCGTACCAAAATCACAATGGCGGAGCTGTTCTGGTAGGCCCAGACAACATGGTGTACATCGGCATGGGAGACGGCGGTAGTGCAGATGACCCCGATCGAATTGCGCAAGATATGTCTTCGTTGCTGGGCAAGATTCTTCGTATCAATCCATCTGTGGCTGGCGGCTACAGCGTTCCTAACGGGAATCCATTCATTTCATCCCCACATCCTGAAATTTGGTCTCTTGGAGTACGCAACCCCTGGCGTATGACATTTGATCCGCACGGCACGTTGTGGGTGGCAGACGTTGGACAAAACGAATGGGAAGAGGTGACAGCACTTCCCAGCGACAAGAACTACCCAGGAGGACGCGGCGCAAATCTAGGCTGGAGCGCCTTCGAGGGTTCGCATGCTTTCAATAGCGATGTCACCATTACAAATCCAGTCGTTCCCCTCTTTGAGTACGACCACTCAAAAGATCGCTGTTCTATTTCTGGCGCAGCCGTGGGCAATAACACCACAACCCCCGGTCGTGCTGGGTGGTTCTTTTTCGGAGACTATTGCGCGGGCACTGTCTCGGCAATTCTCACAGATGGATCAACCACCATTGGAGAAGAAGAAGTGGCATCAAATCTTGGAAATGTGGTGGCGGTGCGTGCAACGCACAAAGCCATGTACATCTTGAGTGCGGACGGGAAAGTGCGTGAAGTTGTAGTGACGCGGTCGTAAGAACTAGCGACGCGGTCCCATGAACATGCCGCGAAGCGCTTGATAATTCTCAATACAGTGACCTGCCCCGAGCACAACTGCTTCTAGTGGTTGCGGTGACATATTCACAGGGACTTGCGTTTCACGCTGAATACGTTCTGCAAGCCCGCGCAACATTCCACCGCCGCCAACCAGATACATGCCACGTGCAAGAAAATCTTGGGAAAGTTCAGGTGGAGCTTTTGCGAGGCATCGCTTCACCGACAGCACCATTGCGGCAACTGGTTCATCGATAGCGAAACGAACTTCCTCTGCAGTGAGGCGCACAGTTTTGGGTAGTCCCGTCACAAGATCTCGGCCGCGAATATCTGCGCTGCGGTCTTGTGGGCCAGGTTCCGCAGATCCGATTTGAATCTTTATTTCTTCAGCAGTTCGTTCACCAATTGCAACGCCATGCTCACGACGCACATAGTTTTGGATTGCTGCGTCAATATCAAAACTGCCAACGCGAATGGCTTCAAGTGCAACAACACCACCAAGACTGATGACAGCTGTTTCTGTCGTGCCACCACCGATGTCGATAACCATGTTCCCTACTGGCTCATCGATAGGAAGATTTGCACCAATCGCTGCCGCCATTGGCTGTTCGATGAGTTGCGCATCAGATGCGCCCGCACGACGTGTTGCGTCTGTTACTGCACGTCGTTCTACTTCAGTAATTGCAGAAGGCACACAGATAACAACCTTTGGTCGTGTAAACCGAGAGACACCAACTCGCTGCAACAATAAGCGAATCATGCGTTCAGTGATATCAAAGTCTGTGATTGCACCACCACGAAGTGGACGAACCGCCACGATGTAACTGGGGGTACGACCGATCATGTCCCATGCGTCGTGACCAGTTGCGAGTACTTCACCAGACTGGCGATTCACTGCAATAACGGAAGGTTCATTAAGAACAATCCCTTTACCCTTCATATACACAAGGGTGTTTGCGGTCCCAAGGTCAATTGCGAGGTCGCGTGCCATTATCGGCTCCACCTATCTTCAGGGTTGTCGTGATGCACAGATGAACGCCGCGCTTCAGGAGACAAAGCATCAATGTGTCGACGAAACTTTGCAATGCCATCGTCGATGCGAACTTTTCTGTTGTCGAGATACACCATCACCAAAAGTGCACTTCCAGAAACAAAAGCTAGGAATGTAAACAACCCTGTAAGAAATGACACAGAAATCATTGAGATGACTCTGACACTTTCTTTGTCGCAACAACATCATGTGCGCCAGTTCCCCAATCGGAACCACCAGCCCAATTCTCTTTTTTCCAGATTGGTGCACTTGTTTTTAGTGAATCAATGAGAAACCGTGCTGCTTCAAAAGCAAGTCCACGATGCGGAGACGAAACTGCAACGACAACAGAGGACTCTTCCAACTGCAACAAACCAGTTCGATGCAAAATTGCAATACGCCCGATGCCACTGAATTGTTGGCGTGCTTCATAGGCGAGACTCTGGAACACAGGCACGACAGCATCTTCGTATGCCTCGTATTCAAGTGATGTGACACCGGAGCGCCCGTCGGCATGGTCGCGCACGGTGCCCGAAAACAGGACCACAGCCCCACATTGTGCCGTCACAGCCCAGTCGTAGATCTGGGAAATGGGCAACTCAGAGGCGGTCAATTCACACCAATCATCTCCAAGTTGCGGTACGGGCATAGGTCTTATCGTACTCCTATGGCTATGGGTCAGGTCTGTGATGGCGACGACACTTTCGCTATCGGCACGATTAGTGTTCCTCTCTTGTGAGCACCGACGATTTCAACACACATTCGTCTAGCCCTGACCCCCTCCATCCGGCCGAACGGTCAGCGGTGCATTCTTCCGAATTCATCATGAATCCACCGCCTGTCGGTCGGCGCCTTTCAGCCATCGCGGCTTCAATCAGCGTGTTCGCATCACTTGTAGTTCTCGCAATCGCGGTGCCAAAAGGCATCAGCGAGTACTCAGAGCCCATCGATAACGAAGTCGCCCCAATTGTTGGCGTCAAAAACTCCACAACCGCCCCCGTGTATACAGTGCAGAGCGGCTCTAAAACTTCAACAGCAATTTCACTTGGCGACGGACTGTGGTTGGCAGCTCTTGAATCAGTCTCGGTTGACGCAAACACGCAGATCACATTTCCCGATGGCTCCACCTCTTCAGTGACGATGTATGAAGCCATGGAGGACATCGGAGTGGCAATTCTTGAAAGTCCTGATTCATCAAACAGCGGCCCAGCGCTTGCCACTAATGATTTCATCAATCCTCAGGACAGTACAGACCTTTCGAAATTCATGGCCGTCGATGCTTTTGACGACAACCAAACAGTCCTTGGGCCGAGCTACACCACGAAGCAACTTGAACATCATCATGACTTGCCCATTAGCAATCCAGAGTGCCTCAATGGCACCGCACTTCTCATGCACGGCAGTGCAATTAATGGCATCATTGTCCACATGCAACATCGGGCAATAGTGCTTGGAACCTCCTCAATTGCACGAATTATGAACCTCGTGACGTCGCACTGACAATGGTGCCGAAGAAATACTTCCTAGTCTTAATACATGTCTGACGACAACAACATTCCGAATCCGTTTGGTGGCTTACCTTTCTTCAACGACATGATGAAGGCAATGGCCGGTCAAGGTCCGTTGAACTGGGAATTGGCGCAACAATTCGCGCAAATCGGCGCTGCTGGTGACACTTCCGACCCAGAACCAGATGCAAGTACTCGTATCGCATACAACGCGCTTGCAGACATTGCCGACATGCATGTTCGCGAAATCACTGCGTTATCAACAGGGCCGCGTGACACCCATACTGAGATTCTCACTACCACTCGTGGGAAATGGGCACAACGAACTTTGAGCGACTTTCGACCGCTGTTTACTGATTTAGCGACGGCACTTAACAAGCGTGACACCCCCGGAGAATCACCCGATGATCCCATGATTGCAATGCTCAACAACCTCTCGACAATGATGGCTCCCGCAATGTTGGGTATGTCAGTGGGCTCGATGATTGGCGCGCTTGCCCAACACTCTCTCGGCCAATACGAGTTACCGCTGGCACGACCACATACATCTGAGATTTTGATTGTGTCGTCTTCTGTTGACTCGTTTGCATCTGAATGGGATATTCCGCGAGACGACCTTCGCATGTGGGTGCTCATTCATGAACTTGTCTCACACGCAATTCTGGCGGCCCCAGGAATAGAAGAAGGTCTCACCGCATTAGTTCGCCGACATGTCTCAGCATTTTCTCCGGACCCAGAAGCCTTAATGTCGAGCCTTGGCGATCTTGATCCAAACGATGGCGATGCAATGGCAAACATTCAATCCATGTTCTCTGATCCAATGGTTCTCATGGGTGCAGTGCGATCTGCAGAACAAGCTGCAATGGCCCCAGTCCTTGACGCTCGTGTAGCTGCTATCTCTGGTTATATCGATTACGCGGTCGACGCCGTGTCCTCACGATTACTCGGCGCAACATCACCTATTGCTGAAGCAGTGCGCAGACGGCGTGCCGAATACGGCACAGATGCTCAACTGATCGAACGACTTTTGGGTCTCACTACAACACGTGCACAACAACAACGTGGGCGAACATTCATCAATGGAGTTGTGGAACGCGAAGGCGCGGAAGCATTGCCTCGCATGCTCTCGTCGGCTGAATCAATGCCTACCCCGAACGAGGTTGATGCTCCTGGCCTCTGGCTCGCCCGCCTCGAGATCCAATAACAATCCCACCGGCGCGCCAAAACAAAACGGCACCGACAGAACTAATCACCACTACACCGGCGAATCCGAGCCACCCTGATGGGCTGATGATGACTGGGATCAACCCACCACACACCCAAGCAATTTGATTTTGAGTTTCAAATCTCGCAAATACTTTTCCACGGTTTGCATCAGGAGCGTCTCTTTGCACCGTGGCTTCAAATGCAAGTCGACCTATTGCCGCAGCCGCATTTACAGATGCGACCAACACGATTCCTCCCACCACGCGGTCGTACCACGTAGCAAAAAGTGCAACCAGCACAACAAACACAAGAGATGCAAAGAGCATCATCTCTACTCGCATACGTCGCCGCAGATATGGTCCGGCGAAATTAGCGCCCAATGTCGCCAGACCTGAGAGTCCAATAGCTAAACCAAACCACGCCGTTCCAGCGATTTCTTTTCGTAACCAAAATGCCAAATGAAAGAACATGAAACCAACGGCAAATCGCAAAGTGCGCATAGCAATGGAAGCAGCGACAATCGATGGGCTATGTAGTTCTTCCTCTTCACGAGCATCGCTTTGAACAGCTTGTATGGCCATCTTCGGCAATCGATACGCATTCAAGGATGCGGCCAAGAATGCAATGACTCCGAGCCCAAGTGCCGCACGTGTATCTATCAACTGCAAAGCTGCAACCGGACCTGCCACCACAAAGCCTGTGATGCCAGATATCTGTCCTAATTTGCTGTTGGACTCTACAAACTTTGATTCATCGTTGACCGTGGTTGGAACAATTGCCGACTTTGCAATGGCGTAGGTCTTACCCAAAATCAATGCGGCAAAAGCCAATGGAAAAAGTGTGAGCGAATCAAGTGAACTTGCCATGCCCACAAGCACGAACGCCCTCAAGACACCAACCAATACAACAACCATTCGTTGACCGCCTTTCATGCGATCAACGAATGGGCCAACTAACGGGGCAACGACAGCGAACGGGGCCATGCTGACGGCAAGAAACAGCAAAACTTTTGTTCGTGCCGCGTCCGGACTGATCGACAAAAACAGCGAGTCTGCAAGAGCTACAGCCATTGCTGTATCTCCCGCAGTCATCAACGAGTGCACACGAGATAGTCGTTGGAAAGGTGTAGTTGGTGGCAGCCCTGTTCCGACTACATCTCGAGATCTGCGTGTTTTAGCCACGCGCAGATATTACGCCGTTCGTTGTTTGTCGTACTTGTATCCCAAACCACGAATGGTGATGATGCGTGTGGGATTAGCCGGATCATCTTCAATTTTCGAGCGAAGCCGTTTGATGTGAACATCAAGCGTCTTTGTATCACCCACGTAATCACTTCCCCACACACGGTCAATGAGGGTTTCACGGGGCAACACTCTGCCAGCATTCGCCAACAAAATATGAAGCAATTCAAATTCCTTGAGCGGCAGAGCTTGTGCATCTCCGCGAATGATGACTTCATGCTGATCTGGATCGAGTGCGACATCGCCAATCTCGATAGAAGATCCGGAAAGTTCCCCACCGCGCTCTGTGGGAACCCTACGCATCACTGCGCGCATACGTGCAGTGAGTTCACGCAAACGATAAGGCTTGGTGACGTAATCATCTGCGCCAACTTCAAGCCCAACAACGGTGTCAATCTCTGCACCCTTGGCTGTCACCATAATGATGGGCGTCAAAGTCTTCTTTCGAAGTTGACGACATACATCGATGCCCGACATTTTTGGAAGCATCACGTCAAGCAGCACTAAGTCTGGTTGCACAATGTCGAACATTTCGAGGGCCTGCAAACCATCACGAGCGACCTCCACACGAAACCCTTCACGCTTCAGCCCCACTTGAAGAGCTTCAATAAATGACTCTTCATCCTCTACCACCAACACTGTTGGGATACCTGAAGTATTTCGCGCGTTCACCATTGGTACCTATCGTGCCTCATGAAGTGGCCCGAACACGAGGAATAGAGAGGATAAACACCGAACCTTCACCTTCACGAGACCGTACGTTCACCTCACCGCCATGATTGGTGGCCACATGGCGAACAATCGACAGCCCAAGACCTGTTCCGCCAGTTCCTCGGCTGCGAGCCCTATCCACGCGATAGAAGCGTTCAAAGATGCGATCGAGGCTTTCCGCTGGAATTCCAATCCCATGATCTTCCACTTCTACATCGAGCATGGAGTGACTTCCATCGCGCAGGCGAACTTCGATTGTCGAATCAGTATCGCTGTACTTAATCGCATTCTCTACAAGGTTGCCGATGGCTGAAGTTAACTGAAAGAAGTCACCCGTTACCAAAGTTGAATTTGTCGGCTGTTCCACAACGATTTCAACTTTCTTCTTTGCCGCAAGAGAACTAACGCGCTCTAGAACTTCTGTAATGACGGCATTCATATCCACGCCGGTATACAACGCTTCCCCACCCAATTCAATGCGCGACAATTCCAATAAGTCATCAATCGTGCGAGACATGCGTTGTGTCTCTAACACCATTCGCCCTGTGAGCCGCAAGATGAGTTCGTCCTCTGTCTCACCTTCCAAAGTTTCTGCCAATACCGAAATTGCCCCAACGGGAGTCTTTAACTCGTGACTCACATTTGCCACGAAGTCTGTACGCACCTGGTCGATGCGCCATCTTTCCGTAATGTCTTCCACCAACGCCAATGCGCCACCGTCATTCAGAGGCACAGCATGTACTTCAAGAACGCGAATAGGCGGACCGGCGAGTTGAATCTCTTCACGACGCTCTTTACCGACTAAGGCACGATCAATCAAGCGTTCAGTAGCGGCTTCAACGAGAACATCAACGTGTCGAGTCCCAGTCACTGTTGACATAGCGTTGTTTCGAAAACGAACTTGCCCGTCTTTACCAACGACAACAATTCCCATCGGCAGAGCATCGACTAGCGCTTCAAGTGACTCATTACTGTTTGCGACGTCTTCCTTTGGCGAGGCATCTTCAACAACTTCAGGAGCGCTTGGACGTGTGGTGCGACGAAGAACTACAACTGTTGCAACTGCACCAAGCAGTACACCAACAATTAGCTCCCACATACGTCTGAACTACGGCCTTTTTCTGACGTTACTTTGGCTGTATGAACGGAATTCCGTCCGTGTCGTCTTCTTGTGAGCGCTCACGACACCGAGCAGCACCTTTGTGTTCAGGCAACC
>JAPKZX010000110.1 GCA_026393575.1 Actinomycetota bacterium
AAGGCATCCCCTTTAAGAACAGCCTGAGCTGTGATGCCATCTTAGAAGGCGAGACGCTTCTCTGGCTCGGTTCCAAGCCCCTGACAGGGCATAAGGTATGGGAACTGCTTAAGAGTTAAGGGAAAATATGACCATCACACAAGTACCACTGGTTGACTACCTCGTCCTCGGCGACTCCCCTCATCTCACTGCCAACGAGTGCACGAAATGCGGAGCGCGTTATTTCGACCGTCGTAACGCCTGTGCATCATGTTTTGCTACAGACTTTAAGAAGGTCGCGATTGTTAACGAAGGAATTGTTCGCTCATTCACCATTGTTACGTTCGCTGCTCCTGGCGTACCAGTACCTTTCGTTGCAGCAATCATTGACTGCGGTGGCACAAGCGTGCGCGGAAACCTCGCAAACGTGGAGGCCACCCCTGAAAAAGTGACCCTCGGCATGAAGGTCAAGCTCACAACATATTCACTTGGTGCAGACGACAATGGCCTTGAAGCTATTGGTTTTGGCTACGAGCCCGCGTAATTAGTTTTAATATCAACACAACCCAATCAACACACAACGGAGAACACAATGGCTACTGACGACATCTACATCCTCGGAATTTACATGACCAAATTTGGAAAGTATCCAGACAAGGACACTGTTGACCTTGCATCAGAAGCAGTTATTGCTGCATTGGCTGATGCACAAGTAACGATGAAAGACATTGGCGTGATGGCAGCTGGTTGCCTCATGGGCCAAGGCGGCATCGGACAAATGATTCAGAAGCAAGTCGGCCAAACCGGTATTCCTGTGTACAACGTCTCGAACGCATGCGCCACCGGTGCAACGGCACTTCGTACGGCCATCATGGCTATCAAAGCTGGTGAATGCGACATGGGTCTTGCAGTTGGTGTTGAGAAGCTTGCAGGCGTTGGTCTCCTTGGTGGCGGCGGTGCTCCTAAGTCAAAGAACAAGGAATGGACACCATCAGGTCGTTTCGGATCTGTAACAAACGTTGACGGACTTATCGGTACAGCGGCTATGCCCGGAACCTTTGCTCAAGTTGGCATGGAGTACGGCCACAAGTACGGCGGAGCAACCTTCGAACTGTTCGCAAAGATTTCTGAGAAGAATCATGCTCACTCGACATTGAATCCGCTTGCTGCCTACACAAAGCGCATGTCACTCGATGAGATCATGAACGACATCATGATTTCATACCCGAACACTCGCCCAATGTGCTCAGCTAACTGTGACGGCGCAGCTGCTGCAGTTGTTGTTAGTGGAGCGAAATTGAAGACATTGTCTCTCGAACAACAGCGTCGTGCCATCAAGGTGTCAGCGTCAATCCTTACAAGCGACCCGTACCAAGAGGCATGTCAGGTTCTTCCAGACGTAAACACACTCACCCGTATTGCAGCCAAGCAGGCCTACGAACAGGCTGGTGTATCCCCATCAGACCTCAACCTTGTAGAACTCCATGACTGCTTCGCCACCGCTGAACTTGTCCATTACGACAACCTCATGCTCTGCGAAGAGGGCGGCGCAGTTGACTTCTTCAATTCCGGCGCAACCTGGCGTGACGGTTCAATGCCCGTCAACGTTTCTGGTGGTCTTGAATCAAAGGGACATCCAATTGCAGCCACAGGTATCGCAAACATTTGGGAAGTGTGCCATCACTTACGCGGAGAAGCCGGACCTCGCCAAATCGAAGGCGCAAAGGTCGGCCTTGCACACGTCATTGGTCTTGGTTCTGCTTGTGGCATCCACATCCTGGAGAAGTCAGCTCTCTAACAATGCAGGCGCCCATTCACGGAACATGTGATGCGGCGTTCCACGCGGTTCGTGATGCTTTCAAGAACAATTTCATAGAGCACGGAGAAATCGGTGCTGCTGTCTACATCACCGTAGATGGAGTCAAGGTTGTTGACTTATGGGGTGGTTTCTCTAACCCACAGAAGACGTCTCCATGGCAAGAAGACCAACTTGTCAACGCCTTCTCGATTGGCAAGGGGGTCACCGCGGTTGTCGCGGCTCAATGCGTGGCAAATGGTCTCGTTACATACGAGACTCGAGTTGCATCTATTTGGCCAGAGTTCGCTGTTCACGGAAAAGAAGAGTTGACCCTGCGAGACCTACTCAGTCATCGTGCAGGGTTACCTGCCATTCGCAAGCGCCTGGCGCCTAACGCAATGTTCGACTGGAAGCATATGACCGATGCATTGGCAAAGGAGAAACCTTGGTGGACGCCCGGAACCGAACACGGATACCACGTCAACACGTATGGTTTTCTGGTTGGTGAAATGTTGCGTCGCGCTACAGGGAAATCCGTAGGAAGACTGATATCCGAATTCATTGCCGAACCACTACAGGCTGAGATTTATCTTGGCACCCCAGTTGAACTGCATTCGCGCATCGCCGACTACGAATGGCCCAATGATCCATTCCCAGAGCAGGAACCAGCGGGACTAGACGATGAACAACTCCTTCAATTCAATACGTATTACAACCCATCAGGTCTTTCAGGTGCAGGAGTAGTGAACAGTGCACCGTGGCGGCTAGCTGAAATGCCCAGCACGAACGTTCATGCGTCAGCTCGGGCTATTTCAACTCTCTACACTTCCCTTGCATACGGCGGAACACACGACGGCGTGACGGCAATCCCACGAGAAGTGTTAGACATTGCATCGTCGGAAGTTTCACATGGCGAAGACAGAATTCTTCACCGAACATCTCGCTTTGCCCACGGATTCCAATTGCCTATTCCGGAACGCGGTTTTGGGCCTAACCCCGAGTCCTTTGGTCATTTTGGTGCGGGCGGTTCTGTTGGCTTCTGTGATCCGAAGGCAAAAGTCGGTTTTGGGTACGTAATGAATCAAATGGGTCCACGCTGGCAGAACCCGCGCAACAGAGCACTCATTGATTCGTTGTATTCGTCCCTTCAGTGACCTAATCCACCCAGATATCTGACACCATGGACTCAGTGAGTGTTAACGAAGGAATTAGGCCAGTTGATCTTCTTCGGATTAAACCATTCCGATTGTTGTGGCTTAACAGTTTCATTTTCATTCTTGTACAAAGCACTCAACGTTTTGCATTCGTTTGGTTGGCACTAGGACTAGGTGCAAAATCCGACATCAGTGGAT
>JAPKZX010000107.1 GCA_026393575.1 Actinomycetota bacterium
CAACTTCATCGGCAACGTTGAAGGCCGTGACCTCATGACAGGCGATGTTGATGTTGTTGTCACCGATGGCTTTACGGGCAATGTGGTGCTCAAGACACTTGAAGGCAGTTTGAAGACTGTTGTGAAAGCGTTGTTCACCGCATTTGGTCAGCCCGAGTATGCCGACGCTGCAAACGCACTCATGCCTGCATTGTTGCCATTGTACGAAACACTTGATCCCGACACGTATGGTGGCGCCATCTTGCTCGGAGTAGACGGTGTGTGCATCATTTCCCACGGCTCAAGTAGTGCTCGCGCCATGTTGAACGGAATCAAGTGTGCACAAGAGATGGTTGAGACCGACATGGTCGGAGCCATTCGCAAAGCCATCTCTACTACTCTTGGCTCATAGAGTTTCTCTCCCTACTTAAAGGCACAAATGAATCGTTCTGACATTGTTTCCTCCGTGTGTTCGCACCTTGCATCAATTCTTGAAATTGACGCATCCACAATCTCTGAGTCTCAATCATTCGCCGATGACTTGGGCGCAGATTCCATCACATTGATCGAACTTGTGGATTCACTCGAGCAAGAATTCTCGGCCTCGGTTCCAGATTTTCAATTCGATGATGATGATTTGCCTGGCCTGAAGACAGTTGCCGACGCAGTCGATTACATCGCGCGCACACTCGGAGTCTGAGGCAACGGTGGCGGACGTGTCCGAAGATGCACTCGCCGAGTGTTCTCAACGCATCGGCCACGAGTTCGCTGACCAGTCATTGCTTCGTCAAGCACTCATTCATAGGTCGTGGCAGGCGGAGAATGATTCGCCCATCACAAACGAACGTCTTGAGTTCTTGGGTGATGCCGTATTGGGTTGGGTCGTTGCAGATCTTGCGTTTCATCGTTTGTTTGACCTGCCAGAAGGCAAACTCACAGATTTACGACGCAGTGTTGTGAACATGCACGCACTTGCCGAAGTCGCTCGCAGTCTTGGAATTGGAGAGTTTCTTCTCTTGGGTAAAGGTGAAGATGCTGCTGGTGGCCGCGACAAATCCTCAATTCTTGCCGATGCTTTAGAAGCCCTCATTGGTGCTGTGTATCTCGACGCTGGTTCTGTGGCAGCGCATCGCGTAGTGCGTTCCCTCATGGAGAATCTGATTGAAGAAGCGATTCCTCATCTCGAGATGTTCGATGCCAAAACGCGATTGCAAGAACTGTGTGCCCGATTGAATCTTCCTGCGCCCGTGTACGACGTTGAAGGCGAAGGCCCAGACCACGAAAGACTCTTCACAGCAACTGTGTTGGTGAATGGGAAACGTCACGGACTTGGCGACGGCCGCACGAAGAAAGCTGCAGAGCAAATCGCAGCAGTCGGTGCGTATAACGCACTGGTCGCATTGCACAATGCCTGAACTACCCGAGGTAGAAACCGTACGTCGCGGTATTGAATCACGTGTTGTAGGCCGACGCATTTCGCATGTGGAAGTCGGTCGAGAACGTTCCGTTCGTCGTGTTGGTAAAGAAGCCGTCATTCATGGTTTGCTCGGTGCAACTCTCGTGTCGGCACGTAGACGCGGCAAATACATATTGTGTGATCTCGATACGGGCGAACAACTAATGATTCACCTGCGTATGAGCGGTCGCGTGTTGGTTGAGAAAGCAGGCACAAAACGCCCACCGCACACACATGTGGTACTCACGCTTGCAGAGCGAGATGGTGTAATTGAAGAAATGTGGTTTGTCGACCCACGAACGTTCGGTGAAGTAGTGGTTTTTGATCCTGCACATACCGCAGAGGTACTTCCGGAGTTAGCTCGCCTTGGGGTAGACCCCATTGTCGATGAGTTCAATGCCGATGTGTTGGCTCGTGCATTGCGAGGGCGGCGCGGGGCTCTCAAGCCACTGCTGTTGAACCAGCACGTCGTTGCTGGCATCGGAAACATTTATGCCGATGAAATATTGCATCTCGCAGGTTTGCGCTGGAATCGAACTGTGGATTCTTTGAGTCGCAAGAAGATCAACGAGTTGGCGACGCATATATCTGAAGTGCTCACACAGGCCATTGAGGCCGGCGGTTCCACACTGCAAGACACTCAATATGTCGATATTGAGGGCAATGTCGGTTCATTTCAGGAGAATCATCGTGTGTACGGACGTGAAGGTCAGGGGTGCATCACCTGTGGAAAAGTCTCCATCCGTCGTGTCATTGTTGCGGGGCGTTCTACTTCGTACTGTCCTCGCTGCCAGAAATAACTCGTCATACGGCGTAGCGAGCCCTCGTCTATTACTGTTGGTCTCGCCGTGTTTCTCAAGTCCCTCACCCTCAAAGGCTTTAAGTCGTTCGCAGATGCCACCGTCCTCGAGATGGAACCTGGTGTCACCGTTGTGGTCGGACCAAACGGGTCTGGAAAATCAAACGTTGTCGATGCAGTTGCGTGGGTCTTGGGTGCGCAAGCGCCAAGTGCTGTGCGTTCACAGAAAATGGAAGACGTCATCTTCAACGGCACTCAGAAAAGATCGGCACTTGGTCGCGCCGAGGTAATGCTCACGCTTGATAACTCTGCTGGTCTCTTGCCTTTAGATTTTTCTGAAATCACGGTCTCTCGTATTTTGTTCCGCAATGGAGACAGTGAGTACGCCATCAACGGTGTTGAGTGTCGACTGCTTGACGTTCAAGAGTTGTTGTCAGACGCCGGCGTTGGCCGTCAACAACACGTCATCATCAGCCAAGGTCAAATCGATGCTGTACTGACCGCACGTGCAGAAGATCGTCGCGCCATCATCGAAGAAGCTGCAGGCGTGTTGAAGTATCGCAAGCGCAAAGAAAAGGCAGAACGTCGCCTCGAAGCAACTGAAGCAAACCTTCTGCGTGTTCAAGATCTCATTCGCGAAGTGCGTCGTCAACTGCGCCCGCTCGAACGCCAAGCAGATGCTGCTCGCCGGCATGGAGAAATCGTCGGAGAACTACGAGCGCTTCGTTTGTTCTTGTCTGGTCGTGAAGTTGCAGCATTGCGTGCGCGTCTCACATCACTTGCCACAGAGAAGAACTCGTCAGAGACTTCAGAAAAAGAGATTCGTCAGCGTCTTGCCGCATTAGACACCGAGGTTCTTGCGGCAGAAGCAGATCTCAGCGCTAGGGGAGAATCTGGGGTCAACGATGAACTCATGCGTGTCGAGCAGTTGCGTGAACGAGCTCGTGGTCTGGCGGCCGTTATTACGGAGCGTCGTCGTTCTATGGAGCGCGATCAAGGTCAACTGATTGCAGACGATGTTGTGGCAGCGCTTGAAGCCGACGCTGCGCAAATGCGCGATGAACTTGTTGAAGTAGAGCGCAGTCTTGCCATTGCAATGCAAGAGAGTGACTCGCTTGCCGTTGAAGAAGAAGTGTTTGAGCGCGAACGAAACGAGCAAGGCCTCTTTCACACAGTGCAAGGCAATGAAGCAAGTAATGCAGCCGCAGAAGTGCGTGGCGAACTGCGTACATTGCGCAATACAGTGGAGCAATCAGCCGGTGAGTTGCAAAAGTTGCAAGCACGTATTGATGCTTTGGTGCAGCGTGATGCCAGCATGGCTTCAAACATTGATGCATTGCAGGGTGAACTTGCAGCCGCAGAAACAATGCTGGGAGATCTGCGCGTTGAAGCCGCGCAAGCACATGATCGCCGCGAAAATGCAGAAGCAGCTGGTGACGAAGCACAAACACAACGAGCAACGGCCGAACGCAGAAGTGCACGCGCAAGTGCACGTCTTGAGGCTTTAGAAGAAGCTGTGGCTTCATCGCGGGCACGCATTGGTGCCGAACATTTATCGCAGGTGCAAGGTGTTGTGGGTGCTCTAGTCGACATCATCACGATTGATGCTGGCTGGGATGCTGCTGTTAAGGCAGCGCTCGGCGATGCACTGGCCGCTGTTGTGGTGAATGATGCATCAATTGCTCGTCGCGCTATCGATGCTTTGAAAGCCGTTGACCACAATGGTGCAGTTTTGGCACTTGGGTTGTCACGCAGTAGTGGTGCAGCACTTCCTACGGGCATTGCTTCAGTTCGTTCTCATGTACGTGCTGCAGACTCAGCAACAGGCGCAGTGAATGGCTTACTCGATGCATTGCTTAGTTCCATCGGTTGTACCGACGACATCAATGCTGCAATCTCGGTAGTAGAGACGAATGCAAGTGTCACAGTTGTTACGCGTCGCGGTGACAGATTGGCTGCAAGTGGCTGGCGCCTTGGCGCAGCAGATGAACTTGGCTCTGTTGAAGTCATTGAAGAGACACGCAAAGAAGTAGAAGCTGCTACCACTGAATTGCAGCGACTGACTGCACTGGTTGAAACATCACGAAACGAACTCGTGTCTTCGCGCCAACAGATTGCAGATATCGAGAAGAGAATTGAACGCCAAGTGCAGTTGGTAGAAACAGCTTCCGAGCGTCTCACCACTGCCATCAACGATCGACGCAACAGCACCTCTGAATCACAAATCAATAACGATTCGGCGCAAGAGATTCGTACCCGTTTGGCTCAGTACCAGGGTCGTGTGGGTGAACTTGAAGGCATCTTGCCTGCACTTGAGGAATCTGAGGCCGCAGAAATTGCAGCTGCCCGTGCCCAAAGCGAAGCACGTGCAGTAATTGATAGCAAGACAACACACATGTCGTTGCGCAGAAAAGACCTCGATGTTCGTATGGCCGGTTTGCAAGAGCGTCAGCAATTCTTGCGCCAACGTTCCGAAGAGACGGAACGCCGTCTCGAGGCAGACTCCACAGCACGAGTTGAAGCTGGTGCTCGTCGCCAAAAGATTGAAGCGGCTCTCATTGCTATTGGTCGCTTGGCTGAAGTTGTGGAAGCGCATCGCTTGGCCACTGAGAATCGTTTGACTGAATTGCATGAGTTGCGTCGCAAACAAAGTGATGAGGTGCGTGCAGTGGCATCCCGTCTTGATTCTGCGCGCCGTGGTCGTCATGAAGCCGAACAACAGCTCGAAGAGTTGCGTGAACGTGCGCGCAGAGTGGATGTTGAAGAAGCTGAGTCACGCATGCGTCTAGAAGCAGCAGTTGAATTAATTCGACGGGACCTTGAAGTAGAACCAGAGGTTGCTGAAGCATCGCCGATGCCTGAAGTACCCGAAGGCACCACGCATGCAGATCGTGCGCGTGCACTAGAGCGTGATATTCGCTTGATGGGCCCAATTAACCCACTCGCATTGCAAGAGTTCACCGAGTTGCAGGAACGTCATACATTCCTTGAAGAGCAGTTGAACGACGTGCGTAACTCTCGTCGCGAATTGGCGCAAGTTATTGCAGCAATCGACGCTGAGATTCAGTCTGTGTTCGCAGAAGCATTCCAAGATGTGAGTCACAACTTCACCGATTTGTTCACGCTGTTATTCCCGGGTGGTAAGGGTCGACTCATTTTGTCGAACCCTGAGGACATGCTGAACACCGGTATTGAAGTGGAAGCACAGCCGCCAGGAAAGACATTCAAGAAACTGTCGTTGTTGTCTGGTGGAGAGCGTTCGCTTACTGCGCTTGCATATTTGTTTGCAGTCTTCCGTAGCCGTCCGTCACCGTTCTATGTCATGGACGAAGTTGAAGCTGCGCTCGACGATGTGAACTTGCACCGATTCCTTGGGCTAGTCAATGAGTTCCGTCGCGATGCCCAGCTCATTATTGTGAGCCACCAAAAGCGCACGATGGAAGCAGCTGACTGTCTGTTGGGTGTTTCCATGCAGCCAGGTGGTTCCTCAAAGGTTGTTACTGAACGTTCTAGCGACGCAATCTCTCGTCAGTTGTAATGCTCGCTGAATCGTCGACCAATCTTGTTCCGTTCATAGCGGCTGGTGGCGTTGGCGTTGTTGGGGTTTCATTCCTTTTCATTCGTCGTTCGCGAAGGTCTTCGTCTCAGACACCTGCGCCCACCTCGCCTGACGCGCCAAAAGTTGCTGAAACACTTGTAGCTGATCGTGGCGACGCAACAGAAGTTGCCGCCCCCATTGCTACAGAAGTTACGCCACATGTTGAGGCGCCGAACGTGCGCGAGCGCGCTGGCCGCACGAGGTCACTGTTTGTTAATGCGTTTCAATCCATCCGTAGCCGCAATGTAGATGCAAGCACGTGGGACGAACTTGAAGAGACACTGTTGTTGGCAGATATTGGTATTGGTTTAGCGACCCGTTTACTTGACCCACTGCGACAATCCGTAAAAGACGGAGACTTGCGCTCTGGAGACGAAGTGATTCAGGCGCTGCGAACTGCAATGACTGCGCAATTGTCTTCAACAGATCGAGCACTGCATCTCGATGCTGCTGAGACTCCAAATGTGTGGCTCTTTGTTGGCGTGAATGGAGTGGGCAAGACCACCACCATCGGAAAGATTGCAACTGCGGAAGCAGCGCGGGGGACTTCTGTGTTGATGGCAGCGGGCGACACGTTTCGAGCAGCTGCCGCAGAACAGTTACAAGTGTGGGCCGAGCGTTCTGGTGCATCGTTTGTGCGCGGTGCCGAAGGTGGCGACCCAGCTTCTGTCATCTTTGACGGTATTCAAAGTGCAGCCGCCAAAGGTGTCACGTTGGTGTTGGGTGATACTGCTGGCCGACTGCAAAACAAATCCAACTTGATGGAAGAACTAAAGAAGGTTCGACGCGTTGCAGATAAAGCACCGGGAACTGTAAATGAAGTGTTGTTGGTTATCGATGCAACAACCGGACAAAACGGATTATCGCAAGCCAAAGAATTTGCGGCCGCCACGGACGTGACAGGTGTTGTGCTCACCAAGCTCGATGGTTCTGCCAAAGGTGGCATTGTGTTTGCCATTGAGACAGACCTTGGAATACCCGTGAAGTTGGTGGGTCTTGGTGAGAGTGCCGAAGACTTAGTGGTCTTTGACCCTGCCGAATTTGTTGCTGCCCTTTTTGAATAGGCCTGACGCTATGTGTGGGTCACGGTGAGCAAGAATAAACAGATGCGACATCTTTTGTCTTCTCGCGTAGTTCGTTGCGCGATCCTTGCTTCTCTCAGTATTGGAATTCTGACGAGTTGTGGTGAGCCTGGCCCATTGCAATTGTCTTTGAAGTTGTCGCAGGCGCAATCAGGCGACAATCGTTCCATTGCAGCCACAGTTGATGGCGCAAAAGAGGCCATGTATTCAGAAGTGGAATACAAAGCCATGAACGACCTCAGTGTTGATCGAATCTCGGGCTTTGCATGGTCGGTAGTGGCACGGCCAAAGGCCAAAGATGCATTCCGTGAATTGGCTGCTGCTTTTGGTGTTATTGGCGAAGTAAAGAAGAACGAGAAGAACTCCTACACCCTTGGTTTGGATGCCGATAAAGGCACTGGTATGTGGTTGTGGGTAGACACTGCTGGTGCGTGGTGGTCGTACGCAAGTGGAATGAATTCCACCGCGGTCTCATCGCCGTGCGCGCCGGACGATAAAGAGTGTGGTGGAAACGCGATTTTGCTTCCCAAGAATTTGTTGTCTGCGCGTGAGGCATTGAATCGAACGGCAACGTTGATGACGCGTGGTGGCTATAACCCAGCAACATTTCATCTCACAGCACAAACTTCCGATTGGTCAACTGACGTCTCTGGAGTTTTCTCCGTAGCTGGTGTTCCCACAAATCTTTCCGTGTATTTCTCCTTCGGTGAGGATGGTGCTCTTGTTTCAGCAAGCGGGCCGTTCCTCTATGTAGACAGAGCGAATGGTTATTACTTGGTGTCGCCGAATGATGCAGTACAAAGACTCAGTGATCCTCGTTACACGGCATGGGGTGCGGCAACTCGAAGTGCGGTCGACATCGCCGTTTCATCACAGGGCGCACCAGTAACCGACGGTTCGCTAGTAACTGACTCTGGAACGATGCCTTCAACAGTGGTGCCAATCACTGGAGTGAGATATGTATTGATGCAGGCTGCACTCACGAATAATGCATCCATCCTGGTGCCGGCGTACACCTACTTCAATAACGAAGGTGATGTCGGAACGGTGATTGCCATGAAAGACGAAGACATCACGTTCAATGCACCGTCAATTGCAATCAATACCGTCGCACCACCACAGCCAGTTGACCCAGGAACTGGAGTTGCGCCTGGAAACACGGGGGGCGGTTCACCGAGTGACGGGGGAGTAGTGGAGCCAGGCATCCTGCCCACCACATTGACTAAAGAAACTGCAAAGTCTTTGATTGGCCTGACGGAATCCGAAGCTGTGAAGGTGGCGTCAGAACGTGGATGGACTATTCGCGTGGCAATGCGCGACGGCGAAGCATTTATGTTGACCAAGGATTACTCGGAAAACAGGGTCAATCTCACTGTTGTCAAGACCGTGGTCACTGCCGTGACCATCGGCTAGCAGTCTGTCAATCGGTAGCCTTTACTTCGCATGTTTGACTCGCTCGGTGATCGCCTCCAAGGAATTGTAAAACGACTCAAAGGGAAAGGTCGTCTCACCGAGGCTGATGTCGATGAGGTATTGGCTGAAATTCGTACTGCACTTTTAGAAGCAGACGTCAACGTTTCAGTTGTTCGCGATGTTGTCGCACGCATTCGTGAGCAGTCAATTGGTGCCACGGTTTCTGAAGCGCTCGATCCCAGTCAACAAATCATCAAGATTGTTAACGCTGAACTTGTTGGCATGTTGGGTGGAGAAACACTCAAGATCACCTACAGCAGTGTTCCACCCACAGTTGTTCTCATGGCCGGTCTGCAAGGTTCGGGTAAAACCACTAGTGCTGCAAAACTTGCGCGCTGGTTTAAGTCGCAAGGCCGTCAACCACTCTTGGTCGGTGCCGACCTTCAGCGCCCTGCTGCCGTCGAACAGTTGCGCACGCTCGGTTCACAAATTGGTGTTCCAGTTTTCTCAGAATCTGGTGACCCCGTTACGACTGCGCGCAGAGGTCTTGAAGAGGCTCGCCGTTTAGGTAAAGACGTTCTCATTGTTGACACTGCTGGTCGTTTGGCAATTGACGAAGAAATGATGCAACAAGTTGCAGAGATTTCTTCCACAGTAAAACCGAACTACACGTTCTTGGTTGTCGACGCGATGACAGGTCAGGACGCTGTCAGTGTTGCAAAAGCGTTCGACGAGCGACTTTCCATCGACGGAGTTATTCTCAGCAAGCTCGACGGTGATGCACGCGGTGGTGCTGCGCTGTCGGTGAAGTACGTCATTGGTAAGCCAATTGCGTTTGCTGCCACCGGTGAAAAAATAGATGCGTTCGAACAATTCCACCCTGACCGTATGGCGGGTCGCATTTTGGGAATGGGCGACATGCTCACCCTCATCGAGCAAGCAGAAAAAGTTTTTGAACAAGACAAGGCCGAAGAAGCCGCAGCACGAATGCTGGAAGGCCAGTTCACTCTCGAAGATTTCTTAGACCAGTTGCAGCAACTCAAGAAGATGGGTCCGTTGTCGGGGATCATGGGCATGTTGCCTGGCATGCCAAAAGAAATGAAGGATGCGCAAATCGGTGACGATCAGGTCAAGACCACCGAAGCCATCATTCGTTCGATGACTCCCGAGGAGCGCAGGCAGCCCGAGATCATCAACGGCAGTCGCCGCACCCGTATCGCTAAGGGCAGCGGAACCCAGGTGGCCGATGTCAATCGCCTCATCAAACAGTTCACCGAAATGCAAAAGATGATGAAGCGAATGGGCGGCCTCGCAAAGCCACAAGGTAAAGCGGGCAAAGGAAAAGGCAAGGTCAATAAGCGCCAAGCCATGCGAGAGTTGGGCGACATGCTTGGTGGCCAAGGGGGAATGCCTGGCTTCCCTGGCCTAGACGGCAGCCCAGGAGCGCCGCCATTCTTCAAGTAGAGCCGTTGGTGACTTGGCTTTTCCACCGATAGCCTTACCTAGTCCCGAATCGGGTCCTTTCAGGAGAAATCGCACCATGGCAGTCAAATTGCGCCTCACACGAGTTGGCAAGACCAAGCAACCCCAGTACCGCGTTATTGCGGCTGATTCCCGTCGCGCTCGTGATGGTCGTTTCATCGAGATCTTGGGTCAATACAACCCACGTACTGAACCGTCCACCATCACCATCGATAACGACAAAGCAGTGAAGTGGCTTATGGAAGGCGCACAGCCAACCGAGCGTGTTCGCAAACTTCTTGAAATCAGTGGTGCCTGGGCTCAGTTCACCGCTGCAAAAGCCAAGTAGTCCCGTGTCTGAATTCGACGCAAATACTCTCGAGGCTCCTGTTGCTATCGCCGTGCTTACGCACATCGTGCGCAGCATTGTCGACGACGCTGAAGCTGTAAACGTTTCATCTGGTCCTGGCAAGGGCGACAAGATTCTTCTTGAAGTTCGTGTCGGTCCTGGAGACCTTGGTCGTGTCATCGGTCGTCGTGGTCGCACTGCACAAAGCATCCGCACCGTTGTTCGCGCTGCTGCTGCAAATGACGATGTCGATGTAGACGTCGACTTTGTTGATGCCTGAATCGGCAGTCGCCTGATTCATCTTCATGTCTGAACAACCCGACGGTCTCCTCGAGGTTGGCCGCATCGGTAAACCCCACGGCGTTCGTGGTGATCTTTTCTTGTCGCTCACGTCTGACCTTGTGCAACGTCGCGAAGTTGGCGCTCAGCTCATCATTTTTGATTCCTCTGGCCAACGCACATTGACCATCACCTCGTCACGCCCACAACAAGATCGTTGGGTAGTGCACTTCGAAGGAATTGATGATCGCAATGCAGCAGAGAAACTGACGAACAAGTTCTTGTATGCAGCACCCATAGATGGCGCTGAAGGTTTGTGGGTGCATCAACTCATTGGTTCTGAAGTGGAAGACACGTCGGGTGTGTCATGGGGTATTTGCACGGGTGTGTTGAACAATCCAGCCCACGATTTATTGGAACTTGAATCAGGCGTTCTCATTCCCATGCCATTTGTATTGTCCTGCGATGAAGGCATCACAGTGATTGATCCGCCTGCTGGGTTGCGAGAAGCGCTGTTATCAGACGACAGTGACGCTGCGAAATAGGTAGTGTCCGTGTCAATGCGCATCGATGTCTTCACGCTTTTTCCCGACATAGTCAACGGGTTTTGCGAACACAGCTTGTTGGGTCGCGCCCGCGAAAGTGGTGCAGTGGCAGTGAATTGTCACGACATTCGCGAACACACCACTGATGTGCATCGCACCGTGGACGACACTCCATTTGGTGGAGGCGCCGGCATGTTGATGCGTCCTGAACCAATCTTTGCCGCCGTTGAAGCTGCGCAACCTCCGCGGCCACTGATTCTTCTCGGGCCAGGTGGACAGACATTTGATCAATCCATGGCACAGGCACTGGCAGACGCCGGTGGGTTCAGTTTGTTGTGTGGCCGCTACGAAGGGGTGGACCAGCGCGTGCGCGAGCACCTGGTGGACCACGAAGTGTCTGTGGGAGACGTGGTGTTGGCCGGCGGTGAGGTGGCGGCGTGTCTCATCATCGAAGCTGTCACTCGATTGCTTCCTGGGGTGATGGGGAACTCCCAATCTCCAGTCACAGAGAGTTTTGGGGCCGAGGGACTACTCGAAGAGCCTCAGTACACGCGACCAGCCGAGTTTCGGGGCTGGGAAGTCCCAGATGTGCTTCGCAGTGGCGATCACGCCAAAGTAGAGGCCTGGAGGCATGCTCAAGCCCTGTGGAGAACTCTGCAGATGCGCCCCGACCTCATAGAAGCC